>JBARBE010000099.1:0-61579 GCA_049792735.1 Candidatus Acidiferrum sp.
GAAACCACGTGCATGGTGGACATGGCGCGGCGGATTATGCATTTTTACGCGCACGAATCGTGCGGGTGGTGCATTCCGTGCCGCGAGGGCACCGAGTGGCTGAAAAAGATACTGGACCGCTTTCATGCCGGCTACGGGCGGCCGGAAGATATCGATATCACCGGCGAGCTTGCACAGAATATGCTCGGGCGGACGTTCTGCCCGCTGGGCGACGCGGCGGCGCTGCCGACCATCAGCATTGTGAAAAAATGGCGCAATGAGTTTGAGGATCACTTGCACGGAAGGTGCGCATATAAATCTGCGGAATCATTAGTAGGCTCGCGTTAGGACTCCATGGCAGAGACGAAGCTAGTTACGCTGAAGATTAACGACCGCGACGTGCAGGTTCCTCCGGGAACGCTGGTGATAGAAGCGACGAGGCGCATTGGAACGGAAGTGCCGTCGTTCTGCTACTACCCGCAGCTTTCGCTGCAGGCGGCTTGCCGCATGTGCCTGGTGGAAGTCGAGAAAATGCCGAAGCTGCAGACGGCGTGCACGCTGGTGGCGACCGAAGGCATGGTGGTTCGAACGAACTCCGATCAGGTGCGCGGCGCGCGCAAGGCCATGCTGGAATTTTTGCTGACGAACCATCCGCTGGATTGCCCGGTCTGCGACAAGGGCGGCGAATGCGAGCTGCAGGACATGGTCTTTCGCTACGGGGCGGAGACGAGCCGGTTCGTGGAAGAAAAGATTCACCGTCCGGAAGAAAAGTGGTCGGACCTTGTTTATTACGATGCGCCGCGGTGCATTTTGTGTTTTCGCTGCGTGCGCGTGTGCGATGAAGGCATGGACGTGAAGGCGCTGGGCGTCGGGATGCGCGGCGCGAACAGCATCATTATTCCGAACCGCGAGGATCATCTGGAGTGTGAAGAGTGCGGGATGTGCATAGATATTTGCCCGGTCGGTGCACTGACGAGCGGGACGTACCGGTATAAAACTCGGCCGTGGGAGATGACGTACGTTTCGACGGTTTGCACGCATTGCTCGAACGGGTGCAAGACGACATTGAGCGTACGGAATCACGAGATTATGCGCGCGAATAACCGCGACCTTTCCGGAATTAACGAAGATTTTCTGTGCATCAAGGGGCGCTTTGGATTTGATTTTACGAAGCATCCGGAACGGGTGCGGCAGCCGATGGTACGCAAGGGCGACAAGCTCTATCCCGTTTCGTGGGAAGAAGCGGCGCAGGCCGCAGCAACCAAGCTCAAGCAAATTTACGACGCGGGCGGTAAAGATTCGATTGGATTCATCGGTTCGAACCGGACTTCGAATGAAGAAAATTATCTGTTTCAGCGGCTGGCGCGGGCTACCTTCGGAACGAACAACATTGATCATCACCGGACGGCGGACTACACGGGGCTGATCACGGCGCTGGGCGACCGCGCGGGCGATTCCCTGCTGACGATGAAGCAGCTGGAGGAGACGAAAGCGGTTCTGCTTATCGGGAACGATCCCACAAATCAGAATCCGCTGGTGGCGTGGCAGATTCGCAAAGACATTCGGCTGAACGGCGCGAAACTTTTTATTTTGAACGAGCGTGAGATCAAGCTGAAGCGCAAGGCGACGCAATTTGTGAAGGTGGCGGCGGGGCAGGAAGCCGCGGCGATTCGCTGGATGGCGCGCGAAGAGGGGCAACTTCCGAGCGGGCTCGTCGAAGATCTGGTGCAGTTGAAGGCCGCGCTGGATGCCGAGGCCGAAGTCGCCATCGTGTTCGGTGCGGAAGTGATGGGCACGGAGATCGCGCAGTTGGTGGCTTTCGGATCAAACCTGCATGGCAAGGTTCGCTACATGGCGCTGGGTGACTATGCGAATTCGCGCGGTGCGGCCGATATGGGGTTGTTGCCAGACCGTCTGCCGGGGTACGCGCATGTGGATGATTCAGCTGCGCGCGAGGGATTCGAACGGCTGTGGGACGGCGCAATTCCCTCCAAGCCGGGGCTGACCGCGCCAGCCATGGTGGACGCGGCGCAGAATGGCAAGCTGAAGGCGCTTTATGTGATGGGCGCGAATCCGCTGGCGCATTTTGGGACGCTAGGATTTGGACGCGGCAAACTGGAGCTGCTGATTGTTCACGAAATGTTTTTGACGGAGACGGCGAAACTTGCCGACATCGTGTTTCCCGCTGCTTCGGCTTACGAAAAGGAAGGCAGCGTGACGAACACTTCCGGCGAGATTCAGCTTCTGCACAAGGCGGCGGAAGTGATGGGGCCGCGGAGCGATTTCGATTTGCTGCGCATATTATCCCACCAGTTGGAAAAACTGGGGCTGGGCAAGGCGTTTCACTACAAGTCGCCGGCGGCGGTGTTCGAGGAAATTCGCAAGGCGGTGCCCGGATATGACGTACAGCCCGCAGGATTGCTCACCGGCGGCGCGGAATCGACGCACATGCACGCCGCGAAAAACGGGCACGCGCCCTACGACGTTCCCGCCGGGTTGATTCGCTCCGCTAACGACACACTTTTTACCAGCGGATCGCTGGGCCGCTTCTGCACGATGATGGAATCACTTCCGGAGGCGGAAGCCAAGCCGTGAGCGCCTTCTTAAACGCGTACGCCACGATAATCATTGATCTTGTAAAGATTGCGCTTCTGCTTTTCATCGTTCTCACCGTCAATGCTTATCTGACGTGGTTCGAGCGGAAGGTTGTGGCGCACATGCAATCGCGCTGGGGGCCGCACCGCGTGGGGCCGCACGGATTGCTGCAGCCGCTGGCGGATGGCGCGAAATTTCTCTTGAAGGAAGATCCGACGCCGGCGGGCGTGGACAAGTTCACTTATTTTCTTGCGCCGCTGATGGCGTTGGCATTGGCGCTGACGTCGATTGCCATCATACCTTTCGGACCGGAGCCGCTGCATATTTTGGGGCACGAAGTATCGCTGGGCATCGCCAATCTGAACATTGGCATACTGGCGCTCTTTGCAATCACGGCGCTGAGCGTTTACGGTGTCGCTTTGGCAGGATGGTCATCGAACAGCAAGTACCCGCTACTCGGCGGGCTACGCAGTTCGGCGCAGATGGTGAGCTACGAACTGGCGCTGACGATGTCGGTGGTCGGGGTGCTTTTGATGGCCGGGAGCTTCAACCTGCGAGACATTATCAGCGCACAGGCGAAGCATCCGGAACTGGGTATTTTTGGTTGGAACCTTTGGCCGCAAATTTTGGGATTTTTTTGCTTCTTTGTCGCGGCAGTTGCGGAGACCAATCGCGTTCCTTTCGACCTTCCGGAGGCGGAATCGGAGCTTGTAGCGGGATTTCACACGGAATACGCCAGCTTCAAGTTCGCGATGTTCTTTATCGCGGAATACACGAGCATGATCACTGTGTCTTGCCTTTGCACGATCATGTTTTTTGGCGGATGGCTTTCTCCCTTTCCAGCAAGCTGGACATTCACTTACTATTTGCCCTCGGTAATTCTCATTCCGTTTGGATTGTGGGTGATTTGGGACGGGATCCGTTACGAGACGCTTTTTGGGCGGCTTGTGCTTCCCGGCGTGGGGACAGCTCTGGGGGCGGTCGGCGCAGCGCTGATCGTATTCCCCGCAGTGAACGACTTTGTGCAAGGGCCGTTCTGGCTGCTGGCGAAGATTTTTGTGTTTCTCTTCGTGTATGTGTGGATGCGCGGAACGCTTCCGCGATTCCGGTATGACCAGCTCATGTCGTTTGGATGGAAATTGTTGCTGCCAGTCTCGATCGCCAATGTGGTGATCACCGCCTTCGTGATCCTTGCGAAGTCGATGTGGGGTGCGAAGTGACGGCGGAACTCGCAATTTTCTTTGTGCTGGCGGCGCTGGCGGTGCTTGGCGCGGCCAGCCTGATTTTTCAACGGCATCCGATTCATAGCGCGCTCTCGTTGATCGTCGTCATGGTGGCGCTCGCGGGGCTTTATCTGCTGATGGGCGCGGAATTCGTGGCAGCCGTGCAGATCATCGTTTACGGCGGCGCCATCATGGTGCTTTTCGTGTTCGTCATCATGCTTCTGAATGCCGGAGTGGAAGAGCACACGAATGTCTCGAAGCTCGCGGGTATCGCGGGCATTCCCCTGGCGGTCGCTCTGCTGGGATTTCTGGCGGTGGTCATCGCGCGCTCGAGCGAAAGCGGGCAAACGGGCTTGCAGTCCGGCGCGCTGGCCAACACGAAAGAGATCTCGATGATGCTCTTCCGGGAGTTTGTGTATCCGTTCGAGCTGACATCGTTCCTGATTCTCGTGGCGATTTTGGGGGCGATAGTCCTGGCGCAGCGGGAGAAAAGCTAGCGATGGTCCCGACGAACTACTACCTAATTCTAAGCGCGGTTCTCTTCGGCCTCGGCGTCGTGGCTTTCATTTTTAAACGCAACGTCATCACGATATTCATGTCCATCGAATTGATGCTGAACGCGGTCAATTTGGCGTTTGTGGCGTTTAGCCAGGCGCGTCACCAATCGGATGGCCAGGTCTTTGTGTTGTTCGTGATCGTGGTGGCGGCCGCGGAAGCGGCGGTGGGGCTGGGGATCATTATTTTGACGGCGCGCAACCGGCAATCTTTGAACGTCGAGCGCGTGGACTTGCTCAAACTCTAATGCTCTTACTCGATCATCTGTGGATCATTCCGCTGCTGCCGCTGCTAGGCTCGGCGACCAATGGGCTGCTGGGGAACAAGTGGCCGAATAAGATCGTCAATAGCGTGGCACTTGGCGCGACAGGACTCTCGTTCCTCTGCGCGGTGGAAGTCGTGCGCGAGTTCACCCAGCTCGCGCCCAACCAGGTACCGTGGGTTCAACGATACTTCACGTGGATTGCCGCGGGGACTTTTCGCGCGGGATTCGACTTGCAGATCGATCAGCTCACTGTGGTCATGCTCATGGTCGTCACCGGCGTGGGATTCCTCATCCACATTTATTCGACCGGATACATGGCGCACGAAGGCGGCTACTACCGCTTCTTCTCCTACCTTAATTTGTTCATGTTTTTCATGCTCATCCTGGTGATGGCGGCGAACTACGCCCTGCTCTTCGTCGGATGGGAAGGCGTCGGCCTGTGCAGCTACCTGCTCATCGGTTTCTATTTCCTGAAAAAGTCGGCCTCCGACGCGGGCAATAAAGCGTTCATCGTCAATCGCATCGGCGATTTCGGCTTCATGCTGGGCATGTTTCTGCTCTTCCGCACGTTCGGGACGCTGGACTTCGTAACCGTATTCCAAAAGGCTGCGCCGATGCAGCCGGACGCGATGGGGCATCTCGGCGTCTTGACCGTGGCCTGCCTGCTGCTCTTTATGGGAGCCACCGGAAAATCGGCGCAACTCCCTCTCTACGTGTGGCTGCCGGACGCTATGGAAGGGCCCACGCCCGTCAGCGCATTGATCCACGCGGCCACGATGGTCACCGCCGGAGTCTACGTCGTCGCGCGTTCGCATGTGCTATTCACGCACGCGCCGACCGCCATGCTGGTGGTTGCCATCGTGGGCTGCGCGACGGCGATTTTCGCCGCGAGCATCGGCTTGGTCCAGAACGACATCAAGAAAGTTCTCGCGTATTCGACCGTCAGCCAGCTTGGCTATATGTTTCTTGGATGCGGAGTTGGCGCTTTTTCCGCGGGCATTTTTCATCTGATGACGCATGCCTTTTTCAAAGCACTGCTCTTCCTTGCGGCAGGCAGCGTGATCCACGCCATGGGCGGCGAGCAGGACATGCGCCACATGGGCGGCCTCAGCAAGAAAATCAAATGGACGTACGTCACGATGCTCACGGCGACGCTGGCGATCACCGGCGCTCCGCTGTTCGCGGGCTTCTTCAGCAAAGACGCGATCCTGCTCGCGTCGTTCCAGAGCGAGAACGGCGGCGCGGCCACCGGGCACACTCTATATGCGGTCGGTCTGTTCGCCGCACTGCTGACCTCCTTCTACATGTTCCGGCTAATTTTCCTGACGTTTTTCGGCAAGCAGAAATACGATGAGCACCACGTTCACGTGCACGAATCGCCTTGGAGCATGCTCGGCCCGCTCGTCATTCTGGCTGTGCTTTCGATTTTCGGCGGTTGGTTCGCCCTGCCCTCTTTCTGGGGCGGCCCGGACTACTTCTCGAATTTCCTTGCGCCGGTTTTCGGGGGTGGCGAATCGGCCGCTGCGGAAGCCGCTGCCCATGCGCTCGAGCTACCTCTCGCGGGAGTCGCGGTTCTCACGGCGCTGATCGGCTTCGTCATCGCCTTCTGGCTGTACATCAGCCGGCCCGGCAAGGCCGAGGAATTGGCGAAGTCCATGCGCGGCGCGTACACCACGCTACTGAACAAATATTACGTTGATGAATTTTATGCTGCTGTCGTGGTCAAGCCGCTGCTTTGGGTTTCGACGAACGTGCTCTGGAAAGTCGTCGACGTGATGGGCATCGACGGCGCGGTGAACGGCGTCGCGAGCAGCGCCAAATCGATCGGCGATGAAGTGCGCCACGCGCAATCCGGCAATACGCGCAGTTATGCGGTGTGGGTGGTGATCGGTGCGCTCGTGGTGATTGCGATTATCTTTTTCTGGCCCGCGGCCGGGATAGTCTCAGGGATGGTGCGCTAATGCCTGCCGGACCGCTGCTTTCGATTTTGATTTTCTTGCCGGCGTTCGGAGCGATTGCTCTGCTCTTCCTCCGGAGCGATGACCACGAATGGATTCGGCGCCTGGCGTTTTCCGTTTCTCTCGTCGAGTTCATTTTCTCTGTTTGGTGGCTCCTTAGCGGCGTGCCGATCAGCGGCACGGGTTACCACCTCGAGGAGTTTCATAAGTGGATCGCGCTCGGGCCGCATGGGTCTGCGTCCGAAACATTCATCAACTATCATCTCGGCGCGGACGGCATCAGCATGTTCCTCGTCATCCTGACGACATTTCTCACCGTCGTCTCCATACTGTGTTCCTGGAATAGCATCCAGAAACGCGTCAAGGAATTCTTCATCGCCATTCTGTTTCTCGAAGTCGGCGTCGTGGGCGTGTTCCTCTCGCTCGACCTCTTCCTGTTCTTCCTCTTCTGGGAAGTCATGCTGATTCCGATGTATCTCCTCATTGGCGTTTGGGGGCACGAGCGACGTATTTACGCCGCCATAAAATTCATTCTCTATACGATGGCCGGCTCGATTCTGATGCTGGTCGGCATTTTGTGGCTGTACAACGCCACAGGCACGTTCGATCTGCCAGCCATCCAGCAGGCACTGCAAAACGGAATTCTTGTTCTGCCGCCACAAACAGAGACGCTCCTCTTTCTCTCGTTCTTCGTGGCTTTCGCCATTAAAGTTCCGCTCTTCCCGTTCCACACCTGGCTGCCCGACGCGCACGTGGAAGCGCCCACGGCGGGCTCCGTGATGCTGGCAGGCGTGCTCCTGAAAATGGGCACGTACGGCATGATTCGCTTCTGCCTGCCGCTGTTCCCCGTGGCGTCGAAGAAATTCGCTACGCCGATTGCGGTGCTGGCCATCATCGGCATTATTTATGGCGCGCTCGTGGCGCTTGTGCAGCCCAACTTGAAAAAGCTTGTCGCGTATTCGAGCGTCAGTCATCTTGGATTTGTGGTGCTGGGTATTTTTGCCTTCCACATTGTTTCCATGCAAGGGGCGGTCTTCCAGATGCTCGCCCACGGCATCTCCACCGGCGCTCTCTTCTTGGTTGTGGGCATGCTTTACGACCGGCGCCACACTTTTGAAATGTCCCAGTTTGGCGGCCTGGCTACCCCCATGCCGCGTTTCGCGGCGTTTTTCCTCTTTGTCGCGCTTTCTTCGCTCGGCCTTCCCATGCTCAATGGGTTCGTCGGCGAATTTCTAATTCTCCTCGGCACATATCAAGCGCATTGGGGCTGGGCCGCGTGGGCGGCGCTGGGCGTGATCCTCTCGGCCTGCTATTTGCTGTGGTCTTACCAGCGCGTGTTCTATGGCGACGTCACCGTCGAGAAAAACAAGACGCTGACCGATGTTTCTATGCGCGAGCGCGTCATTCTCGCGACCATGGCAGTCGTAATTCTTTGGATGGGAATCGGCTCGACGTTCATCACGCGCCGGACGGCGACGGCAAGCCAGTCGGTGCTCGACCAAATGGCGCGGCCTCCGCAAGCGTTTGACGCGCAGTCGCCGATGAAACCCTTGCCGCAGCCTCAAGTAAGCCAGCAACCGAGTAGCCCTGCCATTGCCGCACAAAAGCAAAACTCACTCGAAAGGCTCGGAACCCGCTAAATGTCCGCGTTCCCCAGCACCGCAGACTTGCTTCGCGTCCTGCCCGAACTGATTTGGTGCGGCTTTGGCGCGCTTCTAATGCTGCTCCAGCCGTTCGTCAGTAGCCGCCGCGCTCTCACCACGGTCGCCGTCATTGGGGCGCTCCTCGGCATCTGCGGCAACTTTTATGCGGTGCATAATCCGGGCCCCGCGTTTGCCGGACTTGTCGCTGCCGATCCTTTCAGCATTTTCTTCAGCCATCTTGTCGGCCTCGTCGCTGTCCTGGTGATTCTGGCCGCGGGACCTTATCTCGAGCGTGAAGGCCTGGCGGACGCGGAGTTCTATGCCCTCGTGCTTTTCGCCACTGCCGGGATGGGGGTACTCGCCTCGGCCCAGGAGCTGCTCACCGCCTTCATTGGCCTGGAACTGAGCTCCATCTCGAGCTACATCCTCGCCGGATACCGGCGCGATTCGCTGAAGTCCAGCGAATCCTCGATGAAGTATTTCCTGCTCGGTTCTTTTGCTACGGCCTTTTTTCTGTATGGCATCGCGCTCGTCTACGGCGTCACTGGCACAACGAATCTGCTGAAAATGGATGCCGCCGGCCCTACGAGCAACCTCATGAAACTTGGGCTAGCGCTCATTCTGATCGGCCTGGGCTTCAAAGTCGCCGCCGCGCCGTTCCAGATTTGGACGCCGGACGTTTATGAAGGCGCGCCGACTCCCGTCACGGCGCTTTTTTCCGCGGGACCGAAAGCCGCGGCCTTTGCGCTGCTCCTGCGGATCTTTGCCGACGTTCCAGCGGCCACGCAATTCTGGTTCTGGGCGTTCTGGATTCTTGCGGTGGCCACGATGTTCGCGGGGAATCTTGGCGCGCTGCTGCAGACCAACGTCAAGCGGCTGCTGGCCTATAGCTCGATTGCGCATGCAGGCTACATCCTGGTGGCTTTTGCCGCGGTCACGACGCTTACTAAAGACACCGAAATCGGCGCTGCCCCCGCTTATGCCGCGGTGCTCTTTTATCTGCTCACCTACGCGCTGGTGAAAGTCGGTGCGTTCACCATTGTTTCGCAGTTCGGCGGCGCGGGCGAAAAGCACCTTCAGCTCGATGATTTTGCCGGCCTCGCCGAGCGCCAGCCCTGGGTGGCCGCCGTTTTTTCGCTTTTCCTGCTCTCGCTTCTCGGCCTTCCGGTCACCGCTGGGTTCCTCGGCAAATTCTACATTTTCAAAGCCGCCATCGATTCACATTTGATCTGGCTGGCCGTGCTCATGGCCATCAACAGCGTCATCGGCGCTTACTACTACATCCGCGTCATCGTGGTGATGTACATGCGCGAACCGAGCGCTGAAATCGCCGCGGCTGCGCCCGCCCGCTTTCCCCTGTCGGTTAACGTCGTTCTATTTATTACGGCCGCCAGCGCCGTTTACTTCGGTCTCTTTCCCAGCAAAATTCTGAATTACCTGCTCCAGTCGAATCTTATCAATCATTGAGGCGGGCGATCCTTGCGCGATCCGGGCAGCGTGTCGCCCCGGCTATTTCGTAGTTACCCTGAAATAAAAAGGCCCGCAGGCTTGCGCCCGCGGGCCACGGAAACTCTTGAATGTTTCGTCTTAGACCTTGACGAAAACGACCAGCAGCGTAAAAAGCGCCAGCGTCTCGACGAACACCAACCCAAGAATCATGGCCGCGCGAATGACGCCTGCCGCCGCCGGATTGCGCGCGATGCCTTCGCAGGCCGCCGCTCCGACTCTTCCCTGCCCCATGCCGCATCCAAACGCCGCGATGCCCATGCCGAACGCCGCGGCAATGGCCAATAGACCCTTGCCGCCGCCAGCCGCTGCCTGGTCTCCGCCCTGCGCAAATGCCGCCGGAGCGAGCACCAACACTGTTGCCGCCATCATTGCTAGATACTTCAGTTTCATCATCACTTCCTCCTTAGAATTGCCGCCAGGAGGTGGTTCCCGGACACCGAGCAGCCGGGCTCACGCTGAAACGGCCGAAAACTCGAAGCCATGCGCCAGACGGCGCGGAATTAGTGTTCCTCCGCCGTGGCCATGCCCAGATAAACCGACGGCAGAATCGTGAAGACGTAGGCCTGCACAAAGGAAACAAAGATGTGCAGTCCCAGGAAGAGAATCGGAATCGTCGCGGGAAAAATACCGAGCACAATGCCGAGACCGTGTTGTTTTTCCCAGCCCCACAGAGCAACCTGGGCAAAAAGCGCGAGGAACAGTTCGTAGAGCAAATCGCTGGCAAAAATGTTGGCCCAAAGGCGGACGGTCAGCGACAGCAGGCGGGCGCACGTGCTGATGATCTCGACGGGAAAAATCAGCAGCCAGAGCCCCCAGTGCACGCCGCCGGTGAACAGCTTCAAATAGCCCAGGATGCCGTGCTTGCGGATTCCCTTCCAATTGAAATACAGGAAAACCAGGATCGCACCGGCAAGCGGGACGCTCTTGTCCGAGGTCGGCGGATTGAGAACCGTTGGAATGGCGCCGAAAAGATTGCCAATCAGCACGAAGAGGGCAATGGATCCGACCATGTAGAGATACTGATCGGCGTCGTGGCCGGCGTTTTCGCGGAGAATGTCGCGAAGCCCGAATCCTTGCGAATTGGTGATCAACAGCTCGGCGAGCTGCTGCGTTGCGCCCGGCTTCTCGACGGAGAGACGGGATCGCACCCACAGAGCGAGTAGCGTGCCGATGAGCAGCGCCACCACGCTCATCACCACTTGCTCCGGGATGGGCGTTTCCGGATGGCTCGGCGTAATGTGCAGCGCGGTCAGGAGCGCCATCGCCGCATGACCGAGGTACAAGTTCACTATCTTCGTCAGCCAGCTAATCGTGTATTCCATGCCTATCCCAGAGGATGCAAAATTTCGTACAGACTTGCTGCCAGCGTCGCGGCTCCCAGGGCGCACAACCCCGCAAGCATGCTTACAAGGGGAACTTTCAGATATTCAAAAATAACATAGACGCAGAGGGCTATCAAGGCGTAGCGGAAGATCATGCGGAACCAAGTACCTAGCGGAACGCGCGGCTTTGCCAGGCCTTCCTGGGCCACGGAGGCCGCGACCAGCGCGTCCAGACCGCGCTTCAACCAGCGGAAATTCAGCCACGCAAGGACTGCGCCGATCGCCAGGCCCTCGGCCCAGAGCCATTGGCGCAGCATCACGGCGACGAGAGCCGCAGCGGCGCCTAGAAGCAGCGTCAGCCAGGCGATGCGCCGCTCCGTGCGGGCATAAACGGCTGTTTGCGCTGAGCCGTTCGGGGCAATAGCGGAATGTTCAGCCTTTTCCATCGCCATTCGCCGGCAATCGCCGCAGGACGTCGCGCAGCCCTGCGAAAAAACCAAGGCCACCGAGGATCAGCGTGAAAACGAGCTTTGTGTGCAACCAATGGTCGAGCAGGTAGCCGAGGAACCCACCCACGGCGGTCGCGCCGGCGAGCACGAAGGGCAGCTCCATCGCCATGCCAAATTGCGCGCTGAAATTCTTCGGCTGGGGAGCCGATGGTGGCGGCGAATCCGGCTTGTTGGGATTATTGTCCAAAGGCGTAGCGCGCGATGCGCAGGAATAATTCAGGATACAGCCCCGCCGCGAGCGTGACAAATACGGCAGCGGTCAGCGCCACGGTTTGGCCGCTGCTGATGGCGAGCGTGCGCGTTGCGAGCGGGGCTGCCTCCACGGGTGGTTTTTTTAGGGCGTGCGCTGCAACGCGCCCGTAATAAAAGGCAGCGGCCAGCGCATTGAGGATGGCAAACACCGCAAGTTCGGGGTGTGGCACGGCCATCAAGGCTTTAACGATGGAATATTTCGCCATGAAGCCGCCCGTCGGTGGTATCCCTGCGAGCGACATCATGAATACGAGCAAAAGCAACGCCGCCGCAGGGCTCCGCTGGTACAGACCATCTAAATCGCCCAGTTTGATTGAGCCGGCGGTGCCCTGCTCTATCACTATCAAGATGCCGAATGCTCCGGCGGTCATGAAAACGTAGACGCCCAGGTAGTACAACATGCCGGTAAAGCCAGCCTCGTTTCCTGCGACGAGCCCAAGCAAGAGGAAACCGGTGTGCGCGACGGCGCCATAGGCGAGTATGCGCTTCACGCTGCTCTGGCGAAAAGCGGCGATGTTTCCCCACAAGAGCGATACAACGGCGGCGCCGCCCCAGACGTGGATCCATTTCTCGTGAGCGAAGAGAAACAAAAAAGAAAAGAACCTCAGCAGCAGCGCAAAACCCGCAATTTTCCCAGCGGTGCTCAGATAGGCCGCAACCGGCGTCGGGGCCGACTCGCATAAACCGGGCGCAGACCAATGAAGCGGCGCCGCATCGATCAACAAGAAAACCCCAATGGCAAGGAGAGCCAGCGCAAGCACAGTGTCCCACATCGTCAGGCCACCGAACGGGACGCCGTTGTCGAGACGCACCTCGAGGATCGCGCCAATCCGTCCGAGATTGGTCGCATGAAAAATTCCATACAGGAGCAAAAAACCAGCCCCCAGTGCGGCCGAACTGCCCGCCCAGAAAAGCGCATATCTTCTCCCCGCGGACGCTGCGCGCTGTCCGTCGCGCGAAAACCGCGCAAGCGCGTAGCAGCTCAGGCCCATGATCTCCAGCCCGAAGAGCGCAGCGATCAAATCGACGCCTGAAACCATCAGCATCATGCCCGTGCAGGCGAACAAGAGGAGCGCGTAGTACAGCCCGCGACCCTCTTCTTCCAATTCGAGATACCGCACCGAAAGCAAAATGATCAGCGCGGTGGCCGCCAGAAAAAGCGCCGCAAAGAAAAGAAAGAAGGGATCGACCAGGATGCTTTGGTGAAGGCCCAGAAGTCCGGGCGACGCGGGATTCGCTTCGCGCAGCGCTTCTATTTTCCCGCGCTGCACATACAGCGTAAATGCGCTGAACGCCGTGCCCGCGAGCGCGAGCAAAGCATTCCAGTGCTTCTCGTTCGCGGCAAGCCAGCGATCGATCACCAGAATCCCGCAGGCAAAAAGGGTCAGTTCCATCTCCGGAAGGATGAGCGCTCCGTCTCCGCCGAGGAAGCCGCGTACCGCGTTGATTAGTGTATGGATCATTCAGAAGGACTATGGTTGCAGCCGGGACACGATCACAACGCTCGCCGCGGTTTTTGCGAAAGCTTTGGCGCTACTTTTCAAACAGCAGCTCTCCGGCCCGGTGTGTGGCCTTCACCACGGCTTTGATGAGCGTCACACGCAGCTTGCCTTCTTCCAGCTCGAGGATCCCGTCAATCGTGCAGCCCGCCGGCGTGGTCACGGAATCTTTGAGCAGCGCAGGATGGTCGCCCGTCTCGAGCACCACGCTCGCCGCGCCCTTCATCATCTGAGCCGCAAGCAGCGTCGAAACATCTCGCGGCAATCCCACTTTTACGCCGGCCTCGGCGAACGACTCCAAAATAATGTACGCGAACGCAGGCCCGCTTGCAGAAAGCCCCGTCACGGCGTCCATGTTTTTTTCGTCCACAACCACGGTGCGGCCCACGGCGTCAAACATCGCGCGCGCGGTATCGAGGTGTTCGGCGCTGGCGTGTGCTCCGCGGCAAATTCCCGTCATCCCGCAGTCGACCACGGAACAAGTGTTGGGCATGGCACGCACCACCGGCACCTTCGCGCCCACGTGCTGCTCGATGTAGCTTGTCGGCACGGAAGCCGCCACGGAAATGACGAGTGTTTCTTCACTAAGCTCCGGGGCGATTTCCTCGAGCACGCTGCCGACGACCTGCGGCTTCACGCCCAACAGCACGATATCCGCGCCGTGCGCGGCTTTGCGATTGTCCGTCGTCGCCGTCACGCCCAGCTCTTTCGCCAGCGTCGCTGCCTTTTCGGCGTGCTTCACGGTCGCCGTCACGCGCTTCGGGGAAAATAGTCCCTGTTTCAAGTATGCGCGCAGCAATATGCCGCCGAGTTTCCCCGTCCCCAGAACTGCCAGTTTCTTGTCCGAAAGTTTTTGTGCCATGGTGCAAACATTGTTGACGCGAACCGCCCTTCGGTCAACCGAAGAATGGTGTTCAAACGGGAAAAAATGCGAGGCAATCATTAAGCGGAGCCAAATGCGCAGAAAAAACTATCTAATCGTGTCGCGCGCCGTTAAGCACATGAACAGCGTGCGGCAAAAGATGGGCGATGGCATCTAATGATTCTGAAGCGCCCTTAGGACTGCCCGGCAGATTTACGATCAGCGTTTTGAAACGAATCGCCGCGACTCCCCGCGAAAGCACAGCGGTCGGTGAGCGCTCCGATCCTTTGCGCCGGATTTCCTCTGCGATTCCCGGCACAATCCGGTCAGCAACGGCTTCCGTCGATTCCGGCGTATTATCCCGCGGCCCAATGCCAGTGCCGCCAGTCGACAAAATCAGGTCCACGTGTCCGGAATCAGCCAATTCACGCAACTGCTCGCGTATATTCGCAGGATCATCCGAGACGCGCAGCACCGACGTCACTTCCCAGCCCAATCCGCGGCACACCGCGACCACGGCGGGCCCGGAAAGATCTTCGCGTTCCCCTCTCGAAACCGTATCGCTTATGGTGAGCACTGCGACGCGCATCAGGCGGGCTGCTTCGTTTCCACGGGGTCGCGGTTGGCTTCGTCCATCAACCGCATCGCTTCCATCAAAAGCCCGGTTGTGTTCCGCGTCGTGGTCGTGCGCGTAGATGCATTCGCAGCATTGAAATCAATCTCGAATTCGCCGGCGGTCCAAAGCACCACGCGGTAGACTGCGTCGTCGCCTTCGACTTTTCCGCTCTTCGCATCGCGGCATTGCCCATTGGCAAAAAACAGCTCGCCCTGTTCGCCGTTGTGATTTACCACCAGCCGGCACGATTTCTGTCCCATCTCGAGCGACTGCATCAGGTCGATCATGCTCATCTCTTCCAGGCGCCCTTGAATTACGCCGGGCCGCGATGCACGCTTTTGCAATTTCTCGAGGTGGAGCCGGTCTACAACTTTCTTCGCGATGCGCACCAAGTCTTTCACCAGAAATGGCTTGGTGACAAAATCCTCAACGCCGTCCACCAGCGGCCGCAACCTCTCTTCAATGTCCGCACGGCTGGCCATGAACAAGAACGGAATGTGCCGCGTCGCCTCGCGTCCGCGCAACTTCTCAAAAAGCTGCCGTCCATCGAGCCCCGGCATTTTGTAGTCGCAGAGGATTACATCTGGGGCATTATCAATCACTTTCAACAACGCGTCCGCGCCGTCCGCCGCCGTCTCAACCTCGCAAAACGGCTCCATGCCCTTGATGATCAAGTCCCGCACCAGCGGATTGTCGTCCGCCACCAGCAATTTAACCGTTTTTGTGCTCGCCGCGGTCATCGGCTCCCATTCCTCGCGCTTTTCTTGCGATTTCCCGCAGCACTCGCTTCCCGAATATAGTCGCCGCTCTTCCCGCCCGTCTTTTTGACGAGAACAATCCCGCTGATTTCCATCCCTTTATCAAGAGCTTTGCACATGTCGTAGACCGTGAGGGCCGCGGCAGTAACGGCGACCAGCGCTTCCATTTCGACCCCGGTTTGAGCGGTTGCCGTAACTTCGGAGCGAACTTCCACGCCATTTTGGCACAGCCGCGCAGTCACATCAATGTGCGTCAGCGGCAGTGGATGACAAAGAGGTATCCACTCCGCCGTCCGCTTTGCCGCTGCAATCCCGGCAATGCGGGCCACTTCCAGCGGGTTCCCCTTGGGATTCCGCAGCCGCTTCACCGCGCGCACCACGGCAGGCGTCATCTTCACAAACCCCTGCGCCACCGCCGTCCGTGCCGTCACCGCTTTCTCCGACACGTCCACCATCCTCACTTCACCGCCGCGGCCGTAATGTGACAGCTTGCCCATTCGCTGAATCCGATCTTCTCTTCTCTGTCCTCGGAGTCTCTGCAACCTCCGTATAAAATCTTTCTCTTCGTCCTTCTTTACTCCGATACGCCTTTACTTCATTACTCTCTATCCAGATCAAAGCAAATCTCTTCGCAGCAACACATCGACTCTTTCTCCGGCGGCCAGATCTTCTTCCTGCGCCGGCACCACCACATAACAATTCGCCTTGGCCAGCGCCGCCACGTCCCCCGATCCCTGCCACTTCAAAGCCGTAACCTCCAGCTCTGCTCCCTGCCCTTCCAGGCGCGCCGGCAAAAAATGTGTCACTCCCGGTTTCTCGTGCAGCGCCTCGCCCAAGCGCGCTTCGACGATCGGCAAAGACCGCGCTTCGGCACCCGCCAGCAAATCCACCGCCGGCGTGACAAACAACTCAAACGTCACCATCGTCGAGACGGGGTTCCCCGGCAGCCCAAACACATACGTCTCCCCGCATTTCCCAAATACTGCTGGCTTACCGGGCCGTATCGCCACCGCGTCAAAATAAAATTCCGCGCCCATATCCTTCAGCACCTTCTCAACCAAATCGTACTTCCCCATCGATACGCCGCCCGACAAAACCAGCAAATCTTCCTGCAATCCCCGCCGGATTTTCGATGTCAAATCATCCTCGCGGTCCATCGCGTTTCCCAGCAGCACCGGCTTGCCTCCAGCGAGCCGCACCTGTGCCGCCAGCGACACGCTGTTGCTGTTGCGAATTTGGAATCGCCCCGGAATGCTGTCTACCGGCACAATCTCATCGCCCGTGGAAAGAATCGCCACACGCGGTTTTTGTCCACACTTCAGTTCCGCCGCGCCAACTTGCGCCGCCAGCGCAAGCTGCGCATAACCCAGTCGCATTCCTGGAGTCAGCAGCGTCTGCCCCGCGCGCGATTCACTTCCACGCGGCACGAAATTTTGCCCTGTCACTGCGGCCCGCTCGAAGCGCACGTTGTCGCCATCGCGCTTGGTGTGTTCGACCATCACAACAGCATCGGCGCCGGACGGCACCGCCGCGCCTGTCATAATCTGCACGCACGTCTCCGCCCACAACTCCTTGGTAACGCGGTCCCCGGCCTTTATCTCTCCCGTACATCTCAGCGTAGCTCCCGCTTTCGCATCCGCCGCAAATACGGCATACCCATCGCGCGTAGCCCGGTTAAACGGAGGATATTCGCGGTCCGTTTTTACTTCCTGCGCCAACACATACCCCAGCGCATCGCCCACACGCAGCTGCTCCGTGGCGCGCGGACCTTTCTTCTCCCCAACTTTTTCGATGACTTTCTGGCGTGCTTCTTCGAAGCTCAGCATGAGGCAAACTCTTTGACTCTAAACAGTGCCATCTTCCAATCTTCGTCCCTTACTTCCTATACCCCCTCCACTTCCTATACTTCCTTCATCTACAACCACCGCGCCAGCAAAGTTCCCTCTGGCACAATTGTCGCATCCCGCTCCGGCCCGGTCGAAATCATCCCAATCTCCACTTGTAGAAAATCTCCAATGAACCGCAAGTAATCCAACGCTGCCCTAGGCAACTTCGCCCCGTCCTTCACGCCGTATGTCGACTCGCACCACCCCGGAACCGTCTTATATTCCGGGGTCACCTGCTCGTACTCTTCCGCCAGCGCCGGCATCTCCTTAAGCGTCTGCCCTTTGTACTTATATCCCACGCAAACCTGAATCTCGCGCTGCGTATCAAACACGTCCAGCTTCGTCACCACCAGCGAGTCAATCCCATTGATCATCTTCGCGTAGCGCAGCACCATCAAGTCCAGCCAGCCGCACCGCCTAGCCCGGCCCGTCACCGCTCCAAACTCTTTTCCGCGCTCGCGCACCTCTTTGGCTTCCAGCTCCGGCATCTCCGTCGGAAATGGCCCGCCCCCCACGCGCGTCGTATACGCCTTCGAAATTCCCAGAACATTCTTGATTTTTGTCGGCGGCACGCCCACGCCCGTCGTCGCCCCACCAGAAATCGCGCTTGAAGACGTCACGTAGGGATATGTCCCATGATCGATGTCCAGCATCGTTCCCTGAGCGCCTTCAAACAGCACCGACTTCCCTTCATCCAGCGCGCGATTCACCAACTCCGCCGTGTCGCAAATATATCCACGGATTTTTTCGCCCAACTTCAGCGTCGCTTCCACTTCATGCGAAAAATCGATGTCCGCGCCATAAGCGCCTTTTGCCAGCCGGTTCTTTTCGGCCACAACCCGCGCCGCCTTCTTGCGAAACAATTCCGGCTCCAGCAAATCGCACATCCGCAAACCGCGCCGCGCCATCTTATCCTCGTAGGCCGGCCCGATTCCACGCGAAGTCGTTCCAATTTTGTCCGCGCCGCGCGCGCCTTCCGCGGCTTTATCCAGCTCGCGGTGATACGGAAAAATCAAATGCGCGCGATTGCTCACGTGCAGCCGCCCCTTCACGTCGATCCCCACTTTCGCCAGCGTCTCGATCTCCGCCACTAGCGCGGCCGGATCAACGACCACGCCCGTTCCAATCACGGCCTGCTGCTTAGGCCGCAAAATCCCGCAAGGAATCAGCTGCAGCACATATCGCTCTTTGCCAATGATGACCGTATGCCCCGCGTTGTGCCCGCCAGCCACGCGCGCAATATAATCAAACGACCCGGCAAGGTAGTCCACCACCTTGCCTTTGCCTTCATCGCCCCACTGCGCGCCCACCACCACCACCGATTTCATGCAGGCCCTCTCCTAAGTAAAACAAGCACTCCTGCCTGTTCTCTTTTCCCTCGCCCAGACCACACTTCATCGCTTCAACGATCACACCATTTAAACTGCGTTGGAAAGCACCAAGAAACGGCAGGTTCTTATCGTAAGCTCGCGTTGCCTTCAACGCAAGCAAACAGCCTTTACTTCTTCCGCCTGAAGTATTCTCGAATTTTCCCCAGGCAAATCCAATAGCGCCCCCCTTCAAAATGAATATGGAAAATTTGCGGCCCCGCAATCGGATGGGAGCTCACGATTGCGACACTACTTGAATCCTTTGCCACGACGTTGTAGCGATAGATCGTTCTATATCCGTCTAAGAGGGAGTGGCAGTGAGTCCGCGTAAACCTCAACTCCAACTTTCCAAACAAGCCTCGCAGCTTGCGCTTCTTGGAGATCGGAATATCACGGCGCGCCAGAATTTCGCGCGCGACTCTTTGGGGGTCAGATTTCCAAGTACCTATAAGTCTTGAGTCATACATATATAAGCTCCACCTGACTCAGTTAGTGCTTGATAGTATAGATTCTATATTGTAGTCTACCTTATAGCAGAAGGATTCTACCCCTATGCCGCTTAGCATTAAAAACCCGGAAACTGAGGAACTTGCCCGCGAGATTTCCAAAGAAACGGGCGAGTCTATCACCGATGCAATCACCATCGCTCTACGCGACCGTCTTCAACGTCTGCGTGGACGCCGCCACGCCAAGAATCTAATTCAGGAGGTCGACGACATCCTCTATCGCGTCGACGCTCTTCCAACCCTAGACGACCGCTCCGAAGACGAAATTCTGGGCTACGATTCTCAGGGGCTTCCGCGCTAATGGTGATTGATACCTCCGCCCTGCTCGCCATTTTTCTTGCCGAGCCGGAACGGCAGAGTTTCCTCGAACGAATCCGCCAGGACGGGTCTCGCCTGCTATCTGCACCAAATGCCTTGGAAGCCGCTATTGTGCTGGAAGCTCGTCGCGGCGAAGTTGCAGGGCGTGAGCTGGACCTCTTTGTTCACCGGCTTAATATTGAACTCGTTCCCGTCGATGCGTCCCAGGTCGAGGTTGCTCGCACTGGTTGGCGCAAGTACGGGAAAGGCCGGCATCCGGCCAGCCTGAATTTCGGAGATTGTTTTGCTTATGCATTGGCAAAGACATCCGGCGAGCCGCTCCTCGCAAAAGGAAACGACTTCCCGAAAACGGACGTTCAGTGTCTTTGACAGTTCGCGCCAAACAAACTACTACCTTCGGTTCAGATTTACCCACTCAATTCGGCATATCTGAAACACTCCACCAAATGATCGTTCACCATGCCCGTGGCCTGCATGAACGCATAGCAAATCGTCGAGCCCACAAACCGGAATCCGCGCTTCTGCAAATCCTTGCTCATTGCATCCGATTCCGCCGTCTTCGCCGGCAATCGTTTGTGCGTTTTCCAGGCGTTCTGCTTCGGCGTACCTCCCACAAATTGCCAAATATAAGCGTCGAACGATCCAACCTCCTCCCGCACCTTCAAAAACGCCTGCGCATTCGCAATCGTCGCCGTAATTTTCAACCTGTTGCGAATAATCCCCGCATCTTTCAAGAGCTCCCGCACCTTCTTCTTGTCGTATCGCGCGATTTTCTCCGCATTGAACCCGTCAAACACCTCGCGATACCTCGCCCGCTTCTTCAAAATCGTGTCCCAACTCAGCCCCGCCTGCGCCCCCTCCAAAATCACGAACTCAAGAAGCAGGCGGTCATCGTGCACCGGCACACCCCACTCCTCGTCGTGATAAGGAATATTTAACTCGCTTGTCGCCCAATGGCACCTTTGAAGAGTCATTTCGCCCGTCCTGTCACGCGATTCTATCGCACAGCGCGTTCCCTTCGGTCCAATTTGTCCCTTGAATACCCGCAACACCAGAGTTATTGTTAGGTTTGGAAGAAGTTTGGACTGCGGCAGCCCGGCTGTCGCTTTTTTGTTTTGGCCCAGCCTAGCCAGCTTACAGAGCAGGACCCACCGTCTCGGGAGCAGAAAAAGATGACCCCCCGTTGCACAACTTTGGTGCAATCACAAACTCTTTAGAATCAACACTTGCGGATCCGTTCGCAAACACTGATTCTAATCGACTTACGAAAAAGCTAAACCCTTTAGAAACAGCGTTTACGAAAAAACTGGGGGAGGGGCCGAATCTGGTTAACTTGGCTGTCGGCTCCGTCCTGCCCGGGCGCTAAGTTCGGCGCGCCACGAACGTGCTGTTCCCGTAGGTCTTCCTTAGGATCTGGGCGGTCTCAATAACAGGCCACAGCATGCGGTCGATGACCGACAAAGGCGAGTAAGCCGCGTATTTCAGCCCGCTCGCCATGCCCTTCGGCAATTGGCGAAGCCGCCGGAACTCCTTGCTGGTCAGCGGCACGTCTTGATAGGTGTACGTTCGCCCAAGCAAGCGGGTGCGCACCATGTACGTCAGCCAGTTGTTCGGCGCCATTTTGTAAACGTCGCGCCCATTGGCTTCGCTGACCAACTCGAATCCCGCGCCTTCCAAATAGCGGCCAATCGTTTGCCGCGTATAAAAGTACAAGTGGCGGGGCACGTCCTCACAGAAAAGATGCCGCGAAGCGGCGCTCTGGAAATTGGGGACCAAAAAAACAAATGAACCACCGGGCTTGAGCACGCGGGCGGCTTTCTGAAAATAGGCCATGGGATTGTGCACGTGCTCAAGAACCGCCCATGCCGTCACGGCGTCGTAAGTCGGTTCATTCACAGGGATCTTTTGAAACTCTTCCGTATAGACGCGGAAATCTTTGATCTGGTCCGCGGCCGCGGAAACTTCTACGCCTTCCACGTCCCAGCCGCGCGCGATCATGAAGCGCGGAAAGTCTCCTGTCGCGCAACCCACATCCAATAGCTTCCTCGTGCCGCCGCGGCTCTCCAATGCCTGAAGATACCTCGCTTCCGCGCTGAAGCGCCGCTGCAGATAGCGAGCATTGCTTTTTGTTTGAGGCTTCTCGAAATATTCCGAAGGATAGTATTTCTGCATCTCGGTAATCGTCGGCCTCGGATTCAAAAACCCCAGCCCGCACTTGCTGCACTCGACGACCGAGAAAAACTCGTCGCGGAAGAATTTTCTGTCGGGCATTTGAGAAACGACTGAGTATTCTTGCGACCCGCACAGATTGCACGGAACCGTTTCCAAGCGCGCTCCTCAAGCTCGTTCAGTCATACTCGGCATTCGACGAACCAGTGCTTCAGGACGCCCACAGTTTTGGGAGATCCTGGTCGCCGTGCTCCGCAGACTGGTCCGCCCCGCGTGCGCAATTCTGCGCACAAAAAGAAAGGGGCGTGTCGTACTTAAAAGTACGACACGCCCCGAAATTACTTCCAGAACCTTGCTGTCTTTGTCTCGAGACAAATCACTGGGCGACTTGAGCGACGTGCCGGTCCAGCGCCTTGGTGATCTGATCCTTGGGCACCGCGCCTACAATCTGCTCGACCACTTGCCCGTTCTTGAAAACCAGTAGGGTAGGTATTCCGCGAATGTTGTAGCGCCCCGCGGAATTCATCGCTTCATCGACGTTGAGCTTCATCACCTTAATCTTGCCGGCGTAATCGTGCGCGATCTCGGCGACTGTGGGCGCGAGCATGTGGCAAGGCCGGCACCACTCCGCCCAGAAATCCACCATCACGGGCTGCGCGCTGCTTGCCGTCAACACTTCCGCCTCGAAATTCCCGTCCGTCACTGCCTGGATGTTTTCAGCCATGTTGTTTGTCCTCAACAGCTTGCCGCTAGGCCGCTGTCTATCTCTCCTTCGTCAGTTCAATTAGATGTTGCAACACCTATTTGGTTTCGTGATGCCTGCCCGGCCGCCCGAAGGGTCAGCGCCGCTTCGTATACTTTCGCATACTCCGCGGCCGGCCCCTTCCAGGAAAAATCCTTCGCCATTCCGTTCAACTGGATGCGCCGCCAGATGCGTTCGTCGGTGCAATGATGCAAAGCCTGGCGAATCGCATACATCATGGCGCTGCCGGAATATTCGGCGAATTTAAAACCTGTCCCCGTGCCATGTTCTAGATCGAACGGTTCGACGGTATCGTCCAGTCCTCCCGTGGCTCTCACAACCGGCACCGTACCATACTTCAAGCTGTAGATCTGATTCAAGCCGCAAGGCTCGTAGCGCGAGGGCATCAGAAACATGTCCGCGCCGGCCTCGATTTTATGCGCAACCGCGTTGTCGTAGGCGATTTTCACGCCGACACGTCCCGGAAAGGTATTGGCCAGCGCCAGGAAAAGTTCCTCATACTTGCGGTCGCCGGAGCCGAGCACAACCAGCGAGACATCCTCTTTCATCAGCTCGAGTGCCTTCTCCGCGATCAGATCGAATCCTTTTTGATCCGCGAATCGCGAGACAATTCCGATCAACGGGCGATTTGCGTATTCGGGCGCAATTCCGAACAATTCCAGCAGCGCCTGCTTGCAGACATGTTTTCCGCTCATGTCTTTTGCGGAATATTTCATGGGGATCAACTTGTCTTTGTCCGGGCTCCATACGGAATAATCCACGCCGTTCAAAATGCCGACGAGACGATCCGCGCGGCCGCGCACCACGCCGTCGAGTCCCCAGCCAAACTCAGGCGTCTGAATTTCTTGCGCGTAACGCTTGCTGACGGTGGTAAGAAAATCCGAATAAACGAGTCCACCTTTCAGGAAATTGACGCTGCCATAAAACTCGATGCCGCCGGGATTGTAAACGGGGAGAGGAATGCCCGCACGTTCGAGAATTTCTTTCGGGAAAAGTCCGTGATAGCCCATGTTGTGAATGGTGAAAACCACGGGAATGTTTTTCACAGTGGGGTCGTCGCCGTAGGATGAGCGCAGCAACACAGGGACCAGAGCTGTCTGCCAGTCATGGCAATGAATCACGTCCGCGGGCCAGACATGCTTCACAAGTTCAATTGCCGCGCGGCAGAATTCGCTGTAGCGCTCGGCGTTGTCCGGATAATCTCCGGCGCTGGTGCCGTACAAGCCTTCGCGATCGAAATATGCGGGGTCGTCCACAAAAAAATAGCGAACCCCGGAAACTTGCGAGCCATCCACGATCGCGGGAAACCGCAAGCGATTCGCGAGCGGAATCGTGAGGCTGGGCAGCACCAGGGCGCTGGGTTTTGTTCCCCGGTAGCGGGGCAACACGACGGCCACTTCGTAGCCCAGCGCGGCCAGGGCTTTTGGCAAGGCCTCGACCACGTCCGCGAGGCCGCCGGTCTTCGAAAATGGCAGGCCTTCCGATGCTACGAAAAGAATTCTCACTCGCTTCTCTTTGCTCGCTTGTTTTGACGCGCTACGCGTCTTTCTCTTCTTCGGCGCATTCACGTGATTGATCGCGCGGTGCGCAACTATTTTACGCTACTGGAGCCCGTTTCGAGCGTCAAGATTGAATCGCGTGGGAAGAACCTTTCGGCACTCTTCCTGCTACACTTTCGGCGCATGGCTCGTCAGCGTCTTGGCCAACATTTTCTTGCGGATGCCGGTTGGCGCGAACAAATTACGCGCGCCATTGGCGTTTCGCCGCATTCAGCTGCGGGACTTAAGATTGCGCCAGATCCATCGTACTGCTGGATAGAAGTCGGCGCGGGCCACGGGGAGATGACCGAGCACTTGGCTGGCACTGGCGTGCCAGTCTATGCCATCGAGCTGGATGCGCTGCTCCAGGCGAGTCTCCGGCGTCTCGCGAAAAAATGCTCGAACGTCACTGTCGTTGCCGGCGACGTTTTGGAGACCGATCTCGCCGACCTCGCAGCTGGCCGGCGCGTCCGCGTATATGGAAACTTGCCCTACTACATTACTTCGCCGATTTTGCACCATTTTTTTACATTCGCGGATCAGGTCGATGAAATTCATGTCGTGATCCAAGAGGAAGTCGCTCTGCGTCTCACTGCAAAACCACAGACCAAGCAATACGGCTATCTCTCCGTTGCCACGCAGCTCTATACTCGGCCGGAATTTGTTCTTCACATACCGCGCGGCGCTTTCAGTCCGCCGCCGGAAGTCGGCTCCGCACTGGTAACACTTCGCCTCCCGGGCGAACGCGCCAAACTCGGGCTGGGCGACGAAGCTGCTTTCCTGGATTTTGTGAAGTTGTGTTTTTCGCAGAAGCGCAAGACGCTAGTGAATAACCTTCGGCCTCTCGCAACACCGGAGATCGTTCGCGGAGTCCTTGCCTCGCAAAGTTTGCGTCCTGACGCGCGCGCGGAACAACTTTCCGTCGCGCAATTCGCGGCGCTACATGCCGCCCTAACAGACGCTCTCTAACTCTTGTCGCTGTCTTTCTTCTGAGCCGCGATAAGGCGGTCCGGATAGTCGCTCATGATCCCGTCCACGCCGGCGGCCATAAGCAGCCGAATGTGCGCCGGATGATTCACTGTCCAGCACACGACTTGCAGGTCTTTCTTGTGAGCTTCCACCATCATTGCCGGCGTGACCAGATCGCCTCGCACGACGATTTGCCGCGCGCCAACATCCATCGCGGCCGTCTGAGGATCGGCAAGCTGCCCGTCATACAAAACTCCGGTCATGAGGGTGGGCTCGATCTTGCGCAACGCTCCCAGGATTGCGGGATCGAAGGAAATCACCACCACTCGCGCGACCTCTCCAGATTCGCGAAGAGCGCCAATCAAAGCGTGTTCCCCGCCCCACGAGCCGCTGGGCTTCAGCTCCAAATAACAAACGACATCGTTCTTTTTCGCAAATTCCAGAACTTCCTCGAGAGTCGGAATGCGCTCTCCGGCGAACTCGCTTCCGAACCAGGCGCCGGCGTCCAGCCGCCGCAACACCGCGAGCGTTTGATCGTGAACTTTCCCCTGGCCGTTGGTGGTGCGGTTGACGGTGTCATCATGGATGGCGACAAAATGAGCGTCGCGCGAGAGCTGCAAATCCGTCTCGATAAAAGTGGCTCCCAGAGCCACGGCCTTTTTGAATGCGGCCAGCGTATTTTCCGGGGCATGTCCGGAGGCGCCGCGATGCCCGATGATCAACACCTCGCTAGTCTCTCTTGAGCGGTCATTCTTCGGCTAGCACTTTCTGCTTCACAAGGCCTTGGCGTACGTTCTTCTTATCCTGGGCGGTAGAATCTCGTTTTTGTATGCTAACACCTGCGTGCCCTCAAATGGGGGTGCACCCAATTCCAATAGTTCTTGAATCTAACGAAGCGAAGGCTGACTCAACTCTTTTTGGGAGTAGGAACATGAGAAAAGAACTCCGGGCCCTTTTGCTAGTAGCGATGTTTGTGGGTTCCGTAACCATGGCATCAATCGTCCA
The DNA here is from genome assembly GCA_049792735.1 of Candidatus Acidiferrum sp. Classification (GTDB taxonomy): domain Bacteria; phylum Acidobacteriota; class Terriglobia; order Acidiferrales; family UBA7541; genus Acidiferrum. Next base: position 26,070 of record JBARBE010000099.1, read on the forward strand.
GGCGCATCGTTTGCATAATGGGGCCGCTCAAAATGAACCGAAGACAGAAAAGCAGCTCATTCGTGAAGTGCATCACGTTTTGGTCATGCTGCCGTACTACTCCGTCTTCGACAACCTGGCGTACCGAGTGGAAGGCGACAAAGTGATTCTGGAGGGGCAGGTGGTGCGACCGACGTTGAAATCTGACGCGGCGGCAGCGGTGAAGAGCATCGAGGGAGTGAGCACGGTCGTGAACAATATTGAAGTGCTGCCATTATCCCCGATGGATGATCAGCTGAGGCGCGCCGTTTATAGGGCGATTTACGGTGATACAGTTCTTTCGCGCTACGGATATCAGGCCGTGCCGTCGATTCATATTATTGTCAAGCTGGGAAATGTCACGCTGGAAGGCGTGGTGGACAGCGAGTCGGATAAAAACCTGGCCAATCTCAGGGCTAGCCAGGTTCCCAATGTTTTTTCGGTGAAAAATAATCTGCGTGTTGTGAGCAGCGGCAAATGAACTTGCACGAATGCGGTGAAGGGGCTTGTGAAGGGCCCCTTCCCGATTTCACGATGCAGCGGTATTCAAGCTGGCGGCTCCCTCAGTTTGCTCTACTGGAAGCGGCGCTGCCGGAGCCGTCCCGGCGTTACGACGGAAGAATATTCAGGTCGTATTTTTCGCCGCTGAAGAAGACTTGCGCAAGTTTCTGGTGTCCATTTTCTCCGGGCTTGAGTGCGTAGCCGTCCTGGTCATTCGACTCGGACTGCGAGACGACTCGAGCGGTTGTGGTGGCTACCGTTTCCCTGCCTTTGAGAATGCTTATTTTCACTTCCGGACCCGAACCGCTCCACTCGACTTTGTAATCGCCCGGGGCCAATTGCTTGCCCTGGACGGTGACGTTTTCATACAAGTGGAGAGATTTCTTGTTGATGTTGGAAGCAAAAACGCTAGCGGACAGCAACAAGGAACTTCCGATCAGCAGCGTGGAAAACCTCGACACTTTCATACACAACTCCCTTTGGTCTTCTCCGCAGGCGAGAACGCCAAATAGCACGCTCCAGCCCGCGGAGGCACATGAATTCTTACTCCATTAAGTTCGATGGTGTGCGATGGCCAAAGGTTAGTTCTGCGAGCGAAAATTGTTGGGCTGAAATTGGGAAGATTTTTTACTTCAAGGCCGCTTATAAAGAAACTTTCTGGACGTGATCATACCGTGGGGATCGGTAAATTGTGGTTCAAGGAGCAGTTGATGCCATATAAAATAAAAAGGGGCCCGACCGGGCCCCTCTTCACTTTCGGGTGGTTCACGTACTTCGAAACAATGGACCGGTCAGTTCGTGCCGTTGGTGGCGGCCGGCGTTGCGTTCGCGCCGGAAGCCTGGCCGAGTTCGAGATTGAACTTTTCGCCACGGAAGAAAAACTGCTGGACGGATTGGCTCCCGTCTTTTTCCGCTAAAGCCGTGTAGCCGTCTTGTCGATTAGGCTCGCTGACAGAGACAACGCGAGCCGGGGCGGTGGCCACGGTCTTCCGGCCTTTGACGATGTTCACTTCGACGTTGGGGCCGGAGCCATCCCATTCGACGGTGTAGTTTCCCGGCTTCAATTGCGTGCCTTCAATGGTGACGCTATCCGTCAGATGGAGCGACTTCTTGTTGGTGTTCCCAGCGAAAGCACTGGCTGTGAGCAACAAAGAACTTCCAAGCAACATAGTGAAGATGTTCGACGCTTTCATATACAACTCCCTTTCCTATTCTCCTGAACGGAAGCCTGAAAAACGCGCCTCGTTCTGCGGAGCGAAGTGATTCAGTAAATCGTTTAATTAGACGGTTTCTGGCTCTGTGCCGTTATATGCGGAACACGGCAAAAATTTTGTCGAGCGTAGCAGATAATTTCATGGTCGAAGGCGGAGAGCCACGGCGTCAGCCGAGTGCATAGCGGCACGCGATACTCCCTGGGGATCATCTTTCACGACGCAAAATAGTGCCGTGTCCGGACGCGGCTGGCGACGACGATCCCTCTCCCCTTTTTGCTGCGCTCGGAATGGAAAATAGGCGCATTCTGTCGGACAATAAAGCTTCAGACGGAATATGAACCCACCTGACGCTAAGGCATCTTCAGAGGGAAACTACGACGCAGCTTCCCGCGGAAAACTCGTGGCTCTGCGCCTCGCGCTGCTTCGCGTGCACAAAACGCTGCTCGATATGGAGCGGCGGGAATATGAACGCATCAATGGGAAAGTCAATGTGGGAGAACTTTTCCGGCTGGTGATCGACCACCAACAGTTCGGATGGCTTCACAATATTTCGGAATTCGTGGTGCGGCTGGACGAGACGCTTGCCGGCGAAAACCCCGTCACGCAGGAAGATGTTCGCACGGCCATTTCGCTGGCTCGCAAAATGTTCGCGCCTTCGGAATCGGGCGACGCTTTCCAGAAGAGATATTTCGACGCGATTCAGACGGACCCCGCCGTGGTGATTGACCATGCGGAACTGGCGCGGCTTTTCAACAACGAGCCGCCCGACGTAAGCTCGCCGTAGCCGTGAAACGCTCTTCCCTCAAACTCCGCCGGATAACGCGAAAAGAACTTCCGTGCGACACACTGGAACTTGCGCGGTTTCTGATCGGAAAGGTCGTGGTTCGCGAATTGCCGGAAGGGCGGATCAGCGGGCGAATTGTGGAAGCGGAAGGCTATCCGCCAGGCGATCCCGCAGGACACCATTTTCGTGGCGAGACACGAAGAAACCGATCGTTATTCTTGCGGCATGGACATGTCTATGTGTATTTCAACTATGGGATGCATTTCATGCTGAATATTTCGAGTGAGAAAGCAGGCGTTGGCGGCGGCGTTTTGATTCGTGCGCTGGAACCGCTCGAAGGAATTGACTTGATGCAGCGGAACCGGGAGAGCGAGGCGCTGCTTGATCTCACGCGCGGACCTGGGCGGTTGGCGGCGGCCCTGCGGATTGACAGAAGCCTTGATGGACTTGACCTGTTTTCGCGCGGGCCGCTTTGGCTCGGAACACTGCTAAATCCACAGCCGGATGGGTCTGGGAGGTCGGGCGCCGCGGAAGGTGCTGTTGCAAGTACCGTGCGGATTGGCATCACTCACGCGGCCGACCAGCCTTTTCGTTTTTACGAACGAGGCAGTCCGTTCGTGAGCGGCCCGAAGCGGCTGCTTCTTCCTATTCCAGACCCAAAGCATCCGAAAAAGTGACCCACGAGAAATTCGTGCAATCCTGATTTTTTTCCCTGGCAGAAAATTTGCGAATGAACTCGTTTAGTCGCCGCAGGCGAATTCGGCTTGAGCGTTCATTTGAAGAAATTTTTCTCTGTGGTCCGGCTTCGTGGGGTTTGGCGCGCGCAGGATTGCAGCGCCAGGGGCTGGGGTACGCCGCTTCTGCCGCATACGATCTTGAAGAGCTTCGCGGAGCCTTCGGTGAGCGCGGAAGAGCCGCAGACGCACCGCCACCGTCGAGATGCCCAGGCGAGCGGCAACTTCGTGCGTGGAATATTGCAAAACGTCGCGCAGCAGGCAGATTTGGCGCAGGTCGGGAGCAAGGCGCGCGATTGCGCCAGCCAGCAGGCCGCGCAATTCGCGCCGCGAATATTGCTCTTCGGGATTGTCGGTTCGGGCGGCAAGGCGGGCGCCAAAGGTTTCCTCGGGCGTGGCACCGGGCTCTTCGAGCGAGACGTATTTGCCTTCGCGGCGTTGCCGGATTAAGTCGATGGAGGCATTTGTCGTGATTCGCGAAATCCATGCGTGGAGGTCGTCTTTCCCCTCGTCCTGCTGACCCGCAAACTGGCTGAGGCGCGAGAAGGCTTTCAGGAGGGCTTCCTGGCGGGCATCCTCGGCGTCGGCAGCGTTGCCGGTCATGCGCAGAGCCCGGCGGTAAAGACCCGGCGAGTAGGGCTGGATCATTTCGGCAAAGGCTTCGCCGTTTCCGAGGCGGGCGTCGGCCAAGGTTTTCCTCTGGGCGACGCGCAACAGTTCGGCGTTTGATGGTTCAAAGTTGTAGGCGTCCAGGACTACGGTAGCGGCGCTCATGACGTAAATGGCAGCCGCACCTCTAGCGCCACGTATCGAAGTGCCTAAACTATTGAAAATACAACGGTAACGAAAAGCTTCACGGAGGGAGGCGGTGGGGAGACCGTCCGATAGTGGGACGTTTCGTCGCGTTTCCGGTCACAAGAGCTCTTGAGGAGCTTGGGTCACCGTGCTTTAGTTTGCATACCAACTATTGGACGCGGGCATACGTCTCGCCTGGACTGGCCAACTTCGCTCCGTGGGAAGCATGCGAAACGGCGGATAGCCGTCTAGTGCGCTGCGGTTCGCTTCGCGTTGGGCGCAAGATTTTCGTAGACGGTGCCGCCTTTCATGACGAAAACGACGCGGCGCGCGGCGGAAGCATCCTGGAGAGGGTTGCCGTCCATGGCGATGATGTCGGCGTCCATCCCCGGCGCGATGGCGCCAATTTTGTCTTGCAGGCCGAGGGACGCTGCAGAGATCGAAGTTGCGGACATGATCGCGGCCATGGGATCCTGGCCGCCTTCGCGCACGCGGGCGATGAATTCTTCATAATTTCGTCCGTGTGCGCCGGCGACGGCATCCGTGCCGTAGACAATCTTCAGATCTTTGTGTTTCAGAGCTCTCTTGAAAGTTTCCAGGACAATGCCGATGCCCTTCTCCATGAAAGCGAAGCCTTGCTCATTGTAGTTGCCGATGCCGAGGAATTTTTCCTTGTTTTCGAGATAGTTTTGCAGAACAAGGCCGATGTTGGGGTCGTAGTAAGTTCCGTGCTGCGCCATCAGTGTGAAGACTTCATCGGTTACGTAGGCGCCGTGTTCAATGGAGGTGCAGCCGGCGAGCGTCGCGGCTTTCGCTGATTCGGCCGAGTGCGCGTGGACAATGGTGCGCATCCCAAGCGCTCTTGCTTCGCCACAAGCGGCCTGGAGCTGTTCGTCGGTCATGGTTTGCGTGCCGCCTTCGCGTATGCTTTTGGAGGCGAACAGTTTGATGAAATCCGCGCCTTGTTGTTTTCGTTCGCGAACCAGTTCGCGAAGTTTTTCCGGGGAGCCGCTCTTTTCGTCGAGAGGCTCCAGCGACGTAAGTATTCGCGGGCCGGGAATAATTCCGCGAGCGATGGCGTCGCGGAGATCCTTGTCTTGCGGCGAGCCGGGGCTTTGGATGGTGGTGAAGCCAGCGTTGAGTGTGACGACGGCATTGTCGGCGGCGTGGAGCATGGCTCGCACGGGAGGTTCGTCCTTGCCAGCGAGGCGGCCATTATCGAAGTGCCAGTAGATGTGGTCGTGCGTGTCAATCCAGCCGGGAGTGACCGTCAGACCGGTCAGGTCGTAGGTAATTGCGTGCGGCGGCGCATCTCCGCCGATACGTGCAATCTTTTCGCCTTCGACGACGATGATTGTGTTGTGGAGAATTTGGCCTTTGCCGTCGATCACCGTTGCGGCCTTCAAAACGATCGGCCGATCTTGAGCCGTGGCGTGCATGGTTGTCAGCTGTGCGGAAAAGAAGAAAAGCGCGAGAGCGATTCGCATATGTTTGCGCATCAGTGCTCCTCAGAAATTTGTGACCGCAGTCATCGAATCGTTTTGTTACTGGTTACGGTCCGCCATGGATGTATCGCGAATTCGTGCGTCATGCAAGAGCAGGCGCGTGGGAACAGCGCGAAGCAAGAGCAGGAAAACTTGGAGTGGGCGAATTAGAATGATTTAAGAAAGCGCCTACCCCAAGCCCCGCCAATGTGCGTTAAAATGGCGGCAGGAGATGCCTCAGCATGTCACCTCAAGACCTCCTGAACTTGATTTCCACGCTCTCTCGAGAGCAACAGGAAGCGGTGGAGGAGTTTGTCCGCATCCTCAAGAAAGAAGAAGCGCCTGCAATGACCTTTCGCGCAGCCTTGGATGAGTTCGTCAGCAAACATCCCGAACTCCTTCGTCGCTTGGCCCAGTGAGCCGCTACCTGTCGGTAAACGAAGTCATCGAGATTAACGCCGAAGTGGTAAGCAAGTTCGGTGGAATCCATGGCCTGCGCGATAGCGGAGCCTTGAAATCTGCCCTGGGACGCCTCGAAAGCGGATATTACGCCGATGCCATCGAAGAAGCCGCCGCACTGTTTGAGAGTTTGTCGCAAAATCATCCCTTCCTGGACGGAAACAAGCGAACGGCTATCACGGCCACCGGCGTTTTCCTTCTGCTCAATGGATACAGGATGGTTTTCGACGACCTGCAGGCTTACAACTGGCTTATCGGGCTATACGAGTCGGGCCGGGTGAGCAAATCTGTTATCGAGCAATGGCTGCGGCAGCATGCCGATCCAGTTTAACGACGCAAACCCTCGTCAACAAAAGTGCACGCTCTTCGGGATCGACACTCAATTAGCAGTGGGAGTGATGACGACGCTTCGGAAGAGCACGTGTCCTTTTTCGCTGCCTTGAAGATAGATGGGGCCGGGAAGGGCTTCGTGGCTATCAAGGGCGCCGCCGGTGATGCCGGGGATTTCCTTGTTGTCGATGACGGTTTGGCCGTCGTGGACGAGAGTGATGCGGCGGCCGATCAGCGTGATGTCGTAGGTTTGCCAAACGTCAGGCGTGCGCGGAAGCTCCGGCTCCGGAGCGATGAAACCGTAGATACTGCCGATGCGGCGATTGGGCGGGTCGGTGATCGAGTCGGTTTCCACCTGGACTTCGTAGCGGCCGCGGAGATAGACACCGCTGTTGGATTCCGGGCCGCAGTTGAATTCGACGTGCAGCTTGAAGTCTTCAAACTTGGAGTCGTTGATAAGTTCCGGCCCGTTGCCTGGAGTGACAAGCGCGCCGTTTTCGACTTTCCAAACCGGCGAAGCGCCGGGGGTGGATTCGTGCCAGCCCGTCAAATCCTTGCCGTTGAAGAGTGCAATGGCCGTTCCCCACTTTGGCGTGCCGGTCCGTCTGAGAGGCGGCGCTCTGCGGCCAGTCCATTCCCAGGTCTTGCCGTCGGGACCGTTCAGCGTACCGGAAAGAATTCTCCCCTTTAGCGTTCCTTCGAAAACCAAATCGGTTTTACTGCTCTCTTCCTCTTTGGGAGACACGAACTTCAGCTGGCCGTTCGTGAGCTCGGCGCTCGGCAACGGGCGCGCATTTCCCCAGCGGCCCACCATTTCGGCTTTGAGTTGGCCATTTTCCTCGCGCAAATCCAGCCAGGAGGGGTATTCGTGGCCGGCTGACTTGAGCGTCAAATCCCAACGGCCAAGATAGGCCGTCACTGGCTCCGAGGATGAGCCGCTTTTCGAGTTTTTGCCACGCGAGTTCGAAGCAAAAGACAGCAGGGCAAATGCCGCGAACACAAACAGTATTTTGGGAAATCTCATGAGTCTGATGAAAGCCTCTCCTTTGCGCATGTTTGTGACGTGCCTGCTAAATCCACCCTCAGTCATCCCCTTCGAGGTATTCTTCCGGAACATCGTCTTCCGGGACTTCGTGGGTGCGTACTTCGCCTTCATCGGCATCCGGAACGTCTTCGACGCCCTTAACGACCTCGGCCTCGAACGCATTGCCTTCTTCGAGCAATTCATCGACGCTTTCGGAATCCGCGCCTCCGCGGTTTGACAAACCCTGCAAGTCGCCCGACTGGCCGCCCGAGCGCGCGCCCAAGCCCTTGGGCTCGAACACGACGGAGTCCACGTCTTCGCGCTTGCCACGCACACGAGGTTTCCTCGAAGCAGTTTTATGTTTTGGAGTTGCGGGTGCGGAAGCATTCTTCTTTGAAACGGGCTTCTTGGCCTTCGGTGCTTTTTTCGCCGCTTTATTCTTGGCCGACAGCTTCCGGGTGATCTTCTTCTTGGATTTGATTGGTTTCTTCTTTTTGGTCTTGGTTGCCATGCAGGGAGTCTACCACCGACCGGGGGAATCTTGGGAGATGCGAGAAGTTCGTACGGGATCCGTGACGTTCTTGCCGGAAGACGAACGAAATACGTGCCGGTGGCAGTTTGTCGGGCCAGGCACTGAGTGGTACGGCTTGCAATGAGGAGTGACAACCTCTAGTCTGCTTGAGCTGAGCCAACGAAAGGGCCAAATTTCTTGCCGGAACTCACTCCCGAACTTCTCGTCTACGGATTCATCTGGTATGTGGCGTTTCTCTTCTCGACGACATGCCACGAGGCCTCCCACGCACTGGTTGCCAAAATGGGAGGCGACGAAACAGCGGCGCTCGGCGGGCAGGTCTCGCTGAATCCGGTGCCGCACATGCGGCGCGAGCCCTGGGGCATGATTGTGATTCCTCTGCTTTCGTTCGTGGCCATGCATACCATGTTTGGATGGGCGAGCGCGCCGTTCGACCCGCTGTGGGAGCGGCGGCATCCGCGGCGCTCTGCGTGGATGGCCCTAGCCGGTCCGGCGGCAAATTTTTCGCTGATGCTGATCGCCGTGGCCGGGCTGCACCTCGGGGCCGCAGGAGGATGGTTTCATCGCGATCCCGTCACACACCATCTGGATTTCGTGGCTACCACGCTTCTCATCTTTTTTTCATTGAACCTGTTGCTGGGAACATTCAACCTTCTGCCGTTTTCTCCTCTCGATGGCAGCACGGCCGTCATGCTGTTCATGAGCGAAGAGACGGCGCAGCGATATTTGGACTGGCTGCGGGGAAATAGCTTGGCGCTGGCGGGACTTATCGTAGGAATCGTCCTTTTTCAGTACATCTACGATCCCATCTACAATTTCGCGAGCAGATTACTGCTTCCGGTCCAGCTGTAGTGCTCCGATCCGGAGCAGTCTGCCAAGACGTGTTGCTTCCGCGAACATCGCCAGGCGGCTTCTACTGAAATAATCCTTTCATTATCATTAGATTACGCTCCGACAGGAGTGGTTCTCTGGCTGCATTTCGATGTCTGGGAGGCCATCGATGCTTCGTTGCATGCCCATCCAAGGCAGTCGGCTTTATCCTGTGGAAATCTCCGGATGGGACCATGCGCAAAAATTTTTTGTGGAGCGATGCGACCTCTTCTGGAATGCGGACAGCGGCAAGCACGTGTCGCTCAAACAGGCCCTGCCGGATAACGCTGTCCTTTTTGTGCGGCTGCTGCAAACGGGAGAAGCCGACCGGTCGCACCCTGTCGTCTATGAAGCCGAAGCGGTGGGAAGGACGCAGAGCGGGCTGCACCAGTTCCGCCTCCATAGTGTGAGCCAGCGAGTGAAGGAATGGGAGAGCGCGTACGCATAGTTGGCGCGACTGCAGCCATGACGTGGATCACCAGTGAGCAGATTGAGAAATTGTCGAGTTCCGCCCCGAAACGAGATAGTGACCCGAATCGGAATGCGGTGAAAGTTTGTGTTTCGAGTGAATTGGAAGAAATTGTGCTCTCAGCAAGGGGCATTCTTGATTAGATTGTCCATAAATGGCTGATTTCTCAGGCTTTCCATACATATAGCGATAGCGCGGAATTTGGATGCGCGCCCGGTAGGCAGCCAGAGAAGTGAGTTGGGAGGATGGCGCAAAGGTTGCGAGTGTGTTTGGCGTGGCACACGCGTATACCAAAACTATCGAGTTGGCGGCCCCGAGAACCTCGCTGACGCCCTGCATTCTGGACAACGATCCTTCCCAATTGGACATGCTTTCCGCAGTGATGGAGGAGATGGGATATGAAGCCGTCACGACTTCAGACCCGGAAGAGGCTCTGAGCTTGGTGCGGTCAGGGCGGTGCCGGCTGGTGCTGGCGGATGTCAACATGCCGGGGATGAACGGGTACGAATTTCTCGACCGCGCGCTGCGGAACGACCCCGGGATTCACATCATAGTGATGACTGGGGATTACACGTTGGAATCGGCGCTGGACGCCATCCGGCGCGGCGCGACGGATTTTCTGCCAAAGCCCATTGACCGCACCCGGTTGAAGAGAACTCTGGACGAAGTGGCGATGCTGTACGACCAGCGGCGAAGGGTGCGGGCGCTGGAAGAGCAGTTGCTCAAGGACCTGGAGTTCCATGGAATCGTGGGAAAAAGCCCGGTCATGTTGGAAGTTTTTGATTTCGCGCGGAAGGTGGCGCGGCATTATACGAACGTTTTGCTGGTGGGCTCGACGGGAACGGGCAAAGAGCTCGTGGCGCGGGCGATTCACAACATCAGTCCGGTGAGCCAGCAGAAGCTGGCGATCTGCAACTGTTCCGCGATGGTGGACACGCTGCTGGAGAGCCAGCTCTTCGGGCATGTGCGCGGGTCGTTTACGGGGGCGACGGACACGCGGCCGGGCCTTTTTGAATATGCGAACAACGGGACGGTGTTTCTCGATGAGATTGGCGAGACGTCCCTGCCGATGCAAGCCAAGCTGCTGCGCGTGATCCAGAACCGGGAGATTCAGCGGGTGGGTTCGCCGGGAGTGCGCCAGGTGAACGTGCGGCTGATTGCGGCGACAAACCGGGATCTGCGGGCTGAGGTGCTCGCGGGGCGGTTCCGGGAGGACTTGTTCTACAGGCTGAGCTCCATTCAAATTCGAGTGCCGTCACTGACGGAGCGCCTCGAAGACATCCCGTTGCTGGTGCACTACTTCCTGAAAAAATACAACGACGTGTACGGAAAGAATATTTCCGGATTGACGCGGCGGGCGCAGACAGTGCTGCTGCAACATGCCTGGCCAGGGAATGTGCGCGAATTGGAAAACGTGATTGCCACGGCCGCGATTACGGCGACTGGGGATTTTATCGACCTCGCGGACTTGCCGGAGCATTTGCAGCAGCGGGGTCCGCGAAGGCCTGAGGGAGATGACTGGAGGCCGTTGTCGCTGGACGAAGTGCGCAAATTGCATATCCAGCGAGTGCTCGAGTTATGCCAGGGAAACCGGTTGCGGGCGGCGCAGGTTTTGGGAATCGGCCGGACAAGCCTGTACCGCTATCTGAAACGGGACGGCCACGAAGTGCGCTCACGGGAAAAAAGCGGCGGGGCCGCGGCCTGAACTTTTCCCACCATTCAATCTGGGTTTATCGGAGAAAAGGACTTCATGCGGCCGCTTACCTAAGCGCAGGTGTGTTCCTCGAAGGCACAGTGTGTCGCCTTGATGCATGGCTTCTCTTCGTGGAGATTTGCAAAACATGGGAAACGCAGGGTTTGCAGATCCATCGTTTGGCAAGCATCCTGCACATTTGACGGGTGCACAAAAACACCACAAGCAAAGAGTTCCGTCGGGAAACGGAAAAAGCGGATGAATGACAAAACAAAAATTGTGAAGATTTGCGCGAATGTCGATACCGTGGCCTTGCGCCCGGTTTGCGCAAGATGGCTCCCGCCAACCGTAGTTCCGCAGCGTACTCCCCAAACCGCCAGCCAGAACCCCCAAGAGCGCCGCACATCCCGCCTCTGAGGGGATTGCGGCGCTCCTTTCCTTCGGCCCTGCCTGCTTCAAACGAAGCGCGCGAAGCAGTTGACTGACCTGGCTGAGGACGTTCTTTCACTCTCCCGCGCGTCCCGGCAGATTCGGCGGCACGGCCACAGGGGCGGCGGCTGAATCTCAAGTACGAATTTGCCTCGTTCGATTCGTATAGACTCACCTACAGGCTATCCGTATTAAGCCGGTTTGACATCACATTACAATCCGTATTGAATTGGTGTTCCAATCTCATTCTTCGAAAGGGACCTGCCCATGCGCAAGAACATGTTCTTCAGCCTTCTTCTTCTCCTCCTGGCCGGTGCGCCGGTCCTGAGCGCGCAAGTTTCCGCGAGCCTCGCAGGCGTGATCACGGATCCGTCCGGCGCCCGTATTGCGGGCGCCTCGATCACGGTCACGAATGTCGAAACCGGAGCGGCGCGCGCTTCCGTAACCGACGACGCCGGGCGTTACGAGGTGCTGGCATTACCTGTCGGCGAATACAAAATCAGCGTCTCGAAGGCGGGATTCCAGGAACAGACGCGCGGCGGAATCCATCTTGCAGTGGGACAAGAGGCGGAAGTGGATTTGAGTTTGCACGTGGGAACCGAGAGACAGCAGGTGCTGGTGAAGGAAGAAGCGCCCATGGTCAGCACGACGACGAGCGATATTTCCGGGCTCGTGGGAGAACGGCAAGTCAAAGAGCTTCCCTTGAATGGGCGAAGCTATGATCTGCTGCTGACGCTAAATCCCGGCATCGTGAACTTCACTTCGCAAAAGACGGGCGGGACGGGGATTTCCAATTCCACAACAGCCAACAACTTCTCGGTTTCCGGCAACCGGCCACAGCAGAACATCTTTTTGTTGAATGGAGTGGAATATTCGGGCGCGGCGGAGAACAACATGCAGCCGGGCGGAACGAGCGGCATGTTGCTGGGCGTGGATGCGGTGCGCGAATTCAACGTCGAGCGCGACACGTACGGCGCCGCGTTGGGTAAACACCCGGGCGGCCAAGTGATTATCGTCACGCAATCGGGAAGCAACCAGGGGCATGGCTCGGCGTACGAGTTCTTGCGGAACAATGCGCTCGATGCGCCGAACTATTTCGATCAGGGTTCGACGCCGCCATTTCAACGCAACCAGTTTGGCGTCTCCGGGGGCGGGCCCATCCAGCAGGACAAGACCTTCGTCTTCGCCAACTATGAAGGCTTCCGGCAAAACCTGCACCAGACGTCCGCGGCTTTCGTTCCGGATGCAACTTCGCGGGCCAACGCGATTGCCAGCGTCCAGCCACTTCTGAATCTGTGGCCCACGGCGCCTGCTGGAGCTCCGGATTTCAACGGGATCGCGGAAGTGTTCAGCAGCCCGTTGCAAACGATTCGCGAAGATTTTGGAACCGTGCGGGTAGACCACAATTTTTCGGAGAAGGACACACTTGCCGCCGTCTATACCATCGATGACGGACGAGACGTAACGGCGACTCCCGCGAATCCTTACAGCACGGACATTGAGAACCTGCGGGAGCAAGTGCTGAGCCTCGAGGAGACGCATGTTTTTTCGCCGGCACTGCTGAACACGGCGCGGTTCGGGTATACCCGAGCCGGGTACTATTTTACGGGCGAGCCGACGCCGGGCACACCGGCAGCTACGGTTCCAGGTTTTCTGACGGGCTTGCCGGTGGGGGCAGTTGTCGTTGGCGGAAGCGCGGCGTCGAATCCACAAGCGCAAGTAGGATTGGCGGGCAGCAATAACGGCAGCAACCTGAGCGTTCACCGGAATCTCTACACCATCGAGGATCGCGCCACGCTGACGCGCGGGCGTCATCAACTCAGCTTTGGTGTGTGGTTGCAGCCGTTCCAGTCAAACGAGACGCTGGCGCTCAGCCAATACGGGCAAGCGACGTTCGCCAGCTTGACGACATTTCTGCAGGGCACGACAAGCTCTTTTCTCTATGATCCCGCGCCGACGGAGATGAATTGGCGTTCCCTTTTCGGGGCGTGGTACGCCGAGGACGTCATCCGCGTTGGAAAGAAGCTAACGCTTTCGCTCGGCTACCGGCAGGAATTCTCGACAGGCTGGAACGAAGCGCACGGCCGCGCGTCGAATTACACCTTTACGGATGGCATCATTTCGGCGCAGCCGCAAGTTGGCAACTCCGTATTCACCACAAACCACGCGACGTTTCTGCCGCAACCGCGCATCGGCGCGGCGTGGAGCCCGTTTAGCTCGAAAACAGTTTTTCGCGCGGGTTTCGGGATGTACAACGATTTGCAGGACGCGCTGGGCTATCGCACGGACCAGAACGCGCCGTACAACCCGAGTTACAGCATCGCCTCGCTGCCGGTTTCCAGTCTGCCTTTAAATCCGGCGGCGCCCGTTCCGGCGGCGGCCAAGCTGGTACCGGGCGGAGTGCAACCCGACATGCGGACGCCGACGCTGATTTCGTGGTCGCTTCGTGTCGAGCAACAAATTTCTCCCAACACGTCTCTGACGGTTGGGTACGTAGGATCGCACGGCTACCACGAATTGGTGGGTGTCGATGCGAATGAGCCGACTCCCGTCATTTGCCCCGCGTCGCCGTGTCCGGCTGTTTATCCCACCGTTGACCCGAACCCAACTCCCCCGGTCACCATTACCACCGGGTTCCCGGCAGGTTCGCCATTGGCGGGAGCCGCCGTGCCAGCGGGGGCTTATTACATACCGTCCGGCACGCCAAAGCCCACGCCCTCTCTGGCCAATACATGGACGTGGTTTTCGGAGGGCGTCAGCACCTACAACGCCCTGCAAGTGGACGCGACGCGACGCATCAGCCAGGGCCTTTCCGTGCGCGGAGTCTATACGTGGTCGAAAACGCTGGACGACGGCGATTCTCTCAATCAAACGACAGCGGGGAATGCGCCTGGACTGGTTTCGAATCCCTTCAATTTGGCCGCGGACAAGGGCCTCGCGACGTTTAATGTGAGCAATATCGGTGTCATCAACGCAATCTATGAACTTCCGTTCGGCACGGGCAAGCCGTATGCAAACGATCTAAACGGCTGGAAGAACTACTTGGTGGGTGGCTGGTCGGTCGCCAGCGTTATCACCGCGCAATCCGGCTTTCCGTTTACGCCGCAGCTCAGCTACAACCCGTCGAATTCCGGTGACACGCGAAACCCTGTGAGACCGTTCTTGAATCCGAACTTCAAGGGCAGTGTAGTTACCGGAAATCCCAGCCAGTGGTTTAACCCCGGCGCGTTTATCGCGCCGCCTTCCGCCAGCGGATTTTGGGGCAACGTCGGAAGAGATACCTATATTGGCCCGGGACTGGCGACCTGGGATTTCTCCGTTTTGAAGGACACCCTGATTCGTGAGCGCCTGACCCTGCAATTCCGCGCCGAACTTTTCAACATTCTGGACCGCGCCAATTTCAATACCCCCAACCTCATCGTGTTCACGCCGCCGACGGCGACCAATTTGACTGGTCTTTCCGGCACTGCAGGCGCGATAACGAGCACATCCACCACGGCGCGCCAAGTGCAGTTCGGCCTGAAACTTCTCTGGTAGGCCGCTGAGGGCGGGTAGGAGCAAACGAGTTCCTTCCGCCGCACCCGCATATCGCAACGGATAGACCACCTGGCATACGGAACCGCGAGGAGCCACGACCCGTGCTCCCTGTCCGGGGAGAATCCCGCGAGAACGCTTTGAGTTTCTGCGGTACTTTGGTACACTGGTACCAAGCGAGGGAAAGCGGCGATGCAAAAGGCGAAAGAGTTTGTTGTGGAACGGGTGCAAACTGGCGTGCGCATGGAAAAGCACATTCTCAAGGTGCTCAAAGCCTTCGCGGAGTACCACGATATGACGCTAGGAGATCTCCTCGAGGGGATCGTTCTGCATGCATTTGACGGTAAGTGCCCTTTTGGCGCGGAGAGTCTCCGGCGCATCGGGGACTTAAAGAAATTCTATGGACTCGATTTGGATTCGCGCGCGAGCCATCGCCTGATCGAATCGCGCGCGAGCCACTCCCGAAGAAAGGAAAAGCGCGATAAATGAAGCCCTTCCTGACAACCTATTCCGTCCCGCTTTTACGTTGGACCCTGGGTTTGGCGGTGATCCTGGAGTCCTGGCAGTTTGCTTTCTCGAGTTCGGCCGCTCACTTCTTCGCCAAAACAGGTCTGCCCCTCTGGCTGCGGCCTGCCCTTGGTGGCGTCGAGCTCGTCGCTGCTGTTTTATTCCTCATTCCGTTCTCAAGGCGTGCCGGCGGATATTCATTACTGCTAGTTTTTGGGCTGGCTGCGCTGATCCATGTATTGCATGGCCAGTACGGCGTGGAAGGCCTCTTTGTCTACGCCGCAGCCGTACTTGTGTGTGTGTCGAGTGAGATTAACAGCACCCTCGGTGCGAGCCACAACTGAACATGACCGAACAGGAATGGATGGAGCGATTCGAAGAAGCTACTTTGCCGAACGGGTCATTTCATCATGCCGACCACGTCAAAATGGCTTTCCTATATCTGCGCCGCTATCCGCCCATCGGGGCGCTGGAACGCTTTTCTTCCGCTCTGAGCCGGTTCGCTGCAGCGCACGGCAAGCCGGAGCTTTACAATGAAACGATTACGTGGGCTTTCCTGTTGCTCATCCGGGAACGCATGGCTCGGGCAAGTTGCGATCAAGCTTGGGCCGAGTTCTCCGCGGCCAATGCCGATTTGCTGGATTGGAACGATAATATTCTGAAGAGATACTATCGGCCGGAAACGCTCCGCTCCGGACTCGCCAAGCGCGTGTTTCTCTTCCCCGACAAGCTCTAACGCAGGGCGGTCGGGGCCGCAACAATTCCCGCAAAATAAGTTGCACGTTCTACACGTATCGATTTATTCTCTGTGCCACGCATTCGATCATCATAGCTGTCTCGTTTCTGCCTGGCAGGCGCGGGAGACGAGTTTGCGTATCGGTATCGGCAGCCTCGATTACGGGCAATCGCATCTGAATAGTAAAGCCCCGAATTGTGCGAGGCAGCAAAGTAAGAATCTTGCTAAGGCGGAAAGTGGCTCGATGAGTCGATGGGATCCTTCATCAAAAAAGAATGGCGCCCAGGCGCTGCCTGCGAATGCCCAAAGCGATAGGGGGAGTTCCGCCGGCGGCCCGCGGTGGATCGAGACCGTGCTCCAGGACTTGCGATTTGCGCTGCGCACCATGCGCAAGAGTCCCGCGTTCACGGCAACGGCAATCCTCACGCTAGCTCTCGGCATCGGAGCGAACACCGCCATTTTTCAGTTGCTGGACGCCGTCCGTTTGCGGAGCCTTCCCGTGAAGGATCCGGCTTCGTTGGTCCGGGTGGAGATCAAGGGAGGCCTTCCTCCCGGTTTCGGCTGGTACGACAACGAAACCGCGCTTAGCACTGCACTCTGGGAGCAAATCCGAAAAGAACGAGGGGCATTTTCCGGACTATTCGCGTGGCGGAGCGGCCCCTATCCGATCGGACACGGAGACCAAGAGAGGCTGACCGAGGGCCTCTGGGTGAGTGGAGAGATGTTTCCAGTGCTCGGAATTGTTCCCGTGCGGGGCCGCCTGTTCACACCGGAGGATGACCGGCCGGGCTGCGGCATATCCGGCGCAGTGATTAGCTATGATCTGTGGCAAAGCGAGTTCGGCGGCAAGGACTCTGTCATTGGAAGCAAAATTTATATCTACGACCGGCCAACGCAGGTCATTGGGGTAACGCCGCGCGGCTTCTTCGGGCTTGATGTTGGGAAGGAATTTGAAGTTGCGCTTCCGACATGCTCGCAGCCAGCTTTTATCCCAGGCGACGGTACCCTTCTCAGGCGCGACGTATTCTGGCTTCAGATCATGGGACGGCTAGGACCGGGCTGGTCCCTCTCGCGGGCCTCGGCGCAACTGGACGCCGCCAGCCCAGGGATGTTCGAGGCTACCTTGCCGTCCGGGTACGGCAATTCTGTTTTGGACTCTTACCGAAAATTGACCTTGGCGGCCTATCCCGGCAGGAATGGGATGCAATCGCGCGCCAGTTCTTACGACACTTCCTTGTGGTTGCTGTTGGGAACGACGGGGTTGGTGCTGCTCATCGCGTGCGCGAATTTGGCAAATTTGATGCTCGCGAAAGCCAGCACGCGAGAGAAAGAGATGGCGGTGCGCTTGGCTATGGGCGCCACCAGTGGAAGGGTGATCCAGCAGTTGCTCTTGGAAAGTTTGGTTCTCGCGGCTGCGGGCAGCCTCTTGGGAATCGGCTTAGCTTCCGTGTTCAGCAAAACAGTCGTGAAGTTTCTGAGCACAGACACAAATCCATTCTATCTGGCGATGACCAATGACTGGAGGGTCCTGTCCTTCACGGCATTCATGACGGTATCGACTTGCTTGCTTTTCGGTCTTGCGCCGGCCTTTCGCTCCTCACGAACGGAGCCAGCTTCCGTTTTGAAATCGGGCGGCCGCGGTATGACCGGGGGTCGCCAAAGATTCGCGTTCCAACAGGCGTTGGTGGTTTCACAAATTGCGTTCTCACTCGTGCTACTGGTTGGCGCCCTCTTATTTGTGCAGAGCTTCTGGAACTTGAGAATGCTGAATCCGGGATTTCGTGAAAGGGGAATTTTGCGGCTGTACCTCAACTTTAGACGGCTTGACCTGCCCCCTGACCGGTACCAACCATTCAAACACGATGTTCTGGAACAAATCCGAAGTATTCCGTTGGTGGAATCCGCGGCTACCTCGACTTATGTGCCTCTGGACGGCGGCTATTTCTCGCTTGACGTTCGCATCGGCGGAACGCAAGAAAGCTCGATGTTCACCTGGGTGAGCCCCGGTTATTTTCGAACCCTGCAAATACCGTTTATCGCCGGTCGCGACTTCACCGATCGCGACACCATGCAGTCTCAACCGGTTGTCATCGTCAACGAGACCTTCGTCAAGCAATTTATGGGCGCGGGCAGCCCGCTGGGAAAAACCATTCGTACGGTCGCGGAGCCCCATTATCCAGAGACAGAGTACGAGATTGTCGGTGTGGTGAAAGATACCAAATACGGGGGCCTGCGCGAACCGGTTCCGCCGTCTGCGTATGTCCCGGCGCAGCAGTATTCTGACATCTATTATTTCACAAACGTGTTTATACGATTTTCAGCGGCGCCCGCCGCTGCGATCTCCGTGCTCCGGGAGACGTTCGGACCCCGCTATCCGGGAATGAAAGTTGAATATCACATTTACCGGACCGAGATTTTGAACGGGTTGGTGCGAGAGCGCTTGATGGCTTTGCTTTCGGGATTTTTTGGCGCCCTGGCAGCGCTTCTGGCGATGATCGGCCTCTACGGAGTCATCTCCTACATCATTGCTACTCGCAGAAATGAGATCGGGATTCGTATGGCGCTGGGCGCAACTCGGCAGGATGTGATTGGCATTGTGCTCCGGCAGACCTTGGTTCTGCTCGGGCTGGGTGTCGGGATCGGAGTGCTGTTGGCGGTTCTCGCCGCCAGCGGCGCCCGTGCGCTGCTCTTTGGAATGCGGCCCGGCGATCCCTTAACCTTGCTCGAAGCCGCGGCTTTCCTGGCCGCCGTGGCCTTGGCGGCGAGCTACTGGCCTGCTTATAGAGCCACCCGGGTCGAGCCCATGAAGGCGCTGCGTTACGAATGAATCTTGCTATTCATAACGCAATGCCTCAACCGGATCGAGGCGCGAAGCCTTCACGGCAGGATACATCCCAAAAAAGAGGCCGACGCTCATCGAAACCGTCACCGCCAGTACGATTGACCACAACGGAATCGCCGAAGGCAAGCTCGGTATAAAGAGATGAATGAGCAGGCTGATGCCGAGGCCGAGCAACACGCCTATGACTCCGCCAGAACCGGTCAGCACAATCGCTTCCGTCAAGAACTGCGAGATGACATCGCGCCTCCTCGCGCCGATTGCTTTGCGCACTCCGATCTCGCGCGTGCGTTGCGTAACGGACATGAGCATGATGTTCATCACGCCGACGCCTCCGACGAGCAGTCCGATCGAACTCACCACGGAAATTAGCAGCGCAACCGACGACGTGATCTGGCGGAACTGATCGGCAATCTCCTTCGCGCTTGAGACGCCAAAGTTGTCTGGCTTGTTGTAAGGCACCTTCCTCCGCCTGCGCAGCACCCCGCGGATCTCGTCTTCCGCCTCGGGCATGCGGCCCGGATAAGCGACGGCGCCGATCATGTTCTCGTCATCCATGGGCCGGTGTTTTTGGTAGGTGCGATAAGGGACGAGAATGACCTTATCGGCGGCCTGGTCTTTTACCAATTGTCCTTTGCGAGGCGCGAGAACGCCGATCACATCGTACGAAACACCATCAACCAGGATCGGCTTTCCAAGAGGATCCTCGTCCGGATACAGGGCTTTCGCCAGGTCCGGCCCGATGACTGCCACGTCCGACCGGTGCAAATTCTCCGCTTCCGTAATGAACCTTCCGCGCTCTGCTCGAGAGTTGAAAACTTCCTCATCCTGCGGAAGAACTCCGTGGTAATCCACTCCGGCGACTTCCTTATCCTTGTAACGCGCACTCATCAGCGGACGGCCTCCGGGTGAGCCCTCTACAATCTTCGGTATCAGGGCAACCGAGACCGCTTTGACGTCGGGGCAAAGTTCGCCGATCGCCTCGGCATCTTCGAGCGTGAGAGGTTTGCGCGCTCGTTCTTCTGGACTCAGTCTTCCAGACGTGTGAATGCCAGGGTCGAACTTAAAAATGAAAAGAGTCGTTGGCCCGAAGTCGCTCAAAAACGCGTTTACGTCGTTGTACACGCCCATCAAGACCGCCACGACCGACAGTAGCGCGGTAATCCCTATAACAACCCCGAGCACGGTCAGAAAAGATCTCATCTTGTTCTCATGCAACGTCGTAAGCGCCATCCGCGCGTTTTCGCCGAGCGTCATCCTCATTTTGTATCACTCACCTGTTAAATCTCCGTCCGAAGCGCTTCGATCGGCTCGAGCATAGCCGCCTTCCGCGCCGGATAAACTCCAAAGAAAATCCCCACCGCAGCCGAAATGAGCTCCGCAATTATCACGGATGACACGGGCACATGCATCGGAATCGAGGTTGTAGCCATGGCCAGCCCGCAGATGCTGTAGGCCAAGAGCACCCCGATGGCGCCGCCCATCGCCGTCATGACACACGCTTCGACCAGGAACTGCATCAGGATGTCGTTCCGGCTGGCTCCCAGCGCTTTGCGGATGCCGATCTCCCGCGTTCGTTCGGTGACCGTAGCCAGCATCACATTCATAATCACCACTCCTCCGATCACCAGGAAAACCGAGACCACTCCGACCATGGCCATCGCGATTACGCCAGTCAGTTGCTTCCACAGTTGCATGAGCGTCGCGGAATCGATAATTCCGAAGGAGTCGGTCTCGTTCGGCCGCAAGTGCCTCCGCGCGCGCATCAAAGCACGAGCTTCATCCTCGGTTCGCTCCATCCAATCTGCGCCTCGGGCTTGCACATTAATCCAGATTCCTGAGTACGCGCCGTAAATACTGATATAAGTCTCCACCGGAATATAAGCGAAGTTATCCTGCGACTGCCCCAGGACCGTTCCGATCGCTTTGGCCACTCCCACAACGGTGTACGGCCGTCCGTCCAGCGTGACCTCGCGCCCGACCGGATCCAATCCCGGAAACAGTTTGTCGGCTAGATCGGCTCCGATCGTTGTCACCATCGCGCGGCTATTTTCGTCACCCTCGGTGATGTAACGGCCGTCCGCCACTTCTTGCCCGCTGATGTCGCCCATGCTCGCCGTCACCCCACGGATGCTGGTGTCGTCGATGCTTAGCGGACCGACTCGTGACCTCCCGGAAGCCTGTACTTGTGCTCCGACACGCAGAGGCAGCTTCAGGTTGTCCCGAAGCGCTTCGTAGTCTTCCCAAGTGACAAGCTTATTGCGCCGCGTGGCCTTCACAATCTCTTCCATCTCCGTGATGATGGGAAAACGCATCACCGTAAACGCATTCGAGCCCAGGTTGGCGACCTTATTCGCAATGTACTGATTCACGCCGGAAATCAGCGCAATGATCACAATCAAAGTGGCGACGGAAAGAATGATGCCCAACAACATGAGGAAAGAGCGCAGCTTATGCGCGCGCAACGTTTCTAGCGCGACACCAACCGGTTCTCGTAGGGGCACACGCCGCTTCATCCACACCGCTCCTTCTCCATAGTTACGTGCTGAGAGCCTGAAAAGTATCGGGCGCCGACACCTTCACAACGTTTTGGATCATTTCCCTGGTTCTCCGAGGCAACCCGTTGCGTGCCATCTTACTGCCAGACCGGTCGGGATGAAACCAGTGCCTTTCGTT
Source organism: Candidatus Acidiferrum sp. (assembly GCA_049792735.1). GTDB lineage: Bacteria > Acidobacteriota > Terriglobia > Acidiferrales > UBA7541 > Acidiferrum. Next base: position 47,698 of record JBARBE010000099.1, read on the forward strand.
TCTTCCATTCCTGCTGAATTGTGATAAGAAAGGGTCGCACGTTGCACCTTCAGATCGTAATCGGCAGCGATTTTGTTCCATCGCGGGTGAGGCAAAACCATGCATGAGGAAGGCTCCGAGCGGCAATCCGCCGCCGTCTGGAAAATGATACTTACCGATGTGCATTTCTGGGTTCCCGCAATCGTTTTGATCGCAGGAATGGTTGTTCTGCATTGGATCCGTTGAGCCTTCGAGTGGAAGACTCCGCCCCAAATCTGAGTGCGCAATCCCTCGATGCCAAGCGTCTCCGCAAGTTACAGCTTGTAGGAATCCTCTGCGGCTTCGGCGCCGGTGCCTGGCTAGGCGCAGCGGAAGCTCCCACGAAACTCGTCAAATTGGGCGTGTCGCCGCTCGTTGTTTCGCTTCTGATGGTGCTGGGTGTGTTTCTTGCGCGCTGGAGCCTGCCTGCCCTGATCCGCGGCACCGGTCAATTGAGTGCGGACATTCGCCAGGCCCCGCATTTGATCGTCTGGGGAGTTCTCGCTGGCTGCCTCTGGGCCGTCGCCAACACGCTGACCATTTTCGCGATTCGCGATATCGGCCTCAGCATCGCCTTCCCCTTGTGGAACATCAACAGCCTGCTCGGCATCTTCTGGGGCTATCTTCTCTTCAACGAATTGCGCGACGCCGGCAAAGTCCGCTGGCTGGCTGTTCTCGGTGGCGCGTTACTTATGTTTGCTGGAGCGGCCCTGCTCGCCGTTGCTTCCTCTGCGCAAAGTCCCGCCGGGCATCCTTTGCGCGGAATCGTCGCCGCGCTCGCTGCGGGCGCGCTTTGGGGCACCATGTATGTTCCCTACCGCAAAGCCTACCTGACCGGCATGAATCCGCTCTCCTTCATCGCATTTTTCACCATCGGCGAACTCGGCATGATGGGCACGCTGGCCATCGCTTATGGCGGAGGCCTCGCAGCTTTGTGGCGGCAGATCATCGAAGCAAAAGAAGTGCTCTTTTGGCTTATGCTTGGCGGCTTCGTCTGGGTCGTTGGCGATTTGTTTCAGCAGTACGCCGCGAAATACATCGGCATCAGCCGCGGCATTCCACTATCCAACACCAATCAGTTGTGGGGCCTGCTCTGGGGCATTCTAGTCTTCGGAGAATTGCACGGCCGCAGCGCATCGCTCTACGCGCAAGTCATCGGCGGTTCTCTGTTGATGGCCGCAGGCGCAGGAGCCATCGCCCTTTCCAGCGTCACCGGAAAAGAACACGCCCGCTGGAAGCAAGCCGCCCAGCGCGAAGGCCAGCGCTACAAAGTCGATACCGGCTATGTGCAAGCAGGCCTATCCGGTAATCAAGCCACCGACGCCAGCGGCCAGCCCGCCGTTCCAGCCAGAAGAACCTGGCTGGACTGGCTTCTAGTCATCGCCGCCACCGGCATTTTCTTCACTCTCGCCGTTTTCGCCCGCGCCCCAAACTTGGCCCTCAACTGGCCCGCCTTGGCCGCGCTAGCCGCTGCCATGCTAATTTTTCTGCTAGCCTGCGGCCTCGCCCTCTGGAGAGTCACGCGCTTCAACTGATGTGCGCTTCCCCATCTCCGCAAACGCCTGCCGCACGTACACTGAACTCCGTAACATCAAATCCCGCGGCCACGTGCCCCGCCCTCGTTTTTTGAGGCTGTGCTCTGTTTCTCTCCGGGTTTTCCTTCGTAGGGGCACGATACATCGTGCCCTCTTCTCCTTCAACGCCCTCTCAACTCCCCGCATACAACTTCAACCCCGTCCACCGCGCCATCCGCGCAAAGTCCTTATCCAAAGTGAACACGCTCGCCCCATGTTCCAGGGCAATCGCCCCAATCAGAGCATCCGTCGTCGTCAAGCTCACTCCTTTGCTTCGGCACAACCGGAAAATCGCCGCCGCTTCCCGATACGTCGCGAATCCGCTCGGCTCCAGCAAATCCCATTGCGCCAAATAGGCCTCGATCCGCGGGACGTCTCGCGTCAATCCCTGCAAGACTTCCGCCACCACGATCCCCGTCAACGCAAACGGTTCCGCGTCCCCAATCATCCGCCGCAACGCGTCTCCCGCTCGCCCCGGCTTCGCGCTGAAAAAATCCACCCACACCGAGCTGTCCACCAGGATCAACCGCGATTCCTCCGCATCGCCTTCAAATCCCCCTTCCAGGTCCCGCTCCCATAGTGTTTCAGAATCCCCTTGCGGCTCTCCGATCGCACCAGCAGTTCCAGCGCCCGGTCCACAATCTCCCGTTTAGTCTTCAAGCGCGTCAGCTTCCGCGCCTTCTTCACCAGCTCTTCGTCAATCACAATGTTTGTTCTGCCCATGCCCTCAGCATACACCATATTCTAGAAATGTGGTGTACGATTGCGTCGCCTTCGCGGCTGCCGGAAACTGGTGGCAAACTGGGCATTTCTAACCCACCCAGTGAGGCTCGAACCGCAACGTTCTTACTGAGGGAAACCGGAAACGTTCCGTCCCCCCAGAATTCCGTTAGGCGCTTACGACCTTTAATCGCGGGATCCCGTCGAAGTGTTTACGGTTGTGGGTGAGGAGTGGGATGGCATGCCGGATGGCGCTCGTCGCGATCCACAGATCGTTTGCCGCCACGACTCTGCCGGAAGGCAAGCTTGCTTTGACCCTTCCGTATTCTCTGCAAAGCTCCAGATCATAGGGAACAACAATAAGGCTCTGTAAGTGCCGTTCCAACGCGTCGATGCGGCTCGCACTCCACTTGCGCCGAACGGTCCATACGTATAACTCGCCGACGGAAATAAACGAGAGCGCGATCGTTTTTCCTTGGACGTGAGGACGATAGAGCTCGCCCCGGCTGTCTCCCGGCTTGCTCAAGAACGAGAACACGTCGGTATCAAGAAGGACCGCGTCCATCGCATTTTTCCGCTACATGCGGCCTTCGTAGGTTTGCTTCAGGAACTCGTCGATATCCTCACCCTCTGGCCACGCACCCGTCATCTCCTCGGGATTTTTCAGCGGCCCTACACCCTGCGCTTCAGCCAGTTCCTCTAATGTGGACGTCGCAAAAAACTGTCCCGCCCGCGCCTTTCCTCCATTGGCCGAGCCGCGTTCGACAGCCGTCTTCACTTTCCGCGTCTGCCGCACCCGCCTCTGTGTGGATGCTTTTGCCATCGTTCAACCTCCCACTTCGCGCTCCAACAGTTCCATGCTAGCACTGCGGGCCCATCCTGTGGCACACCTTTAACCCGAGACTGCGCACGTGCTTCACCCTCCCGCATGGCAACCCCCCGCAAACCTGGGGAAACATGAGGACAAAAGGGACGTTTTCTGATTCTTCGTCTACGGGACCGGTCAGCGGCCCTGCACAGGCCGGGACGATTCAACACAATACCGCGCTATCGCCCAACCATTTTGGTCTACTGAACGCCTTTTTTCTCAACTTCCCCCGCATCCCGTTGCAACTCCCGCCCGCATCCTTTAGCATCGAAACGGCTTATAATTACACTTGACAACTAGTACGAATATGTTATAATATTTGTGTTGTTAATGGCGGAGGACAGACAAAGGAAGTACGCCCTTGCCTCCGCAACCTACCCGTTACGACAGATCCGTTTCTCCATCTCAGTTCCCTTCCCGCTTCGCTCTTTCAAACCTTGGCAAGAAAAGCGAAAAGTTAAATTCCTTGTTTTCAAACCCTTGCGCACTCTTCAAAAAAGAACATTTCAACAATTCCTTCTCCTTCAATCGCTTCCGCACTCTTTCGCAAAACACCGGGGGGTACACCCCTCAAGGCACATCATTTTCCGCCTCGATCCGGCCCTCAATCGCTATCCCCTTTAGAATGCGCACTTTCAAAAAACAGGCCCGTAACCTCCTTAGAATGCGCAGTTTCAAAATAAAGGACTTAAAACTCTTTAGAATGAACAGTTCCGAAAAAACCCCGGGGGGAGGGGGTACACCCCTACAACCCTCTCGTTCACTGCGGGACAGCCAAACTCCTCACCATCCCGCAGGTCTAACGCCATGAATCCTGGCTGTCCTCTTTCATCAGCTATGCGCACGCCTTCGTCCCCTCCGCGCATCTCAGCGTCTCTGCGTTATCCTTTTCCTCTCTTCGCTTCTCAAACTTCAGCTATCAGCTTTCAGCTCCAAGCTCGCGTCGCGCGAGGAAGGAATGCCGCCGTGGCGCGGCCTAAACTTCTGTGTGTTAAACTCAAACCAGCAGCGGCGCGAACGGCGCGGCTGCCGGAGCGTGGAACTTCGGGCTCTGTGCAACGAGGTCCCGCGAACCCCGCCAGGCCCGGAAGGGAGCAACGGTATCGGGATTGCCTCGGGTGCCGCAGATCACCCGAAGTTCCTCGCATCGAAAAGAAGTTCATAGCCGGCAGTGCCCTTTTTGGACGCTTGGGATCTGCCGGCAGAGTGAGGTCAGCTCGATGATTTTTGGCGGAATTATCATTCTTCTTTTCGTCCTCGCGTTCGCCGCTGTTGTCATTCTTCTCTCCTCGCTTAAGCGGAAAGAAAGACAGAATGGAAACTCCTAGCCGATGAGTTATCAGGTCATAGCCCGCAAGTGGCGCCCGCAAACGTTCAGTGACTTAGTCGGACAATCCCATGTCACGTCAACGCTAGCCAACGCGATCAAAAATAATCGCGTGGCGCATGCCTATATTTTTTCCGGCGCGCGCGGAGTTGGAAAAACGACGGCCGCGAGGATTCTGGCGAAGGCCATGAATTGCGCGAAGGGGCCGACCGCCGAGCCTTGCGGCGAATGCGATTCCTGCAAGGAAATCGCTGCGGGAACTTCGCTCGATGTGATTGAAATCGACGCCGCCTCGAACCGCGGCATCGACCAAATCCGCGAACTGCGCGAGATGGTGCGCTACGCGCCTGCCGCCTCAAGAAGCAAAGTTGTAATTCTCGACGAAGCGCACATGCTCACCGGCGAAGCCTCCAACGCCCTCTTGAAAACGCTCGAAGAGCCGCCGGACCGCGTGGTTTTCGTGATGGCCACGACGCAGCCGGAAGATCTCGCCGACACCATTCGTTCGCGCTCCCAGCACTTTCATTTTCGCGCGCTGACCTTCGCCGAAATCACCGGCCGGCTGGAAGAAATCGCGAAAAAAGAAAATTTGCAGATCGAACCGGGCGCCCTCGCCGTGATCGCCCGCATGGCCGAAGGCAGCCTGCGCGATGCGCTCTCTCTTCTCGAGCAGGCGCGAGCCTATTGCGGCGATGTCATCCCGGACAAAGAGGTCCGCGAACTTCTGGGCGTCGTTCCGGAAGATTCTCTCAACGAACTTGTCGCGGCCATCGCGGAAGGTTCGGCGGACCGCGCTCTCGGCCTCGTGCACACCTTTCAAAAAGATGGGCGCAACCTCCAGCATTTCTGCCGCGAAGCCATCCGGCATATCCGCAATCTGCTAATTGCGCGCGTGTGCGGCGCGGATTCGGATTTGATCGCCGCGACGGCGGACCAGCGCCCCGCGCTCGCCAAAGCGGCCGCCCAATTCAGCGAAGAAGACCTCACGCGCTTTTTCCAAATTCTGTTGCAGACCGATGACGATTTGCGGCGCAAGCCTGATGCGCGTGTGCATCTCGAGATGGGCCTGCTGCGGCTGATCAACGCGCAACGCCTTGCACCTATGGAAGAATTGCTTGCGGAATTGCGCAGCGGCGCACCAGTTGGAGCAACCAGCTCAGGCGCGATGCGCAGCAGCTCAGCAGCAACCGCTGCCGCTTCCCTGCCGCAAGCGCCCCCAGCGCGAAGTTTTTCGCCTGCACCGCAGCCGCCAGTTGCTCCGCCTCCGCGAGTCTCGACGCCGAGTTTTGCCTCTGCAGCCGCAGCGCCAGCGCGCGCGGAAGCTATCGTCGCGCCCCAGCCAGAACCACCGGCTGCCGTTGCAGCAACACCTGCTGCAGAACGAGCGATGGAAGCGGAATCTGAAGTCCGCGCCGATGGCATCACGCAAGAGCAAGTCGCGGAAATCAAAACCGCGCTCCAGGCGCAACAGAAATTTCTCGGCGAAATCCTGCAACAAGGCAGCCGCTGGGAACTCGAAGGTGCGGAGCTGAGAATTTATTTCCCTCCGGCGAAGCGCGCGTTTGCGGAAATGATGGAAGGACGCGAGTCACTCGAAAAGGTCCGTGCTTGTTCAAGCAAAGTGCTGGGCCGTCCGGTGCGTGTGTGTGCTAAAGTAGATGTGGTCGCAGCGGCGGCACCGCGCGCAAAGTCCGGAACGGATGAGTTGCGCGAGAAGTTTGAAAGAGATCCGCTGGTGCGGTCCATGTTGCAACGCTTCGGAGGAAGAATCTCTGAAGTAAAGTGGCGTCAAGAGGAATCCTGATGGAAGTCAGCGCTCTCCAACAGATGCTTTCGAAGGTGAAGCAGCAGTGGGAAGACCTGCAGCGGCAGGTCAACTCCGTGACGGTTGACGCTTCGGCTGGCGGCGGCATGGTCACCGTGAAAATGAACGGCCAGAAGCAAGTCGTCGAGTTGCACATCGAACCCGAAGTTTTTGCCAGTAAAGATCAGGAGATGATGCAGGACCTCATCCGCGCCGCCGTGAACGAAGCCGGCCGCCGCGTCGACGAACAAGTGGCCACGCAACTCAACGGTATGGCGGGCGGCATTCCCGGCATCGCCGGCCTGAAAATCCCCGGCCTTTTTTAGCGACGAAATATTTGTCGTTCCCCTCGTTCACTTAAGCCTCTCTCACTTCCCTTCGCGGCTCTCGAAAAATTCTCACTTCACGAATTTTCCGTTATGAACTTCGTATTCCACGTGAAACGGCTTCTGCATCTTTCGGTTTTCCCAATGCTCCTCGGCGATGAGCCGGTTGATTTGGTCTAGCCGCTCGGAAGGCAGCGGATGCGAACGAAAATATCCAGTGAGGCTTTGAATCGCGAGTTCAGATAATTCTTCTCCAGGGCTTCGCGCGTGAATGACGTATTCATCGAAGAATGGCGATGAATGGCGTAACGAGCAGCAAGAACACGAAGACAACTGCTATAAAGATGAGCAGGGGCATGGGTGTTCCTCGAGAGATACTGCTCGGTTTCTTCCATGGTAGAACGGGCCAGGAGTGAAACCTTGCAGTTTGTTCCTCGCGCCCCTAGAAATGGCAACCGCTGTCCGGTTAAGTGTTTTATTTTAAGTGGATTACCGTGATGGGGTGCAACCTTTCGCATTGGCGGCAGCCGTCTCTGGTGGCGTCCACCGTGGTGCGATGAGAGCGCGTACGGCAGTCCCACTTTGGGTAGTGCGTCAGTTTCCGATTACGCGACTACACCGCCATGTGGAATTTGTTTGGCCGCTTGGAACGTGACGAGTAGAGAAAGATTAAGTGAGCAACCGCCTGGTGCGAAGTTGAATCTATGAGTTTTAAGATGTAGTTTCATAGCGCGGCCCACAGTGTGGCAAGGGGGCTGAATGAGATCACCTGTTTCATTAATACCCGCCCTGTTAGGCTTCTCCTTAGCCGTCGGTTCTGTCTATCCCCACCACCGAGACCAGGGACCTCAAGGGAACAACAGTTTCCGTGTTCATTTGGAGTTTTTTCCTGGCTGGTCGCTTTGGGACGACTCGCGCAACGAGCTGATCACCCTGCCTTCTAACATCCGTCCAGTGGGCCCGTCCGCTCGGCTGGCTATGATCTACGATGCTGTGTCCGGAGCAAAGCGATCAATCGACGTTCCAGAGGATTTTTCCGCGGCTCAGTTTATAAATGTTGATGCGATTGCGGTCGGCCCAAAAGGATCTGTTCTCATGGCCTGCAACGTGAAATTCGGCGATGGTCCTTTCGCTGGGGATCGCCTCCTCTTGTATGACAATCATGCCGCGCTGACCACAAATCTGCTTACAGCCGATTACGATGTGGGCGCTGTGGCCCTGGATAAGCTCGGCAATGCTTACGTTGTCGGGGACCACGACGATGAAGTCTCCTCGGAGGAGTCTTATCCACTCTTGGTTGAGTATGATTCCTATGGGCACACTACATTGGAGACGCTGCCGCGCTCGCTTTTTTCAAATGTAGATGACCCAGTTGGCGACGGATTCGGTGATACTCACAGCGGAGCAACACGGCTTACTGTCAACGAAAAGGCCATTGAGCTGTATTTGGCCCCAGCCAACGAAATGATCATCTTGAACCATCGCGGAGAAATCCAATCGCGCGTTAGTGTCGCTAGTCGGCTATCGGAATTCGCAAAGACGAACGGATACAACTCTCTGTACGTGGATTGGGATGAATTCTCGCCATCGGGGGATTTGTGGTTGGTAGGCCGTCTAACGGATTCCGAGGACAACCATGCTGCGCCGCAGTCCTTTCGCAGTTTCGTTCTCCGGCTGACCTCTGAGGGCGAGCTTCAGGTGTCCTTCAACGAGGTCGTCGAAGGGGCTCCCTACCCCTATCTGCCGCAACTGATTGGGTTCACACAATCGAATGAACCCGTTGCTTTATTGCACCAAGGATCGGGCTACTTCATCGTGAGGAAAGGGCCGTACTAGAGTGCGATTCGCAAGCCCTGATTAACGCGGTAACCGGCTGGTTTGCGCGGCGATGCAGGCTGTGCTACACATCATGCATGCCTGATTTTGCCGCTCCTGTCGAACGCCTCATCGATGAATTGAAGCATCTCCCTGGTATCGGCCAGAAGACCGCGCAACGGCTGGCTTTCTTCCTTTTGCGCGCCGCTCCCGAGGATGCGCTCGGCTTGGCCGATGCGATTCGCGACGCCAAGGAAAAAATCCGCGAGTGCTCGGTTTGCAGCAACATCACGGAAAATGATCCGTGCCACTTCTGCACCGGCGCCAACCGCGACAAAAAACTGATCTGCGTCGTCGAGGAAGCCCACAACATCATGGCCATCGAGAAGACCCGCACCTACAGCGGTATGTACCACGTGCTCGGCGGCTCTCTCTCCCCGCTCTCGGGCCGCGGACCGGAGCAATTGAGAATCAAATCGCTTATTGAGCGGCTAAAAGGCGGCAACGTCGAAGAAATTATCATCGCCACAAACCCTACCGCCGAGGGGGAAGCCACCGCGGTCTATCTTTCCAAATTGTTAAAGCCGCTGGGCGTGCGCGTCACGCGGATTGGCGTCGGCATTCCTGTCGGCGCGGATCTCGAATACGCCGATGAAGTCACCATGTTGAAAGCGCTCGAAGGCCGCCGCGATTTATAGTTACCCGTTGTTCGAAGCAGACAGTTTGAAACCAGAGCTGCGGGATTAGAACTGCAGCTCCAGATCTCGCAAGACAGAGCAAGACGGCTTCGGCTTGCCTCTTACGCGTGCTTCCTAGCGCCACTTTAATAGCCGCTCAAGGACGTTCTAGTACGTATGGCCGCCTCTAGCCACCAGCCCGTTTTGGGTATAGAGTCTCATTTCCGCGGAGTCGTCCCCACCGCAAGGAGGTGCGCTTTGCCCGGTCTGGCGCACTATATGTCGCAGTACGATCACGAACACTCTTCTGGCTGGAATAAGTTTCTTCACGGCGTGGGCATCCCCATGATTTTTTTGGGGATCATTCTGCTTCTCTTCATGAAGTGGATATGGGGCGGAAGCTTTTTTGTGGGCGGCTGGATTCTTCTCCTTCTGGGACACAAGATCGAGGGAAACCATCCGGCATTTTTTCAAGGGCCAATTTATTTGCTGGTAGGACCAATCTGGGTCGCTAAAGAAGCCTGGGAGTTCCTGAGTGGAACACACCGTACGCCGGCCTCGGATGGTACAACGACGACCAAGCAGTCATAGAAAATCTGTGGCCTCGGACAAATATTAGGAGCGGCGACGGTGTCGATGGATGAGCAGAGCGGCAATCTTGCCGACGAAACGACGGAAATGATGTCGGAACCGGTAGCGCACCAAAACGAAGAATTGCGAAAGCGACGCAGCACGCGGATTATGCAAGCGGTCCCGCTCGCGGTTTCCGGTGTCGACGCGCTCGGACGCCCGTTCACCGAACGAACCTCGACCCTCATCATCAACTGTCACGGCTGCCGCTACCAATCGAAGCACTACGTCCTCAAAAATATGTGGGTCACGCTCGAAGTACCGAATGCGGAAGCCAACCAGCCTCCGCGAACGGTTCGCGGGCGAGTGGCGTGGATCCAGCGGCCGCGCACGGTCCGGCAGCTTTTCCAGGTGGCCCTCGAACTGGAACAACCCGGCAATACGTGGGGCATCGCCTTTCCGCCACCGGATTGGTTCGCGCCTCAAGAGATCTTGCAGACTTCGCACGCTGACGGAGACTCGCAGGAATTGCCGACGAGAACCTCAGAACCCTCGGAAATTCATTTGCCGTTGATGGAGCCGGAACCCGTCGCAGCGCCATCCCAGGATAATCTGCGCATCTTCCCTGCCCCAGCGAGCGCCACAGACGCATCGCTTCAACTGGCCCGCCACATGGCGCGCCTTGTTGCCGATGCCAAGCAGCAAATCCAAGCGACCGCCCGCGAAGTCGCCGCGCAGGCCGTCGCCGCCGAGCGCCGCGTTTCGATGGAGGAGTGGGAGCGGAAGTTTTCGATCGCCCGCGAACAACTTGCACAGCAAGTCTCCGGCGCCTTGGAAACGATCCAACAGGAGTCCGACACACGGTCTCGCGCGGCATCCGCCGCCGCCGCGGCAGCATTGCAGCGCGAGCTTCCGCGCTGGATTGCACCGCAACTGGAAGAGCTCACGCGCAATTTGACGCAGCAAATTTCGGACCGTGGCGCGGCGGAACGAACCGAGCAAACGCAGCACCTTGCCAGCGCCGTTGAATCGCTTCGCGCGCTCTGCCAGCAAGCGGAAGAATCCGCCTCGCGCCTTCGAGCACAAGCCGAACAAGCGGAAACTCAAATCGCAAATCGCGCCGCGGAATCGATGCATGAAGTCGACGAGGTGACGCGCCAAAACGAAGTGGCCGCAAACGCACATCGCGGGGCCATCGGCGCGGCGGCCAACGAAATTCAACAGCAAGTAACCGCGGCTCTCTCGTCTGCCCAAGCAACCTGGGAGAGCCGGCTGAACAGCGAAGTCGAAGCTGCCCAATCGCGTTGGCAATCGGCGCTTGATAGCACGTTGTCTGGAGCCCAGCAAAAAGCCGCAGGTTCGCTTGAGGAGCATACGCGCAGCCTCTTATCTCAAGTGCAGGATGAACTGGCGCGCCATTCCGCTTCAGTCAGTGACTCTATTGCCGGTGCGGCAACGGATGCTGAACAACGGATCGCCGCTTTGCAAGACTCTTTGCGCGAGGAATCCGTGCGGCACTCCGCGGCCGTTCAAGAGTCCACCGCAACCGCCGCTGCAACTCTCGAAGCGCGAGTCCAAGCGCTACTGTCGCAAGGACAGGAAGAAGCGAGCCGCCAAACTATCGCCGCTCATGAGTCTATGGCCGCCGCGGCCGCCGAATCCGAGCAGCGTTTGACCAGCCTGCGCAACACATCTCAAGAACAGGTGCAGCGTCTCGAAGGCGCCATAACGCGCGCCGGTGAGTCTGCCGATCGCTTGGAACACTTCTCCGCGCGCGTTGAAACGGCGCAGAGTCAGGCTCTTTCCGGTTTCGAATCGCAAATCGACGACGTCCGCACTCTCCACAGGAATGAACTGCACCGGCAGTCGGAGACGCTCTTGGAAGAGCTCAACGCCCGCATTCGTAGCACCTTCGAAGAAAATTGCCAGCTTGCTCTTTCCAACTTTGACCAGCAAATCGAATCGATGGTTCAGCCGCACATTTCCAAAACGGAACAAGCCATCCACCGCCTCGCTGGGGGCCGTTCCCTGCTCGATGCCGCCATGACTTTGCAGCAGGACCGCATTCGCGCCTCTGCGGATGAAGCCTTCGCCGAATCGCTTGCCCGCTTCCGGGAAAACCTCGGCGGCATCGATCAGCTTCTGCAAGAGGCCGCGCAGACCGTCGCTGAGCGCAACTTGGCTGAAATTGAATCCAAAGTTGCCGATCTGAAACATCATACTGTCGATGACCTGCTGAAATCCGCCGAATGGTACGAGAAAAAAGCACAGACTCAGATTCAGAGCCTGACCGAAAAAACCGTTGCGCAGGCCGAGAATCAATTCCGTGAAAAAGCGGGAGAAGTCTCCGGCGTCTTCGCCAGCGAACTGGATCACTCCAGCCGCAGTTTCATCGGACATACGCAAACGCAAATGGAAGAAGTCGTCCGCGACGCCTTCGAACACGCGCGCGCTCTTTTTGCCGAAGCCGCGGAAACCACCACCGCCGCCTTCACCGACGAGATCCAGCGCCAAGCCCGGCTGGAAATCGATGGTTTTGGCCAGGAAACGCAGCGGTCCCTGGGCGAAACGCGCGTGCAATTAGACGCGGCCCGCTCAGAGCTAACGCAAAAAGTCACCATCGAGCAAGAAGCCTTCTTGCGACAGTTCCAAGCTGGCATGAGGGGAGCGGTGGAAACAGGCGTAGCCGATGCAAATGCGAGGGTAAAGGCTGGGCTCGCGCCTCTGCTCGATTCCTGGAAGTCTACTGTCGATGCGCACGCCACAGAAATGCGCAACATTTACGCGCAGATGAGCCATCAAGCTGCCGAGCAGCATCGTGGCCGGCTGGAGAACGTTTCAAATCAATGGATGCTCGCTACGGTGGCCAGTTTGGACCACCAATCCCGCGCAGCGGTGGCCAGCATCGCCGCCAACGCAGAGGTGACACTTCGCGAAACCTGCGCCCAAGTTTTTGCCAACGTGGGCGAGGAGCTCCGTGAACGTTTGCAGAAGATCGCCGAAAGTATGGCGAATCCAGAGCCGCCCTTGACCCGCTCGCAAACGGCAGGCGGCGGCGATCGCTAATCCCTTCAAAGAAATTCGCCGATTCGCCTCTCGCCACGCACACCAGTATAATTAGAGACGTTAACCAACGATGGCCAACAGAGCCTACCTTCGTGTGTGGACGCGTGATTTTTCCGAATCCACTCTAATTGCCCAGTTCGCGAGATTCCTCGCTACGGCGCCGCTTTCCGCGTCGGAGAATGCGTTCCGCGGACTCATCGTACAACCGATCGATGCCACGGAGATTTCGCTTGCCGAGTGGGATCTGAAGGACCAAGGTTACGGCGCGGCGGAAGTCGCGGCCCTCGCCGCTCAGCACATCAACGCCGACAGCGCCTATATCGCAGAGGCAAAGTGGGATCTCTGGAGCTTTGACGCGGAAACTCTCAAATGGACGAACAAACCGGAGCCGCTTCTTCTGACCTGCAATGGCCCGGAATTTGAAAGCGGTATCGCCTCATCCGAGGGTCATTTCACCGCAGATCTCGGCTTCGAACATTTTTTCACCGGCCACGCTGGCCTGCTCGCGCCCGGGGCCGCTTCGAATCCATTCGAATCCTCCGATCACCCGATGGAGCACACCTTTCGCCAGTGGATGTCCGCCCCGGGCAACCTGAAGGAATATCACGCAAAGACCCGCGAGAACATCCAACAATTGTTCCATTGGATCGAATCCATCGAGCGGGCTCTGCCCGTCGAGCGCAGCCAGCTCTCGTCGGAAGGGGAACAGAACTTTGAGGCGCGCCTCGATGCGATTCTAGCGCACCGTTAGCTGTGGCCCGCTGGGAACTTTGAGGCGGTCCGCGCTTCCACCTGCGGCTGCCAACGGCTAGAATCGTTCTAGTGGGGTCGGGCTAGCTGGTATAGCGCTGTGCACTCGGACTGAAAATGTAGCGCGCGCCGGGAAGACCCGCATGCTCGGAACCGGAAATGAATCCCACGCCGGGCGTATAGTAGGTATCACTCTGAGGGCGGCAACTCTTTGATGCACGCATCGCAAACAAGCTCTGCATGTACGGTCATCGTAGGTGCTTCGGTCGCGATTCTTGCGACTGAAAGGCGATCCAGCGGCCCCTCCACTTGCGTCTCCGCAATCCGCCGGGCACTTCTCGGTGTGGCCGCGGCCTCTTTAGTATTC
>JBARBE010000100.1:0-1819 GCA_049792735.1 Candidatus Acidiferrum sp.
CCCCTGCCCTGGGTCACTCCCCACGGCGACCAACGCTCTTGGGCCATCGTTCTGCTGGTAACGGCCGTCATAGGCTTTGCCGGATTCCTAGCGTGGAAGATGGAGCGGTGGGGATGGGTTCTTGCCGCCGGCGCAGTGCTCCTCCTCCAACTGATTGTCCTGACTTTGCCGCCATCGATACCGCCGGGAGCCCTGATCGTCTTCTTCGGCGATGGGGGCGCGCTGGTGCTGGCCACCCTGCTGATGGCCACGTTTTACGCGCCGCGCGAAAGCCGTCTGTACAAAAGCTGGGGTTTGCGCTGGGGACTTCTGGCCATCGGCGCCCTCAGCTTCATGCACGTTTTCCTGATGTGGCGAGGGCCGATCGAAGATCTTCCGTTCGGCGAGATTGAAGGCGTCAACCTTTCCGATCCCAGCCTGCTCACCGTAATGTACGGCTGGACGCCCCTGCAAATGGTCGATCGCTATGTGCGGCTCGGCACGTTCTGCCTGCTGGCTCTGCTCGCGCTGTACATTTGGGGCCTGGTCTCCGCGTATCTCGACTTGCGACGCAGCCCCGCTGCCTAGTGAGTCGAAGAGGACAAACGGGACGTTCCCGAGCATACCTAGCGAGCGGCCTAGATCTCCCGCCTTCGACCCCCTGCTCAGTACCTTTGACAAGCGACAATTATCACTATACACTCAGCCCCGGTGATTCGCAGCTTCAAGCATCGAGGTCTAAAGCGCCTCTATGAGCGCGGCGACCGCAGCGGGATTCGCACCGACCTCTTGGACACCGTCGAACGAATCCTCACGGTTCTCGACTCGGCTTCCACGCCCCAAGCGCTCGATCTGCCCCGCTATCGCCTGCACCCGCTCAAAGGCGACCTGAAAGGTTTCTGGTCCGTGACCGTCCGAGCCAACTGGCGCATCGTCTTTCGTTTCGAGGGCGAGGATGCCCTTGATGTCGAATTGATGGACTATCACTAAGAAGGAAGGAACTTTCATGCCCATGAAGAACCCCGTTCATCCCGGCCGCGTCGTCCGCCACGACTGCCTCGAGCCCCTGGGCTTGACCGTCACCGCAGCCGCCAAGGCTCTCGGCGTTACGCGCCAGGCTCTCAATAACGTCGTGAACGGCAAGTCCGGTATTAGTCCCGAGATGGCCATCCGTCTATCCAAGGCCTTCGGCAGCACCCCGGAAACCTGGCTTCGCATGCAGCTTGCTTACGACCTCGCCACCGCTCTCAAGAACGAAAATCACATCAAAGTCCGCCGCCAACACGTCCAAGAGCTCCAAGCTTGACAGCCATGTGCCAGACGGGCGGGCCCGGCGACCGTCGAGATGATCCCATCCCTCGCCGCCCGTCTCTAATCTCTTCTCCTGCAACGACTTATAATCTTCTTGACAATATAACTAACTCGTGCTACCATTACGCGTGAATTTCAGTTGCCAACCCGTTTTTCATTTCCATTCTGGAACTCGACGACCCTTCAATCCCCGCCTCCGCTCCTTGCCCCGACTCGCTCGCCGCCCGACGGCCTCAATTTCGACAAAATCCTCCACTCCAACCCTATTACCATTGTGCAAAAACACCCAAAACTTAACCCAATTAAAATCAACACTTCCACAAGTGTTGATTCTTCCGGACTTAATCTCCTTTAGATTGAGTGTTTACAAAAAAACCGGGGGAGGGTCCCCCTCTTCCACCGCCAAAGTTTTACAACTCGTCACTACGCACACGCGCACCAACTCGACACGCTGCTCCGCCCACATCCCCATTCCTTTCATGCAATTCCGCACACTTTCCGTCACCCATGGGGATGGGGGTGCGTGTCC
>JBARBE010000101.1:0-29713 GCA_049792735.1 Candidatus Acidiferrum sp.
CTAGGATTGTCCTTCGCCCACGAAGACAACTTGGCCGCCGTTTTCAACACAGGCGGAGTCACTCTGCGCGTCTCCCCAGTGCCCGATTTCACTCCACACGAGCACACCATCCTCGGCTTCCACGTGACGGACGTGCCTGCCGCCGTGAATGCCCTGCGCGAAAAAGGCGTCGAGTTCAATATCTACCCGCATTTCCATCAAGATGAACTCGGCATCTTGACCGTCCCTGGGGGAGCCATTCGCGTGGCCTGGTTCAAAGATCCTGATGGCAATGTGCTAAGTGTGACGAACGCTTAAAAAAACTCTCGGGGCTATCAGCTGATGCCGGTGAATACAAAATGCTCTGCCGCCTTTTAGGCGCGCCCGCCAATGTTAGCTGGGCTTGAGCTCGTCTCTTGTCTTCAGCAGCCAGCGGCCGATGACATAACCTAGCGTTCCCGTGATCATGCCCCCGAAAATGTCCGCCACGTAGTGATATCGACCCCAGACGGTCGAAACGCACATGCAAGCGACTAGCGGCAGCATCACCCAGAAGAGCCACCTGCGGTGCCGCCAAGCGCCCCATGTCGCCGCGACCGCCCCTGCCACATGCTCCGAGGGAAACGCTGCGCCGCGCACGCGCCCATAATGCTCGATAAAATTGATCGCCGCGGTTGCCGGCCCGCCCTGCAGTGGTCCGTGCCACGCGCCGGCCATCGAAAACCATGGGCTCTCGATCGGGAAAAAAATCGCGATGATGTAGCCGATCGCATACCCGACCGCCGAGTACGTCATTACCGACCAGTACCCGCGCCAATCGCGCCTGTAATATAAAATTCCGCCGACCACCAGCAAGTACGTGAAGTACGTCAGATAAACAAACTGCATGAAGTCGTTTCGCGCCGGAGTGGCAAATTGTTGGAGCCACACGGTGGGGTGCACTCCAGTCAGCCAATGGTCGAACGCGATCAGTTTCGCGTCCTGCCACCCCGGCTGCACCAAATGGACCAGCCGCCCCAGCTCCTCAAAGCAAAACAAAAAATACAAGTGCGGGTACCAATGCCGCCAAAAATGCCAAAATCTCTGAGCAAAAGTAGGACAGACACTCTTTTCTGTCGCTTCTGTCTCTGCTCCCTCTTCGCCTCCAGACTCCTGCCGCGCCGCAACCCGCGCCTCCACCCGGCACAAAACCAATATCGCCGCCGCCACCAAAACCTGCATCCCAATCAACCGCACCGGATGCGCCAGATTCTCGGCAAAAAAAATAATCAAAGCGCCCGAAACTCCAAGGTATCCCAGCGCCACGCACTCAAACATCCCGCAAGCAGCCCACGCCGCCGCCAATTCCCCCCGCAGCCATTCGCCAACGGTTTGCCCCCGTCCCTTGACCGTCGTGACGGCCGCGCCACCATCCACAACGCCGTCGCGCCACTCGATCGCGAATTCCCGCTGCCCGTATGGGTCTCTCGCTATTCTCTTCATGCCCCGTGTCCCGTGTTAACGCTCTCGACGCGCAACCCCTTCTCCATCTTTTCCGTCCTCTGTGTTCTTCGTACGCCCTGTGTAAAATCTTTTTCTCGTCCCCAACAAAGAACTGGCCAGTCACTCCTCCGCGCAATCCGCGCCAAATCATTCGATGGATTCACCGCTGCCGGTTTTCCCGCCGCTTCGAGCATCCACCGGTCACTCGCGTTGTCCCCGTACGCAAAGCATTGTTCGAGATCCAAATCCGTTTCCGCCGCAATTCGCCGGATGGCTCTCGCTTTCGCTTCGCCGAGCAGTGCCTCTCCCAAAATCCGGCCCGCCCATCGTTCGTTTTTCTCTTCCAGCCGCGTAGCGCATACACTTATCCTGCACGCTCGTCCCCGCGATCCAAGCTCGGCCTCAAGCGCGCGCGCCGCCAGCAACGCCAATGGCTCCAGCGTTCCACTCACAATCACAATCGAATCCCCGCGCTCCGCGTGCCAAGCCGCGCGCTCGATCGCCTCAGGGAAAAATGACGGGAAGCTACTGCTTGCCCCAAAAATGGCTTCATCCATCCGCACGCCTCGCAAATACAGCTTGTTCGCGTGCATGATCTGGCTGATTCCTCCAGGCACCAATCGGATGCTCTCTGCGAGCCACCAAAAATAATTCCGAGCCCCAATCAAATGTCGATGGCGAAGCATCGAAAAACACCTCTTCTCCAGCGAAGGCTTCGGCGTCAGGGTCCCATCCAAGTCAAAAAACGCCGCGACCTGCGCGCCCTCTTCGCTAACCTTGCGAGCGAGTGGCACAGACTTCAGTCTGTGCTCTTGCTTCATCTGCTGATCCTCCGACTCCGCCATCAAATCGCTCCTTGCGCAATTCTCTTTGCCCCGCGAATTGCGCCAGCGCCCGCAACATACCTCCAGCCCTCCGCCAGTACCGGCAATCCGCGCAGCAAACAAAACCCCGCCGTCATCCAGGTCAGCACATGAGCCCCCACGCGAATCAGCTCATGCCAATCCGCCGTCATCCCGCCGAGCAATGCCACGGGTCCTCGCGTCAGCGCCAGCTCCAACCCCAGATAGCAGAAGCAAAGGCACTTCATCGCCGCATACAAACCGCGGCTCCAGCGCGATGCCACCAGCGCGCGTCCCCACCATGTTTTAAGCATCGCGTTCGCGCCCCAACCGGAATGGCCCGCGCGCATCGCCAGCCCGCGCAGAAAATCCGTCGCCGCTCCCCGCACAAAAAAGAACACCGGCAGCCACAAAGAGACCATCCCCACGACGGCAAAGTAGGTGAAATAAACATTTTCGATCATCCGGTCACCGAGAATGTCGAGCTGCGCACCGACCGGCGTGGCCAGATTTTTTCGCCGCGCGATGTGTCCATCCAACGCATCGAGCGCAATCGTCGCTACCGTCAGTCCGACTGCGGCTAGATTCGCCCACGGCCCTCGCCCGAACAAACACACCGCCGCAAATCCCACGGCCACCCGCAGCGCCGTCACTTTGTTTGGTGTCCATTGCATAGCCACCTGCCAGGCGCCCACAGAGCGCCGCCATGGCACATGGCAAACGACCTGCCAGTAGCACGAATCGCAACATCTTTGTTTGCCATCACTTACGGCTGCCGGAGGGCGCCCAGAATCATCGCTACGTCGGGCAAACCCTTCATCTGTCGCCGGTTCGCTGCCGTATACATCGAATGTAGCCCACGCGCATCTATTGGAGGTGCCGCGGGTCGAGGCGGCGCTAACGGCAGACACTTTTTCGCCGTCTTTGTGGGAGAATGAAGAAGTCCAAGCAAGAAATGCGATTCGTTCCAGGTACTGAACTGGCTTGACTGCTTCTCGCGCCAAGTCCAACACCGGCGACAAAATCTAAGATTGGATGGAAAGGCCAGCCCAGGTCTAAGAACGATGATCGACGTTTCTCTCTCAGCCGCATTCATCGCCGGACTGGTTTCATTTCTCTCGCCCTGCGTGCTTCCCCTGGTTCCCGGGTACATCTCCATGCTCTCCGGCATCGGCATGGAGCAGTTGCGCAGTGGGGAGACGCCGCGCGCCAATCTTTTCGGCTCTTCTATTTCCTTTGTCATCGGCTTCTCCGCAGTTTTCATTTCGTTCGGCGCGGCGGCCAGCGCGGTCGGTTCGTTTCTGCTGCAGCATCGCAACTTTTTGACCCCGATTGCCGGTGCGCTCATCATTCTGTTTGGTCTTCACCTCACGGGATTGCTCGTCAAGCTCAGCGTTCGCAGCGGAGCCATCCTCGGCGGGATCTTCGCGGCTTTGGGAATTATTTCGATCGTTCGCGGAGGGCCCCTCTTCTGGGAGTTCGGCGCCGTCCATTTTTTCTCCCTTGCCGTCGTCGGGTTTTTGGGGCCGGTCCTGGCGAAGTGGCTCAATCGTGATGTTCACCTCCGCAGCGCCAGTACGAAGCCGGGCATCTTCAGCGGCTTTTTCCTGGGCTTCGCGTTTGCGTTCGGGTGGACGCCGTGCATTGGTCCAATCTTGCAAAGCGTCTTGGTCCTGGCCGCCGCCAGCGCCACAGTCGCCCGCGGAGTTCTGCTTCTCGCTGTTTACTCCGCCGGGCTGGCTGTACCGTTCCTCCTGACAGCCCTCGGCATCGGCCAATTTCTCCGCTTTTATCAGCGCTTCCGAAAGTATCTCCACGCCGTCGAACTCCTTAGCGGAGTTTTGTTGCTCTTCGTGGGCTGCCTGGTTTTTGTCAACAAGCTAGCCTGGCTGGCGGGCAAACTCGGCTTCTTGAACAATGCAGTCTTGTGGCTTGAAAAATCTTTGACCGGAGTGAAATAGACGGCCCGCTCTTTCGACGCGGCACTCCGGAGATTTCATCTTCGGGTATAATTAGAATTGGGGAATGAAATGAAGAAAATTCTGCTCGTCATTGCAACTGTCTTGGCTCTGATCATCGGCACTTACTTCGCCGACAGGGCTACCCGCCTCCAACCGAGAGCCACCAATTCGGTCGTGAAGGCCGATAATCCAACCACGGGAACTGCCGAGCCCGCGCTCACGCTGAAAGATCTCGACGGCAAGGATGTCTCCCTAAGCGAATACAAGGGCAAAGTCGTCTTGGTCAATTTCTGGGCCACCTGGTGCGACCCCTGCCGCGGCGAAATTCCCTCGCTCATCGAATTGCAGCAAAAATACGGCCCCAAAGGCTTCGCCGTTCTGGGCATCGCCCTCGATGACGAAGGCAAAAGTGTCGTCGCGCCTTTCGTCGCCAAAGAGCGCTTCGATGTGGACGGCAAAGAACTCCCCATGAGCTACGAAATCCTCATCGGCAATGACGAAGCTGCCGATAAATTCGGCGGACTCTTCGGCTACCCCACAAGCATCCTCATCTCGAAAGACGGCAAGCAGATCAAGCGCATCACCGGCATGATCGACTACGACGAAATCAGCAAAGCCATCGAATCCCAACTCTGATACGCTGAAGCCATGCTCGAAGAAAAAGATTTTCAACGAAAAGCGGACACTGCCTTCGCGGAACTCAAGAAGCGATTGCTAGTGCTTGCGGATGAATACGATTTCGACGTGGAAGGCGAAAGCGGGAAGCTCGAAGTTATTTTCGAAGAGCCGGAAGAGGCTAAATTTGTTGTTTCGCCGAATACGCCAATCCGCGAAATTTGGATTTCGGCCCTCTCCACCTCCTTTAAACTGGGCTGGTCGGATGTGAAGAACACTTTCATTCTGGAGAAAACCGGCGAGGATCTTTTCGAGGTTATGAACCGAGTCGTTTCCCAGCAACTCGGCGCTTCGGTCAAGCTATGAATCTGGGCAGAAATCCCCAGTCTGAGAAAATCTCTCGATGAAATTCGCGGCTGCAATCTTTGTGGGGGTTGTGCTTATCGTGGCCATCGCCGCGCTTCCTTCGGCGCCGCAGCAGATTCCTTCCCCCAGGGATGTCGTCGCTCCGGATGTCTACGTTTCGCTCGACCCGGTGGGCCGCGGCAGCCAGTTCCAAATCGCGGTAGTCGCGAAAATCCGGCCCGGCTTCCACATCAACGCCCGAGAAAAATCGGCAGAATATTTAATCGCTACCGATCTCCGTGCCAACGCTCCCGCGGGCTTTCAACTTGGCGAAGTTTCTTATCCCAAAGGGGCGATGCACACCTTTACCTTTTCCAAAGAGCCGTTGAATGTCTACGAAGGGACGATCATTTTGCGCATGCCGGCAACCGCGCTGGCCAATGCTCCCCTCGGCCCACAACACATCCCCCTCAAGCTCCGCTACCAAGCGTGCAGTACCGAAATTTGTTTGCCTCCAGTCACCCTCGCGATTGATGCCTCACTCAACGTCACGGCCTCCAAATCCTCGTCGAGGATGGCCCACCCCGAGATTTTCCGGACGAATTGACCATCTTCAGTAGCCTAATGGTCAGAGAAGATTAGGGTGGTCTTAGTCTCCGAACTGTACCGCATATGGTACACTATCTCCGTGAGCAGGATCTCCAAGCACGCGGCGGAGGCATCCCAAGAAGACGAGCGGGGCAAAGATCAGGGTAAGCGAATCTCCGTAATTTTCTATCGGACGGAAGCTGGAGGCGAACCGCTGCGCGAATGGCTGAAAGCTTTGCCCTCGCCGGAAGACCGCAAGCGGATCGGGGAGGATATCAAGACGGTTGAATTCGGCTGGCCGATCGGGATGCCGGCATGCAGACCGCTGGGCAGCGGCCTTTATGAGGTGCGCACGAGCCTGGGCCAGAACCGCATCGCGCGAGTGCTCTTCTACGTCGATAAGAAAAGCCGGATGGTTCTTCTTCACGGCTTCATCAAGAAGACCCAGAAAACTCCGGAAGCGGACTTAAAGCTGGCGCGGGAAAATAAGCATAAACATGAAAGCGGAATTAGGTGAAAGGCGGAACTGGTATGAGAGCTAGAAAAAATCACAAGGCGGCCGATCACAATGGTTCGAGCTTCGACAGCTTCCTCGAAGAGGAAGGCATTCGCGAAGAGGCTGAGGCCGTCGCGATCAAGCGAGTGTTGGCGTGGCAACTGGAACAAGCCATGCGGAAGCTACAAAAAACGAAACAATCGATGGCCAGACAGCTGCGCACCAGCCGATCGCAGCTCGATCGGTTGCTCGATCCGCAGAATGTCTCAGTAACGCTTGACACCATCACGCGGGCGGCAAGAGCGCTGGGCAAGCGACTAATCATCCGCGTAGCCGATGTGAAGGCCAGGCGCAGGTAAGTCTTACGTCTAGACCTATCTCGGGGTATTGAGGAACCTTTTCGCAGTTCGAGCGTCTTCTACGACATGAACCTTTACGCGTACCTTTGCACGGCCTTTCGCCAGATCAAGCGGAATCCAGGTTTTTTTGCCATAGCGCTGGCCGCTCTGGCGCTGGGTATTGGTGCGAACACGGCTATTTTCAGCGCGGTAGAGGGGGTGTTGCTGCGTCCCCTGCCCTATGCCGATCCGAGCCGGCTGGTGATGGTCTGGGAGGACGCATCGTATCTCGGCTTCGCACATAACACGCCTGCCGCCGCCAATTACGTGGATTGGCGGGCACAAAATCAGGTCTTCACGGATATGGTGGCGATTCGGTATGCCAATGCCGCGTTTACCGGGAATCAGGCGCCGGAGGAGGTGCTGGGGCGCCGTGTCACACCGAACTTTTTCGATGTCCTCGGCGTGCAGCCCGCTATCGGGCGGCCGTTCACGGCCGAAGAAGATGCTTCCCGGCGCAAAGTCGTGGTCCTGAGTTACCCGCTGTGGAAGCGGCGTTTTGGCGGAGACGCGTCCGTCATCGGCCGTTCCGTTTTGATGGATGGAGAGGCCACCACGGTCATCGGCGTGATGCCTCGCGGGTTCTTTTTTCCCGATCGTCAGACGGAGTACTGGGTTCCAGCCTCTTTCACTCCTGAAGATCTGGCGCGCCGCACGCGACACAATTTGGAAGTCGTCGCGCGCATGAAGCCTGGCGTGACGGTTACCCGGGCACAACACGACATGGACGTGATCGCGAAACGCTTGCAGCAGCAGTACCCGGATTCCAACACGAATATTGGCGCGGTGGTGGTTCCCCTGCACGAACAATTTGCCGGGGACACTGCGACTGGCTTGTGGGTGTTGCAAATTGCGGCGGTGCTGGTGCTGCTGATCGCCTGCTCGAACCTGGCGAATCTACTTTTGGCGCGCGCGGCCGGACGCCGCCGCGAGATTGCCGTGCGCATTGCGCTTGGCGCAAGCCGGGGACAAATCGGCGCGCAATTGCTCACAGAGAGTCTTCTGCTTTCGGTTGCAGGAGGACTTGCGGGGCTGCTCGTGGGCCGGCTTTGTTGGAGCGTGTTCCAAAATTTGGTCCCTGAGCAGATTGCAGGAAATGGTTTTGCTTTGAACGCTCCGGTGCTGCTGTTTACCGCTGCAGTTTCCATTTTATCCGGGGTGTTCTTTGGGTTGGTGCCGGCTCTTCGGGCGACGGACGTTTCGCTGCAAGAATCGCTGAAGGAGGGAGCGCGCGCGGGCGAATCTCGCGGTGGACTAAGGCTGCGGGACACGTTGGTTGTCGCGCAGTTTGCGATGGCGTTTGCCCTGCTGGTGGGAGCGGCGTTGATGATCGAGACTTTGTGGAATCTGCGAGGCGTCGACATGGGCTTTCGCCCCGACCATCTTTTGACCATGCTCGTGCCTCTTCCGGATACGCAATACAACACAAACGAAAAAATACGAGCGTTCTACCGGGACGTTCTGGATCGCACGCGAGTGCTTCCAGGCGTCAAGAACGTCGGGTTTGGGTCGGACGTCCCGTTCACTTCGATTGGCGACACGAACGGATATGTTATCGAAGGCGCGCCGCCTCTGTTGCCGGGGCAGGATAACGACGCGCTGTATCGCGAGGTCACCGCGGGATATCTTGAAACAATTGGCGCGACTCTCGAAGAAGGGCGGCTTCTGGAGGATCGCGACGTCGAGACAAGCCAGCCAGTGGTAGTGATCAACGAATTTCTTGCGAAGCGCCATTGGCCGGGGCAGGACCCCGTCGGAAAGCGGCTGAAGCTGAGCGGCTCGAAGGAGCCGTGGCGAACCGTGGTGGGAATCGTAAAGGATATTCGTGAGCGGGGTCTTTTGCTGGACATGAAGCCTGCGGTGTACCTGCCGGTGAACCAGGTGAATCGTCCGGGAGCAGACTACTTGATTGCCAGGACGGCGCAGGATCCGACCAGCGTGATCAATGCTTTGCGCGGAGCGGTTTGGTCGGTGGATAAGGATCAACCTGTGGCTTTCATTCGCACCATGGATCAGCTGATGGAGGAAAACGTGGCGGACCGCGAACGGCCCATGACGCTGCTCGGGATATTCGCTGGACTGGCGCTGATTCTGGCTTGCATCGGAGTTTACGGCGTGCTGGCTTATTCGGTGGCGCAGCGGACGCGGGAAATCGGAGTTCGGATGGCTTTAGGCGCGAGGCCGCTCGACGTCACCCGGATGATTCTGGGGCGGGGATTGAAACTCAGCGCCATCGGGCTAGTAGCGGGTGCGGCACTGGCGGGTGCGCTGGGAATTTTGCTGCGATCTCTACTGTTCGGTGTGACGCCGGCGGCTCCGCTTGTGTATGCAGGAACGGCAGCCTCGCTGATTGTCGTGGCCCTTGCGGCTTGTGTGATTCCGGCGCAACGAGCGGCGCGAGTCGATCCGGTCGTGGCGCTGCGCGACGAATAATTGGTATGCACGCCACCTAAGATTCTGTTTTGCCCTCCGGGCCGACCGACCTATAATCGCTTTAGCCATGAAAAAAATTACTCTTCCCATCGTCACTGAAGGCGATGCCGACGGATACTTCGTTTCCTGTCCGGCGCTTCAGGGTTGCTATAGCCAAGGTGACACCTATGAAGAGGCGGTGGAGAACATCAAGGATGCCGTTCGCCTGCACATTGAAGACCGTACCGCGGATGGCGAAGAGATCCCCGAGGTTTCTGTGAGTCTCTCGACTATTGAAATTGCTGTGTGATGGCCAAGCTTCCTCGCCTTACCGCCCGCGAAATCTGTTCAGTATTGGAAAAGCTCGGTTTTTCTGTCGCGCGGCAGAGCGGCAGCCATATCATCTACTAGAATGCAGAAGGCAAACGCGCTACGGTGCCATTTCACGCCGCGAAGATTCTTCATCCCAAGGTCTTGAAAAGCATTATGCGAGACTCTGGTCTGACAGTAGAAGAGCTCTCCAAGTTATTATGATTTTTCCGGTAGATGAGACAGTTTCGCAACCGGCGTGTTTGGCAAGATTCATCGAAAGGCCTTGCGCAAGCGGCTGACGACGCGCTGTTGGCCCAACACGACCATCGTATCGAATAGGGGCGGGGCGACTGCCTGGCCGACGATCGCCACGCGTGTCGCGTTAATCAGCAAGCCGGCCTTCACTGCGGCGGCTTCAGCGACGGCGCGCGTTGCGTGGTCGCAGGCGTCGTGATTCCATTCGGGCAGCGCAGCGAGCGCGTCTGCCAATTTCGCGAGCAGCTCGGGAACAATGGGATCCTTCCAGAATTTATCCTTTGCCGCCTGATCGATAGGAAACTCGTCGCTGAAAAAGGCGCGCGACCACGACGAAAAATCTGGCAGCAGGCGGATGCGCGGCCGAAGCAAGTCCACCGTTTGCGAAAACCACGCGTGGTCACGGCCATCGGGGCCTGGAGCGGAGCCTGCAGCCCACTCTTCTTTCCACAATTTGCTGTGCTTTAGTTCAGCTTCCACATCCGGCAGCAGCTCTTCGATCGGCAATTTCTGGAGATACTGCGTGTTGAACCACTCGAGCTTCGGCCGGTCGAACACGCCGTTCGTGCGGCTGACGCCTTCGAGCGAAAATCGTTCGATCAATTCCTTCGTGCGCAAAAATTCGTCATCATTTCCAGGCGACCATCCGAGCAGCGCTAGAAAATTCCGGAACGCTTCGGGCAAAAATCCGTCCGAGCGGTACATGTTGACGTCGGTTGCGCCATGGCGCTTCGAGAGGCGCTTTTTGTCCGGACCGAGAATGAGCGGGACGTGCGCGAAGAGCGGCGGCTCCGCGCCGAGAGCGCGATAGAGGAGCACCTGCTTCGGCGTGTTGGAAAGATGATCCGCGCCGCGAATCACGTGCGTGATGCGCATATCGATGTCGTCCACCACTACGCCCAACTGGTACATCGACTGCCCGAATTCTTCGTCGCCTTTTCCCGAACGCAGCAGGACGAAATCCTCGATCTCGTCGTTCGCGAATTCCGTTTCGCCAAAGACGACATCGGTGAATTTCGTTGTTCCGCCCAGCGGAACCTTGAAACGCACGGCAGGTTTCGCGCCCGGCGTCGAAGGCTTGCCGTCGCGGCAACTGCAGCGCGTCACGCGCCGAGCGCCGCCGCCTTTCGGCTCTTCATCCTGGCCGGGCTCGGCATAATCGCCGCCCGCGTATTTTTCCGCCGGGCAATAGCATAAGAAGGCGCTGCCATTCGCGAGGCACTTCTTTGCCGCCTCACGATAAAGCTCGGTGCGCTGCGACTGGTAAAATGGGCCTTCGTCCCACTCGACGCCGAGCCATTTCAAGCCATCGAGAATGCCCGTAACCAACTCGGGCTTATTGCGCTCCGCGTCGGTGTCTTCAATGCGCAGAATCATCTTGCCTTGATGCCGCCGCGCAAACAGCCAATTGAAAAGTGCCGTGCGCGCCCCGCCCACGTGCAAATACCCCGTCGGCGACGGCGCAAATCGTACTCGTATGCTGTCTTGTGGTTTATCAGTCATCTCGCTCGCGCTTCTAGCCCGCTCTGCGCTCCTGTCTCAAACCTTCAGTTTAGCGAATGCCGGATTTTGCGTCCAATCTGCCCTTCGTCTCGGCAACATGCAATGCGGGCCACGAATCCCCTGGCTTCGGGCCTGGCCCGTTGGGCTAGGTGATCCTGCCCTGGCCGGCAGTATAATTTCCGGGCTGTCGAAATGTCGCTTACTTGTTACCCCCCGGCCTGCTGCCTCTTTCGCAACCGGTACCCCGGTACGCTTGCTTCCTGAAAATTCCATCCTTCATAATCACAAGTACTTTGTTTTGTGCATCGAGGTGACTCCCTCGCGGCGTCGCGCTATTGTCTCCACGCGCGGCCAAGGGGCATTGAGTGCACCTTGATTCGCAAACCGGTTCGCCGTCTTTGCACGATGCAAGGGCGCCGTCCGCACGTGGGACGGAGAATTGACCGAGGCCTTGACCAACCAGAGCTTCATCGCACTGGCATTGCTGGCGGCCACCGCTTTGGTGGCGGCTTTCTTCGCCTATATCTACCAGCTCAAGCGCCGGCCCTATCTCCTCTACTGGACTATCGGATGGGCCATCATAGCACTGAGCTATCTCGGCCCGGTTTTCTCGCCCTTCCCAAACACATGGCCGCTCAAGACGGCGCTCGACCAACTGCTCTATGCGGCTGCCGGACTGATGTTCTTTCTCGGCGCCCAACTCTACGCCCAGCGGCCGCTTTGGAGCGTGCATGCAGCGGCGACCGGCGGCGTGCTCATACTTTGGGCAGTGGCCAACTCTGTGGGCTTGTTTTCCGTTCCCTTGATTCTTCCCGCTGCAGCGATCTTTCTTGCGGTTAGCTACGTTTTCTGGCAAGAAAGCCGCCGCCAGGAAACGCTCGCTGACTGGCTTCTGGCGATTTCGTTTGCCTTGTGGGCCGCCGTCGGCCTGGCTTTCTTCTTTCTCCGCAGCGCTCCCCTCATACGCGACATCAGTTTCCAAACGGCCGCCACCGTACCCTCCGCGTTCGTCGCGATGCTCATGGTCATGGCCCTTTACGAAGAGGAAAAACGCCGCGTCGAGCGCAACATGCTCGCTCTGTCCAATCTCAATCTGGCAACCTCGAGTTTCGTCGGCGGGGAAATTCAGCGCATGCTCTCGCAGGCGCTCGACCGCGTTCTGGGAGTTGTGCGCCTGCCTGCTGGCGCGCTCTTCCTGCATCATGGCGACCCACAGGGGCCCACGTCCGTTGTGGCCGTCGGCCTAAGCGATAATTTCTGCCGCACCGCGCAGGAACAAGGGCTCGATGATTATCTCGTCGGGCTCGTGTCGCGGCTCGGCGGCCTTCTCGGATTTCGCGATCTGCGCAATGACGATACCGTTGCAGCCCTCGAGCGCGAAGAGCCTATCCGCCGATTCCGTCAGTTGGCACTCGCGCAGGGTCTTCGCAGCATCGTGGCCATCAGCCTTCAGGCCAAGGAGCAAGCGTTCGGTGTGCTGCTGCTGGGAACGCCGGACAGCCGGCGGTTTACTCCAGCGGAATATAGGCTCTTGCTTGCCCTCGGCCACCAAATCGGCATGGCGGTTGAGAATAGCTACCTCATCCAGCAAACTTCCCGGCGCTCCGAGGAGCTGCACGTTCTGAACGAGATTGGCCGCGCCCTTAGTTCGACTCTCAACAAGGAAGATCTGTTGCGAAAGGTTTGGGAAGAGCTGCGACGCCTCTTTGACGTCGAGAATTTTTACATCGCTTCGCTCGACCCGCTCCGCGATGAAATGCGCTTTGATCTGGAAGTGATTGACGGCACGCCCAAGCCCCCGCGCAGCCGTCCCGCCGGCAACCACATCACGGAATACATTATCCGCACTCGTCAGCCCGTCCTGATCCGCGACAACTACGTGGCCGAGGTTAAAAAGCTCGGCGTCGATCCCCTCCGAGATCGCGGCTGCTACTGCGGTGTTCCGCTAGTCGCCTACGACCATGCCATTGGCGCGATGGCGGTTTTTTCCGACAACGAGCGTACGTTTGACGAAGGGCATCTCGAACTGCTGCGCGTTCTGGCCAGCGAAGCCAGCATCTCGATCGAAAATGCGCGGCTCTTTCACGAAGAGCGGACCAAGGCGCGGCATCTCTCGCTGCTCAACACCATTTCCCGGAATGCCATCGCCACTTTGAATCCTGACGAAATGCTTGCCAAGATCGCCGAGCAGCTCGAAGCCGGCCTTAGCTACGATCACATCGGCATCGGCGTGCTGGAATACTCGACGCGCGAGCTCATCATCCAAGCCGAAGCCGGCGCGCGACGTGGCGCTCTCGGCCAGCGCATTCTGCTTGGACACGGCCTCATCGGCCATGTCGCGCGCACGGGACAGTTGGCGGACTATCAGGCCTCAACCTCCGTGGACTCCCCTCATAAGCCGCTGCTGCCGGATTCTGTTGCGTCTATCGCTCTCCCGGTGTTTTACGCGGAACAGCTTCACGGTGTTTTGTACGTCGAATCCTCTGTTCCCATCGAATTCTCTGAAGAAGGGATTCTGCTTCTGCGCACGCTGGCCGACCTGATCGCCGGCGCTCTTCACAATGCCTTTTCCTTCCAGAAGGCTCAAGAGCAGGCCATCACCGACGGCCTTACCGGCGTCAAGACCCATCGCTTCTTCATGGAAGCTTTATCCGCGGAGTGGAAGCGCTCGACGCGCGCCGGCCGCGCCTTCGCTCTTGTTCTGATGGACCTCGACCGCTTCAAGTTCGTCAATGATTTTTACGGTCACCTCGAGGGCGATCTCGTGCTTCAGCGCGTCGGCCACATCCTCGAAACAAATTGCCGGCGCTCCGACGTCGTGGCGCGCTACGGCGGCGACGAATTCGTCATTCTGATGCCGGAAACCAATATGGAACACGCGCGCCAGCTTGCCACCAAGTTGCGCGGCTGGGTTTCCGCCGATCCGCTTCTGCGCGAGAAAAACATCAGCGCCAGCTTTGGCATCGCCTGCTATCCGCTTCACGGCTCTTCGCCGCAAGAGCTCATTCAGGTTGCTGACGCTTCGATGTACTTGTCCAAGCACCAAGGTGGAAATGCCGTCTCGACCGCCGACCATTTCGATCCTAACGAAGCGAAAAAGTGGAAGCGCGATGTTCTCGAAGCGTACCTCGGCGTAACCCTCAAGCGTCTCTTTTCCACGGGACCCGAAGCTTTCGAGGAAATTTATTCGCGCTTGAAACAATTCACGGAGTCGCTGGCCACAACCGAAACTCCAGGCGGCAAACCCACCGTGCCCACTTCCACGCAAGGCCCGGAAGGACTTCCGCAAGCCGTCCTGGACACCGTCACTTCGCTCGCCTTCGCCATCGACGCGAAGGACCACTATACGCAAGGGCATTCTCAGAAGGTTTCGGCTTATGCCGCGCTTATCGCTGAATCTATGGACATGAGCGAAGCGGAGATTGAGGAGATTCGTCTGGGCGGCGTACTCCACGACATCGGCAAAGTCGCCATCCCGGAAAATATTTTGAACAAGAGCGGCCCTCTGAATCCCGAAGAGTGGGAAACCATGAAGGCCCACGTAAAATTTGGCGCCAAAATTCTGGATCCGCTGAAGCCGCTGGCGCGCATTCGCGAGATGGTCCTCCATCACCACGAATTTTTCGATGGCTCCGGATACCCCGACGCTCTCACCGGCGACGGCATTCCTCTCGGCGCGCGCATCATCGCCGTGGCCGACGCCTACGACACCATTACCAGCGACCGCACGTACAAAAAAGGCCGTAGCTCGCCCGAGGCGCTGGCTGAACTCGAGCGCTGCGCCAACGCCCAGTTTGACGGGGCTATCGTGAAAGTCTTCGTGCGCACCATGCGCCAGCTCCCCAACCCCATCATCGAAGTCGCCGCCACCGGCCCACGCAACTCCTAGGCATCGCCGCAGACGGTCCCATATAAGGAAAGTCTGATTCGCTAAAGTTTGGCCCCGGAAGTGCCGACAACAATGGGGAGAACCAGCGAACATGAGTCTTCCTGATCCGCAGACAAGCATCAAGACAACACACTTACGCCGAAGCCAGCGTGTCTGCCTCCAGCTGCCTATTTTGGTGCTGAGAGAAGGACCGGGAGCGATCGTGGCCTCGGAAGAGACTCATACCCTGATCGTGAACGCACACGGAGCGCTTATCCAGTTGTCCCTGACAGTGGAGATTGGCCAGCTTCTCGGGGTCAAAAACACGCAAACTATGGAACAACTTGCTTGCCGCGTGGTCAATCTGGGCCCTGAACAAGCAGGCAAGCGAGAAGTGGGAATTGAGTTTGAGCATCCTTCGCCACGATTCTGGCGAATCGCGTTTCCGCCATCCGATTGGACCCCGCGCAGCCCAGATGCCAAAGCCCCGACAAAGCACTTGCCCGGCGGCCGAGTCCTACAAAGGAAAAAGGAAGCCCTACCTGCCGAAGTTGACAAAAAGCCAATAGACAAACTGCCTGGGAACATCCCGAGCTGAGGACCCTAAACTGTCCCGTTTTGCTGTGGTCGTTCCAATTTGGGAGTCTCCCTTGGTCTCATCGACCCCACTCGAATCGTTTAAAATGAAAACGAATGCGTCCTCCCCATCTCCCTTCGATATCCAAATGCCTAATCCCCGAATCCGAGTGTCCGGTTAGATTTTCGAATTTCCTCTGGTTTTTTTGTGTTTCGGCTGATCCCGGCAGAACTGTTTGATCAGCGCCTCGCTGTCGAAATCGTCACGTGCAATAAAGTGTCTCTATAGACGCCGGACTTCTTTCCAGTTTCAGCTCTCCAACATTCGCTTGACCCTTGTTATCCTGTACTCCGCGCAGCGGGCAATCTGTTTCGGAGGCAAAATGCAAACAGCATCTGTAAAATGGGTTGGCGATGAACAATTTGTAGCCAGCAGCCCTTCCGGGCACGCCATCACCATCGATTCCGACCGAACCTCCAACAAAGCGCCCGGCCCGATGGAACTCCTTCTGATGGCCCTCGGCGCATGCACCGCCACCGACGTCGTAAGCATCCTCAAGAAAAAGCGCCAAAAACTTGGATCTCTCGAAGTGATCTGCTCGGGAGAGCGTGCCTCCGAACCCCCGAAGGTTTGGACAAAGCTCGAGGTTCTATATCGCCTCCGCGGCACGCTGGACGAAAGCGCCGTAAAGCGCGCCATCGAGCTGAGCGAACAAAAATATTGTTCCGTCTCCGCCATGCTTCAAAAAACTGCCACGCTCACATGGCGCCATGAAATCCTGCCGCCGTTGGACTGAGCGATTCCGGACGCCTGGTTTTCCGCCTGCCCAGCCGCTGCAAGACCGCCGCAAATGCTTGTTTCTTTCGCTCTCGCCTTGTAACTTCGCAGGCGCATCGCATAGAATTTTGGATTCGCCTGGTTGGCAGTGACTTCCAAGGAGAACCATGTCCCACCGCATCGCGGCTAAAATTACGGGTGTCGCAGGCTACGTTCCCCCGAAGGTGCTCACCAACGCCGACCTGGAAAAAATGGTCGCGACCAATGACGAATGGATTCGCAGCCGCACCGGCATCCGCGAGCGCCACGCTGTCGAACCTGGCACCGCTACTTCCCATCTCGCCACGGAAGCCGCCAAAGCCCTTCTTGCCAAGACCAGGACCGACCCCGCCGAGATTGACCTGATTGTCCTCGCCAGCGTCACGCCGGACATGTTCTTTCCCGCGACCGCCTGCCTCGTGCAGGACCGCATCGGCGCGAAAAAAGCCTGGGGCTTCGATCTTTCCGCCGCGTGCTCCGGTTTTGCTTATGCGCTTACGGTCGGCGCGCAATTCGTCGGCTCCGGCGCTCACAAAAAGGTCCTTGTCATCGGCAGCGACACGATGACTTCTATTTTGGATTACACCGATCGCGCGACTTGCGTGCTGTTTGGCGATGGCGCGGGGGCCGTCCTCCTGGAACCATCCGAGGCCGGCGAAGGAATCTTGGATTTTTCGCATGATATTGACGGCTCCGGCGGCCAGTATTTATACATGCCCGGCGGCGGCTCGCTGAACCCCTCGAGCGTCCAAACCGTCGAGAAGCGCATGCATTACGTCCATCAAGAGGGTTCGCAAGTCTTCAAGTACGCCGTGCGACGCATGGCGGAGCTCGCCGTCACTTTGCTCGAGCGCAACGGCTTCACCAGCGACGATTTGGCCCTCGTCGTTCCCCATCAGGCTAATCTCCGTATTATTCGCGCCATGCAGGAACGGCTCGGCATCGACGACAACAAAGTCATGGTCAACATCGACAAATACGGAAACACAACGGCCGGCACGATTCCGCTGGGCCTTTGCGACGCCGTCGCGCAAGGCCGCTTGCACAAGGGCGATCTCGTGCTGCTCGTGGCCGTCGGCGCAGGCTACACTACCGGCGGCGTCCTCCTCCGCTGGGCGTATTGAACGAAACTCCCCTCGGCTCGCCCTTTAATACGGCTGATATGTAGAGGCCACGAGCTATCTAATTAATCATCAGGGCACGATTGGCCAAGCGGCCTATAACGCTTGCGCAAGCATTCACCTAAACTGGGATCGGCCATGAAATCGCGAGGCAGAACCTTTTTGCTATTTGTAGCCACCGTGGCGACCCTCGTCCCGGCTGCCAGTTGCGCGCAATCGGATTGCGCGTTCAGCACCAGACTGCTTGGCCGCACATCAAGGACATCCCAGGAAATCATTCAGCTCCAGACTCAGCTTATCGATCCTGAATTTCCGGTCACCCAGCAGTTTCTCATGAAAATCGCGACGGAAGAGGGCCGCGATGCTGCGGTGGCACAGCGGTCACGGCCGACCGTGCAGACCGAATCGAATAATGCGGGTTCCCGGAATCAGGAATCGCCCGACCCTTATGGAAAATACCTCGATCTGCTAACGCTTGTTGTTCCCGACAAGAAGGGCGACGCGAGGGCTGTGAGTTTTCAGACCATCGCCGAGAATCAGTTCCTTCGAGGAGCGCCAATAACACCAGCCGTCCAGCAATGCCTGCGGCGCGCGGCTGAAGATATTTTCCCGATTCTGCCATTTGAGACGCAGTGGACGATTTTGTTTGGGGGCAATTATTGGTTGCTTGCCAGCCCCGGCATAACCGCCTATCTGCAGCGTTTGTACGAATCACTGCACGAGCGCGGCCCGGGGCAACCCACGGACGCTTCCGATTCGGGGGAAGAAGCAACCTCATCAGGCACACTGGAACCAGACGAGAGAACTCTGAGGTTCCACCGCACGGAAATTCTGAAGCGAATCTATGAGGCGGATCCCGATGTAGGCGGCCAAGTGATTCTCGCGGAGGTCGCGTCGGTGAGTCCCCGGGCGGACATCGCAGCCTTGAGGCTACTCCCGGACGAAGAGCTACCCTCATTGAATGTCACGTTGACCGAACAATTGCCCGCCTCGTACCAGAACGACGACTATGCGGAGTACAATGCGAAAATCGGCGTGGTTGAGCGGTACGGCACAACTGCCGTACTGCCCGCCGTGAAGTCTGTGTACCTGAACGATCCCGACGACCGGAATGGCTATCATTCGTTCCTGTTTTTCTCCTACTTTCTTCGAACCGACCCTGACTTCGGTACGCGATTGATCACCGACTCGCTGGCGCGGCCTCGTGCAAATTGCTCGGTCACCCTTTTCACGAAGATGGCCGGAATCCGTCTTCAACCCGCGCTTCGGGAACTCGCGAAGAAGTATCTCGATGATCCCGACAAATGTGTAGCCGCCAACGCTGCCTATCTTTTCAAGTGGGACAATCGCGGTGCCGAGAGTCTGCTCTGGCAACATTTGGAAGCCTGGCACGAAGAATGGGCCAGCAGGAACGAGCCGGTCCCCTTCCCTGAACAAGAGTACGAGGATGGCTTAGTGGAGGCGCTCCTGTTCGGTACCGGGCCTTGTCCGCCGCAAGACGTCGTCGACAGGCTTAGGCCCTTATATATCAAGGGAAATTCCGTCGACGGCAATATTTCCTTCGCCCCATTTCATAACCCTGTGCGGATCGCAGTGGCTTCCCACAACGGCGAACAAGAATTGTTGTTTTCGGTGGACTCGTGTTCCGGCCGCATCTCTCTGGAAGACCTGGCAAAAGCGATTCCGCGCTTCCCAATTCAGACGGTCTTTGAATGGCATAGTCAGGCGAATCCGCAGCGCCGGGCATTAGCTGATCCCCCGCGGTTGGAAATTGAGCGCATCGTCAAAGCGCAAGGCATGTCTTTGCGCGTCTACTCGCACGCTGGAGGGATCATCCAGAGCGAATCGCCGCAACCGGCACCACACCCGTAGCCGCGATAACGTCTTAAAAATGCCCTGCGAGTGCGCCACTTCAGCGGGGGCTGCCTTCTTTGCGGATGTAGATTTGCCCTTGGAAATTCGTGAACTGATATTCCGGCCCGCCTCCGTTGATTGTGCCGTGCACCGTCTTATCAATCCGGACGCGATACTTGCCCCCATCCTTGCGCCCGTCTTCTACCACCTGCTGCGGCGCGGAGGCTTGAAGCTGCACGTCAAAGTCGCTGAATACATCGCCGCGGTCGGACTTAATGCTTAGATTTGCTTTCACGTCCGCCGGAAATGTCACATCGATATCTCCATTCAACGAGCTGAACGCCATGGGCTTCTGATTCACGCGCACAAACGTCGCCAGCACTTTTCCGTTCAGAGCGTGGGCCACGGCGCTCCCGGAAACATTGTTCAGCGTCACATTCCCGTTGACGTTGTTGACGTCCATCTCGCCATCCACGCCGGTTACCATGATTTCTCCGTCGTTGACCGCGCCAAGCTTAAGCGAAGTGTGGATGGGAACAGTGAGAGTTACATCAATCGTTCGCGCGAAGGACTCCGTGTTCACGCGCACTTCGTTGTTTTCTTCCTCCACGCTCAACCCCGTCGTCGAAATGTTCAGCCGCTTCAGTCCGCCCGCGCTGCTCTCGCGCTCCCGGTCTTCGTTGCGGTTGCGCGCTTCCACGATCACCTGCTTGCCGTCGTAGCCCTTCACGATGATGCTGCCGTTGACCAGGCTTACCTTCACGAACGCCGGGCGGGAGGGATCGCTCAGGTTCACGGCAATCTTGTCTCCGCCGGCCTGCCCGTGCGCGCGCGGTGCCATCCCCGCCGCGCCAAACACCATCGCGGCGGCTGCAATCAATGAGTGTATCTGCCTATGTTTATTCATGGTTTTCAAGAATGCGAATGTCTCCATTTAGATTTTCCACTTGAATCTGCGGGCCACCCGACTTCACCCGCACTTCGGAATACCGGTCGGCCCGGTAAATCACCTTGCTGCCTTTGTGTTCTTCCTGCATCTCGTGTACGGGCATCGCCGTCACCGGGAAATCGCTGTAGATGCCGCCGTTGAACGTCTTGAACCGGAAGTCCGCGGACAGATTCGGCGCAAATTTCAGCTCCACATTGCCGTTAATCGTCTTGAAGTCGGAGTCCTGCTTCGGATTCTGCCGGAACGAAACAATCACTGGCCCATTGACCGTCCGCGCCGTCCCCGACCCCGCCACGTCGTCCATTTCGATATCGCCGTTGACGTTCCTCACCAGAAAATTCCCATTCGTGTCCCGCACCACCACGCGCCCTTCGTTCACCGTTTTCACTTTGATGTCGATGTCGCGCGGCACGTGCACCACGAAATCCATCTTCACTCGGTAGCCCTCGTCGTCGCGCGAATGCCGGCAATCATCGCACTGGCAGCGGAAGGGTCCGTTCACGTACAGCTTTAACGCGCCGTCCTGCTGCGTAATGTCCAAAGTCACTTCCTTCTTCGCCTGCTCCAGTTTTTCCTTCGACTCCGCTCGCGTGGTCCTCTCCACGGACATGTCCACTTTGTCCGCCGCGTCCGCCACAACCTCAATCGATCCCCAAATATTGTCGATCTCCAGCGACTTCTGCCCGTTTGCCGGCATCGCGAAGCTTTTCTGAATTTTTTCCTGATCGCTGGTCCGGAAGTCGTCGTCATCTCCTGCGGTCACCGAAAGAACCTCCGGCACAACCGCCGCGATGGACGGAGCGATATCCAGGTTGAACGACGGCGCCACCACCGGCTGCACTTCGGGCTGAACATGGGGATGGATCCGCCCGACCGTCACTTCCACCGGTTGCTGCCCCGCGCTTTTCTTCGCGCAAAACGTCGCCAGCAACACCGCGCCCGCCGCGTACGTCGCCAGAATCATCCCGAAAGATTTTCTCTCCCTGCGCATCGTTCTCTCCTTAATTCAATTTGCTGACCGCCCAATCGGCCCGCTGCTTCACCGTCGGATTCAAATTCGGCGATTCCGCAAAATTGCGCAGCCGCTGCGCTGAGTCCGGATCGCGCCATTCCAGCATCTGGTCGATCAACGCCACCTGCACCAGCGGCGATTGCTGCTCCTGCAGCGCTTCCACAACGTCTCTGTGCACCTGCGGCTGCCCGCCGTGCCGGCTCAGCGCGTCAAGTGCTGCCAACCGCACATCTACGCTGTTGTCGTAGCGCAGCGTGTGCACCAGCGCCGCCACAACTTGTGGATCGAGCTGCCCCTCGCGCTGGCTGTAGCTCACGCCCTGCAGCCGCTCGCTGGCCGACTGCTGCTGCAACATCGATAGCACCACCAGTTGCCGCATATTCGTCAGTTCGGAATGCATCGCCGCGATTTCGCCTTGATCAGCACTCGAGCGCGTCGGCCGGTGCCCGAGATAGTTGCCCGCGAAAAGTCCGATCACCAGCAACGCCGCGCTCCAAGCCACGGCTCCCACAGGTGAGCGCAACCAGCTCCACACGCCGCCACGCTTCTCTCGTCCAAGCTCCGCAGCCGCCTTATCGCTGCGCCCCGTCTGGTACGCGTGCAGCATCGCTTCAAACCTCTCGCGCGATTCCGCGCTCGGCTGCTCCACCGGCAAAAGCGATAGCTTCTTCCAGATCGCCACGTCCTCCCGGCAATCCGCGCACTCCGCAATATGCTGTTCCACTAAATCGTCCTGCTCGGCCTTCAGACTTCCTTGCAAATAATCCGGCAGGAGTTCTCCCATCTCTTCACACTTCATTTCCGGCCCTCCTGGAAGGCAAAAACTTCGCGCCTCCTGAATTTTTGTCGTTCTTGATCATCCCGCGCTCGAGCTGTTTGAAATTCTGCCGCAGCTCCTGAATCGCCCGGTGAATCCGCGTCTTCACCGTCCCCAGTTCGCAGCCCAGAAGCCGCGCGATCTCGTCATACTTCAACTCTTGAAAGCGGCTCAAAATCAAAATCTCCCGCTTCTCCTCCGGCATCTGCATCAGCGCCCGGTGCAACAGCTCCGCCTCTTCCGACTGCTGCGCCGAATCTTTCGGCATCACCGGAGGCGCCATCTCCGGCTCGAACGTAATGTGCCTCGGCGTTTTCCGGTAATGATCCACGCGCGCGTTCCTCGCAATCTGATAGATCCACGCCCGAAACGGCGTCCCCGGCGCGTAACTCTGCCGGTACTTCAAAATCCGCAAAAACACTTCCTGCACCAAATCCTCGCTCAGCGTCCGATCCCCCGTCAGCTTGGCATAGAAGTTGTAAAGCGGCCCGTGATAACGGTCGAACAACACCCCTAGCGTTTCGCCCGTGCCATTGCGCACTTCGAGCATCAGATCCTCGTCCGGAGCCAACTTCATCGCCTGGTCATTTTCCGTATCGGGGCCCGCTCTTGCTCTTTCATTGAGTGATTACCGCGGTCCCCAGAAAAGGTTACACCCGCATCCTACGCGCAAGCCGCTGGCGTGCCTCGCAAAATCGGGTGGAAGAGCTGTCTTTAGGAGAGAGGAATTCAAGCAGAAACGATCGATA
This sequence comes from Candidatus Acidiferrum sp., assembly GCA_049792735.1. Lineage (GTDB taxonomy): Bacteria > Acidobacteriota > Terriglobia > Acidiferrales > UBA7541 > Acidiferrum. The sequence continues at coordinate 22,952 of JBARBE010000101.1, forward strand.
CTTCTGCGCTAAAGGACGGACCGCTCGCGAAGCCCGCCTGTTCGCAGCTAATTTTGGGGAATCGTCCGAGAAAGGATTAGCAGGAGCGCAGTGAGGCAGCCAGTTCGAGATTTGCTTGCAAGCGCAGGCCGATTTGCACCGCGACAAACCGCGCGCAAATCACGCGCTCGCGCTCGCACCATTCCGCCACCGCGGGCATCCGTGTGCCAGACAGCGCGCTAAGCCCTTCGATAGTCTTGTAATAAGCGCGAACCAGAGTCAGACCGCCACCGTTCGTCCGCAGATCAGGAGTCAGTTCGTGCAATCCGGCCAGCGTCTCGAAATCCTGGCCCTTCATCCGCCCGGCCTCGAGATGAGCCGCGCCCAGCACCCGGTCGGAAACCGGTTGCGCTGCCACTCCCGCCAAGACCGCCCGCCAGTAATATAGGGCGAATTGCGAAAGCGCAACGATGGAGATTGCAAGTAGCATAGCGGCGAACATCCCTCAGTAGCCTCTACCCACATTCTGTCGGGGAGCTCGTTCCGCGCCAATAGACCCGAAGTACCGCCTGTGTAGAACTCTGAGGATTTCCCGCTAACTATCTTATTTTCAATGTGTTATGAGGAAGCAGGGGCGTAGTCCTCATCTCCGGGCTAGCTATGCCTTGCGCATAAATAGACTTCTGGGAGATTTCTTAGGAACAACCCGCCTCCGGCGCATTGTCGCAGCTGAACAACCCTGTAATAGTCGCCGTTTCGATGACGTGCCCGATCATCGCTCGAAACAGCGTTTCGGGAGGCGCCGGATATCCCGGCGGAAACGCCGGAAGATTGAGCTTCGTATCCAGCGCATAGACCGTAAAGAGATACTTGTGAACGCCATTCGGCACGATGTCCGGCGGAGGGCACGGCCCCGCATAGCCTACGTTCCCTGCATCATCTGTTATCTGCGGGTAGTTGGCCGTCGCGATACCCGCGTTCGCCGCAAGCTCCGTCACGTCCGGCGGAATATTGTAAATGCCCCAATGCGTAAAGTTCGCCGTCACGTCATACGTCACCACGGCGTAGCTCTTCGTCCATTGCACCGCTTTCGTCCATTTCAGCTCCGGCGACATGTTTCCGCCAATGCAATTGCTGCCCAGCGTCCCGTTGAACACCATGACGGACGGCACAGTCCCATTGTTCTGAAAAGTCGTGCTGGTCACTCGGAATCGCGGCAGGTCATCCGCATCCCCTTGCGGCATGGCCAGCCAGTTAGCCCGCGGAGCGCTTGCGGCCGCCGTCCAGCGCCCAGCTTCACCGGGAAAAACCATCAAATTGAGGATCGCGAACAACGAAAAGAAGAGGAGGATTCGGGTCTTCATAATTCACCCCTTGTCCGTTACCAAAGATTGCCAACACCACGAGTAACGAGAATTCTACGCAGCCAACGTTCCCGGGTCAATATCAGAAAAGTGTGTTGTCTTGAACATTACTTCGAGGACCAACGCGCATGGGGCAAGCGTCATTTCTCGACCGCGCTCGTATGGTCATGGATAATTTTCCATCCCTCGGGAAAGCGCTCCCACACCAGTGAAAACACCCCGCCAATATCTCCCTTGTCGCGCTTGAGATGCCAATGCCCCAGCACCAACGCCGCATCCGGCCCCAGAAACCGAAACTCCAACTGCGAAAAATCCAGCTGTCCCATCGCCGCGCGGTCCGGATAATTCTTTTTGTAGCGCGCCAGCACTCCCTCCCATCCGCGCGAAATTCCGCTGCTCCCGGAAAACGTCAGCTCCGGCGAATGCCAGTAGCCCACCAGGAATGCATCCACGTCCCCGCGATTCCACGCCGCCTGCTGCGCGTCGAGCACCGCCATTATCGCTGCTCGATCCGCTTCGCGCGCTTCTGCCGCTTTTGTCTGTCTCCCTTCTCTCAAGCCAAGAGCAAATAAAACGATCAACGCCGCTCCCGCCCAAATCCAACGATTGCTCTTCCTCATGGTCTCGCTCCCTTCTTGTAAACACGGAGCATAGGTTGCGCCAACAGACTCTGCAAGCCCTCCATAGCAAGCCGCGGTTTGTCTCCGCTGGAGCGGGAAAAAGCGGCGCGCGAAGCGGACGGGACGCAGTGCAAGCGGCCCGTGCTGAGCGTCAGGGAAGGAAAACGATGAGAGTATAAATTCCCAGGGTGGTGCCGAACGGAAGGTCGCATAACGAGAGGACACTCGCAACGATCGCAAGTGAGCGAGCGGAAGATTTGCCGGAGAGCAGCGCCAAGCCCGCAAATAGTCCGACGAGGCCGGAGAGAGCCGTTACTATGACCGCGCAGATGTAAATAACATGGAAAGCCGTCATCAGAGTGTATGGATCGGGCACGCGCGAAAGCAACGCGCCAAACATTACCGTGGCTGTACCGTTGAAAAGCACGAGCAGGATGACCGCCGCCAGTCGAAGGAGCGCGTAGACGATCCACAACGCTCCCAGGGTGCTCGAGTTGGTGCGCGGATTTGCCGCAGCCGCGGAATTTGTAGACATGCGAGCCTCCAGATTGTGACTTGTCTTGCACGAAGTGTAGCACCCGGCAAGGCAAAATTGCGCCAGGATGAATCTTGGCGAATCGCAAAGTTTGGCCGAATATGTTGATAGCGAGGACGCTTCGCGTGGAGATTGCTGGCGGCACAACGGAAGGATTTTTTCGGCGGCGGATGGCGCGGCCGATTGTGGAATTGCTGCGCCAGGGCGTGACGCCCGAAAAGCTGGCGCTGAGCATCGCCCTTGGCGTCGCCCTGGGTGTGTTTCCCGTTCTCGGGACGACCACGGCCCTTTGCGCGCTCGCGGCACTGATCCTGCGTCTGAATCTGCCGGCAATTCAGATCGTTAATTATTTCGTGTACCTGCTGCAAATTGCACTTCTCATCCCATTTTTCCGCATGGGAGAGAAGCTATTTGGAGCGCCGCATTTGCCACTTTCCGTGGCGCAGATTCTTGGGATGTTTCACGCAAACCTGTGGGGCGCGGCGCAATTTCTGGGGACGACGGTGTGGCACGCGGCCGTGGCATGGTCTTTATTGGCGCCTCTGCTTGTGGCCGTGCTTTATGTGATTCTGGCCCCGCTCTTGCGGCGCGCGCTGCGAAGACCAGTCAGGACAGTCAGGATAGGTTCGAAGGCAATTTGAGGCGGCTTAGCCGCCCTCCCGGCTGACTAACATATTCAAGAAAATTGTAACCCGCCACCGGAAGCACAGCAAAGAGGCGCTTTCCGCGAACAAAAGCTGTTGACTGCTGGCTGCGAGAACTATACAGTTCAAGGTGGCGAACTACACAGTTGGATTTATGTCGAAAACAAAGAAAACGCATGGAGTTGTGGTTTCAGCACTGCGCGCCCGGACGCAATTCGGTAGCCTGCTGCGGCACATTGAACAGGAGCGCGGCTCGCTGGTGATTGAGAAGCGCGGCACTCCGCGCGCTGTTCTGCTGAGCATTCAGAATTACATTAAACTGGCAGCCCCCGAGCCCGAGGTTCTCCGGCTTATTGGCGAGGAGTCCAAACGGAAGGGGACCGACAAGCTGACCTCGAAGCAAATCGACGAGATTATACGAAAAGCGCGGGCGCGGAAAACGAAGCGCGGATGATTCCGCTTCGGCTGCTCCTGGATACGAACGTCGTGGTTGCCGCCGCACTCAATCCGGAGGGCTTGTCCCGTTCAGTCCTTCTTCTGGCAACCGCAAAACCGGCTCAACTATACCTATCTGCGGCAATTCTCGCGGAGTACAGCTCGGTTTTAAGGCGTCGTGAATTGGGCATTCGAAGAGGCCTGCAGCTCCAGCTTCTGAACCTCATTGAAGATCGTGGACGTCTGGTGTCTCCATCGCGAACTGTTCGAGCTGCGAGCGATCCTGCCGACGACATCTTCCTCGAATGCGCTGATGAAGCGCGCGCCGACTATCTCATCACCGGCAACTCGCGGCATTTCCCCAAATTCTGGAAAGCCACAAAAATCGTAACCGCATGGGAGTTTATAGAGCTCATCGGCCCGCATTTAATTCCCTAAGCGTCAGTTAATGATCAGAGGAGGTCGAGGACCTCTTCGTAGCGTTTGAACGGCGGGATTAAATACACACCGGCGAGTTCGGTGCGTGACCACGCGAGCATTTGGCGGGCGAGATCGAAGCCACGTTCGCGCGCGTTGGCCCCGGCAGCTTCCAGCGATGAGAGCACGTCTTGCGGGATGACGATGCCGGGAACCTCGTTATTGAGACGCAGCGCTTGTTTGTAGCTATTGAGCGGCCAGATTCCCAGCAGCACGGGAATCGACGGCTTACCGCCGAGTTTTTTAACGAATTCGTGCCAGTGTTCGGGGTCGAAAATCGGCTGTGTCATCGCGAAGTGCGCGCCCGCTTCGATTTTGGCGTGGAAGCGCTCGATCTCGTTGTCCAGATCGTCGGCAACCGGATTGACGGCCACGCCGATGGCAAAATTTGTTGCGCCGCCGAGCGTTTTGCCAGCCCAGTCTGTGCCTTGATTGAGCCGGCTCAGAACCTTGACCAGACCAACGGAATCAACTTCGTACACGCCGCTTGTTTCCGGGTAGTCGCCGACGGCAGGCGGATCGCCCGTGATGGCGAGGACGTTGCGAACGCCGCCGACGGTCCATGCTCCGAGCAATACGGCTTGCAAGCCGATGATGTTGAAGTCGCGCGTCGTCAAATGCGGCACTGTTTCGACTCCGCGAGCTTCAAGCGCTCCCGCAGTGATCAACGCGTCCATGCCGACGCGCGCCATGGCCCCGCTATTGATGTCGATGGCGTCCACTTTGCCCGAGGCCATGATTTTGTCGACTTGCTCGAAGATGCGCTCGAGCGAAAGGCCTTTCGGTGGATCGATCTCAACGCAGACGGTGAATTCCTTCGTCTGAAGTTTCTTCCAGAATTTGCTTTCCGGCTCACGCTGCAATACAAGCGCGGGTTTGGCAACAGCTTCGACCGTCGCTGAAGCCCCATGACTTTTTGCAGGGCGCAGCGATTTAACGGCTTCGGCCATCGCGCGGATGTGCGCCGGCGTCGTGCCGCAGCATCCGCCGAGAATGCGCACGCCGAGTGCGGCAGCCTCTCGCGCAAAGAGAGCGAAATATTCCGGCGAGGATTTTGGATAAACGATGCGGTCGCCTTCGCGCTTCGGCAAACCGGCATTGGGCATCCCGCTGACGCGCAATTCGTCGACTTGGGTGAGCTCACGCAAAATTTTGAGCAATGCCTGTGGGCCAAGTGTGCAATTCACGCCGATGACTTGCACATTTTTTGCTTTGAGCTGCGCAGCAGCATCGGCGGGGCGGAGGTCTCCGTACGTGGTGCCTTCCTCCGAGTAGGTAAGCTGGGCCACGATGGGCAAGCCGGAAAACGAGCGAATCGCGTCGACGGCCAGAAGAATTTCTTCGATATAAGAAAAAGTTTCGAGAATATAGAAATCGACGCCGCGCTCTTCCAGCGCAAGCGCCTGCTCCTGGAAGACGTCAAGAATTTCCCCGGGCTCCGGATGGCGGGACTGCACGCCGAGACCAAGCGGGCCGATAGAACCGGCGATGAGGACTTCGCGGGAAGCCGATTCGCGGGCTTCGCGCGCGATTTTTACCCCGCGGGAATTGAGCCGCTGCACTTCGTCGCCGAGCCCAAGGGGCGCAAGCTTGAAGCGGTTCGCCCCAAACGTGTTGGTCTCGATGATTTGCGCGCCCGCTTCGATGTACGCCTGATGTACGCGAAAAACGGCTTCGGGTTCGGTGGCGTTAAGTTCATCAAAGCAGCGCTGCGCGCCCACAGCTTCGTGCAGCATCGATCCCATCGCGCCATCCGCAATGAGGATCGAATCTTTCAGCCGTTCATTGAAGTCAAGAATTTTCAATTATTTTCCGTCCTGCTCTTTTGCGTTGGCAAATTTGACGCAGCGATCAACGCTTTTGTTCCATAAGGCTGGCGACGGTGCTCATCAAATCGTATTTGGTGAGAATCTCAAATTTTGCGCCGTCCATCTCGACGAAGACCGCCGGATTTTCGTGGCTCAGAATATAGGTGACGCGCTCGACGGGCGACGTGCCGGGAATGCGCGGCAGCGGCTTGCTCATCACTTCGCGGACGACGAGTTTTCGCAGATCTTTTCCTTGCAGCGCCATCGTCAAAATCTGATCTTCGTAAATCGTACCGATAGGAATATTTTCCTCGAATACCGGAATCTGCGAAATGTCTTGCTCCTGCATCGTCTTCAGCGCGTGGAATACAGTCTGATATGGCCGCGCAATCACCAGCTCGCGCACTTTTCCGGACTGGTGCTTGGCGTTCACGACCTCGGCGGCGGTAATGTGTACGGCCGCTTCCACGTAGCCGCGTTCACGCATCCACTCGTCGTTGTACACCTTGCTGAGATAACGCATGCCGGTATCCGGCATGAACGCGACGATAAAGGCGTCCGGACCCAGATCTTTGGCGAGACGCAATGCAGCTGACATGCAGCCGCCGCCGGATCCGCCGGTGAAAATGCCTTCGAGCTTGACGAGGCGTCGCGCCAACACGAAGCACTCTTCATCGTTCACCTGAAGAACGTCGTCGAGGATCTTCATGTTCATGGTGCTTGGAAAAAAATCTTCTCCGATGCCTTCAACGACGTAGGTCTTCGCTTTCACCGTTTCGCCGCGCTTGTGAAAATCGTAATAGAGCGAGCCGACAGGATCGACGCCGATAATTTGCACGCCGGGATTCTTTTCCTTCAGATATTTTCCGACTCCGCTGATCGTCCCGCCCGTACCCATGC
>JBARBE010000102.1:0-4174 GCA_049792735.1 Candidatus Acidiferrum sp.
AGACGGCGCGGTCCCAAACGGTTAGGCCGAGACGCGGGACAAGAATGTCTTCAAACTGGATCCAGAGCAGTTTCGGGTTGAGTTTTTTGTTTGGCATGGTTTGTGTCCTGAGAAAGAGGTAGTGGCGTGTGTAGGGGCCGACCTTCAGGCCGGCCTGTAAGCCCGGTTTTTTACGTGTCAATGAACAGAAAAGTGCGAGAGTCCGTGAACGACAGAAAGAGAGAAACAGGATTTAACGTCTAGCGAATCTCGGAGGAAGTCCCAAAAACGCCGGGCTGAAGCCCGGCCCCTACAAAAGCGAGAGCAAGCGAGCCGGAGTGCCCTGAAAATAAAAACGCCCCGACAGAGTCGGGGCGTAATTTTCTACAACAAAACTGTACTACAGCAGCAGTCCATTGTCAAGGAAAATCCGCGGGGAAGAAACGAATCGGCGTAAGCCGTTGAATTGCTGGGAGATAACCTAGGTAACTCTGGATTTCTCGTTTTCGAAAAAGAAAGTCTAGACCCAAGACCCGCCCTCAAAAACCGAGGACGGGGCACCCTCCGCATAACTAAGAGCCCGGGCCACCCGTCCATCCGACCGACGTCCCAAAACCCCGTTTATCAGGAATTGGTATTAGAATCAGCGCGCACGTCGTGCGAGAGGATTGGGTGGTGACAACAGTCTCGGATAACTCCCCAAGAGCGCCGCTAGAGCGAAGTCAATTGGCTCGGGAAGACCTTTTGCGGCACACTACAATTTTTCTCAACTCAACAGGCACAAACGCCACCGCCACATTGGCCATGCTTCCACAGGAAAATCGATTTTTTCTACTCACCGCTCAGCACGTAGCAAGGATAATTGAAGAAAAGAGAGAGAAATGGTCTTACCAGAACCCGAAGCAGGTCGTAAAGTATCTAAACCATTCGCCTATTAGAACTGATCTCGGGAACGAGGGAATATATTCACAGGATTTGAGCTTGTTCGAGCTTCACGCTGAAGACGCGGCTGAGATGGTTCGCCTGGGATTGAGTTTCTATGATTTGAGGACGTCGCAATATTCGTCGGATGAGGAATATGGACCCGATTATTTCGTTATCGGAGCACCAAAATCTGCAGAAGTCCTTGCTAATAGTGAGTTGATCTTCGAAATTCGGTGTGCCGGCGTAAATATCTTGGAGGAGGTCGTGGTAGACGACGCGACGAGGTTTACAGAAGTCGAAGCGGTTGAAGCGAACTATAGTGGGATGAGCGGAGGAGGATTATGGGAGATTTCATATCCTGCCTCCGGTGGTCATAGGGTTTTTCTCGTGGGAGTTGTTGTTCGAGAGCCCCAACAGTTGCAATCAACCGCGGATACTCACTCGTCTGCTGGCTTCCCTACGATTCGATGCAGCTCACGACAATCAATTAAAGAGTTGGTTGCAAGGGCTCGTTCCCTAGTTCTAGGAGCGGACGAACAGAAGAGCTAGACCTGCAATTACAATAAATTGCAACGCTGGCAATTTGGAGCAAGCGAGGATGATGGCGGAGTCGCAGTCGCAAATGGCGGGGGGCACGGTAGAGAGCCATGACGAAAGGCACCTTTGTCCGATGCTGGGCGCGACCACGATCGTACTCCTGATTGCCGCGTGCAAGCTGGTGGTGCATTTGTACGCGGGACACAGGTATGGGTACTTGGGTGACGAGTTGTACTTCCTGGCCTGCAGCCGTCATCTCGCTTGGGGCTATGTCGATCAGCCGCCGCTGATCGCGATGATTGCCTGGGCGGTGCGGCATACGCTGGGTCAGTCGCTGCTCGCGATCCGATTTTTGCCGGCGCTCGCGGGGGCGGTGGAGGTTGTGCTAACCGCGTTGATTGCGCGCGAACTCGGTGGGAGGCGCTTCGCGCAGGTACTTGCGGCGATTACCACGCTTGCCGCGCCCGGGATCCTCGCGCAGGACAGCACCTTCACGATGAATGCGTTCGAGCCACTGTTCTGGATGACCTGCGCGTATCTCGTGATTCGCATCATCAAAACCGGAAATGAGAGGCTGTGGATTTGGTTCGGCGTGGTCGCGGGCATCGGTCTCGAGAACAAGTACTCGATGATGATCTTCGGCGCTGGGATCGTCCTCGGACTACTGCTTACGAACCAACGGAAGCTGCTCGCGAATCGGTGGTTATGGATTGGCGGGGTGGTCGCGTTCGTGATTTTTGCCCCGAATCTCTGGTGGAATGTTCGGCACCACTTTCCATTTCTCGAATTGCAGGCCAACATTCGACGCAGCGGGCGGAACGTGCCGTTGGGCTTCTTCAGTTTCTTCGGTCAGGAAATTGGTGCGATGAACTCGTTGACCGCGCCCGTGTGGCTGGCAGGCCTGTGGTTTTTCTTGTTCGCGGAGCAAGGGAAGAGATTTCGCGCGCTGGGCTGGGCCTGGGTGTTCACAGCGGGCGTGATCGTTACGATGAGTCCGCGTGTGTATTACCTCTTTCCCGCCTTTCCGCTGGTGTTCGCCGCTGGCAGTGTCCTGTGGGAAATGTGGCTCGAGGCGCGGCAGCGAAGGTGGGTGCAAGTGGCCTACCCAGCACTGGTGATCGCGGCGGGCGCGATCGTTGCGCCGGTTGTCACGCCGGTGCTGCCGGTCGAAACGTACATTCACTACACGCGCGCGTTGCACCTCTCGCCGCCTGCAAGTGAGACGCACAAGCTGGGCCCGTTGCCGCAGAATTATGCGAGCCAGTTTGGCTGGCCGGAAATGGTCGCGACGGTGGCGCGCGTTTACAGCAGTTTGCCGCCGGGTATTCGAGCGAAGACGGCGATCTTTGTCCAGAACTATGGCCAAGCCGGCGCGATCGATCTCTTCGGGCCGAAATATGGATTGCCGTGGGCGATCAGCGGTCACCAAAGCTATTTCCTGTGGGGACCGCGCGATTACACCGGCGAAAGTATGATCGTCATGGATGATAGCCAAGAGCGCCTCGAGCAAATGTTTGCGAGCGTGCAGAAGGTCGCGAGCGTGTACCACCCATACTCGATGCCGTACGAGAATGTCGACCTGTTCTATTGCCGAGGGCTCAAGCAGCCGTTGAAGGAATTGTGGCCGCAGCTGAAGCACTGGGACTGAAGAGCCCTCATCGGGAATACATCAAAGCGTTAAATCCTGGGTGTGCGGGGCAAAGCCCCCGTTCGCTTCCCACTAAAAAGCCGGAATTCCCATTTGTTAAAACATGCACCCAGCTGCGATACGCGGGCGGGTGGCCCGGACTCTTAGTTATGCGGAGGGTGCCCCGTCCTCGGTTTCTGAGGGCGGGTCTTGGGTTTGGGTTCTCTCTAGTCGATCAGCAAATTCATGGGAAGCAAGTGCGTAGTGAGTAGTGAATAGTGGGCGGTGAGTAGATAGGACAGAACCGGAGAAGAGCGAGCCACCCAGGAATAAAGGCGCTGCTACCCGCCCTGAGAAGATGGCCACGTCGGAGATTACACTCCTATTTTTGACGACTCGGGGAAGACGGAAAACTGCGTATCGTTGGCAAGACGGCCCCTGAGCCCGGCAATGCGGTTTTAACGAGTTCCACAGCAGCTTTCGGATCAGCGACTTCGACGATTAGCTCACTGTATCGCTCGTCCTTCAACTGGATCACTACCGTGTTATCCGGATTGTGAACATCCCAGAAAACCCTTTGGCCGTCTTGATAAAAAGTACCAGCGGTGAGGACTCCGGGAATGTTAGTCCCTGGCATTCTTAGCCCGTGCCACCATCCGTGCGCTACGGATGGATCTGCTTTAATTTCCACTATGTGTGCCAGTGGGATTTCGAGCGAACTCTTAAGCGTCCACAGCTTGTCGATTCCCCGCACGTGCAACACGAGATTGCCATTGGAAATGGATACGTCAACCATGCTGGTGCTCCTGTGGCATTATGAGCCCATTTCGCCTGCTCGCAACCTCTGGGCAGGTGGCCCGGACTCTTAGATATGCGGAGGGTGCGCCGTCCTGAGAATATCAGGCCATTGAGTAACCCGCCGCCTTCCACGCTGCCACACCGCCCTCCAGCACCTTGACGTTGGTAAAACCCAGCTTTCTATATTTCGCTGCCTGACCGACAGCGCTGGCTTCGCCGGGTCAACCTCAATAGAAAATGATTTCCTGCGTCTTCGGCAGCGAGGCCGCCCGGGACTGCAAGCTGGTGAAGGATATGGACCCGTCCAGA
>JBARBE010000103.1:0-19728 GCA_049792735.1 Candidatus Acidiferrum sp.
TTTTCTTCGAATCCTGCAGATATAATCCCGGATTCCCGAGCGATTACTTTGACAAGTCCTCGCTCGAAAAGCGCGGCGGCGAAGCAAACACCAAGAAGAGCAAAAAGACGGACGACAGCAACTAGCGGGCGTGCGAGCTGGGCTTTCTGCTCCGATTGCCGCTCCCGCACGACGATTTGCGGAGTAAGAACGTACCAGCCGCCATGTATGTTGTGCGAGGCCTTGTCGGCGGGAGTAAGTTCTCTGTTTGCAGTAACCTAGCGAAATCCACGACGCGAGTCAGTCTGCGAACTCGAGACCCTCATGGACGGGCCAGACTCACATCTTATTCATCCACCGTGAGCGAAGCGGGGCATATCTCGGGCGGTACTGCCGTTAACTAGTGCTATGGTCATTTAGATTTGGGTACCCCCTTCCTATGGGGTTTTGCTGATAAAATGTAATAATCTTGGAAAGCCAGTTGGGCTCCGGGAGCATCGCCGGAGTCCGTGTGATTAGTGTCGTCCCAAAATGAAACCGAGCGCCAACTTCGTGTTCCCGCGTCGAAGCCCACGAAATGGCTTTAGTATGGTGGAGCTTGTCCTGTCGCTGGCAGTCCTTCTGATCATCACCGTTGTCGCCGTTCCTGTCATCGTGCGCTCCCTGCAGACGTATCAACTAAATTCCAGTGCTTCTCAACTGGCGGGTATGCTCAAGTTCGCAAAATTTGATGCCATTCGGCAAAACACGCCTGTAAGCTGCCAGATCGCCCAACAAGGCGCAAATTGGCTGGTGTGGGTCGATTCAAATGGGAACACGGTAGCGGACCAAGCAGAACCGCAGATGTACATCGGCGGGAGCTTCACGCTGCTGCCCGAGAGTTCGGTTCCGAGTCCAGCTCCGATCCAGGCCAGTTTGGGGGTCGGGTTTTCGAGCTACGGATGGACGGTACTCTCTGGCTCCAATGGCAGTGTGACTTACGACCAGCGCGGCGTTCTCGGTTGTGTCGGAAACGCGAATTGCAACACGAGCGTAGTCTACGTGCTTTACCTAGGCAGCGCTACTGACCCGAGACCCGGCTACCGAGCCGTGCTAACGCTGCCCTCGGGGTCAGTGCAAGCGTGGTCTAGCTCGTCCGCTGGAGATTGGCATCGCATCAGTTGAAACCGTTCGTAGGAAGGACCATGGCAAAGGCGGATGAATCCAAGACGGGTGCCAAGAGGAGGACCAGCCAGCGCGGGTTTACGCTGGTGGAAGTCCTGATGGCCATTGTCATTCTGCTGGTTGGCATCGTGGCCGTCGCGCAACTGGTGCCCGCTTCCATCGGCTTGAACTCGACGAACCGCAACGACTCTTCTGCTCTGGTTTTCGCGCAGCGGGAGATGGATCAATTTCTGAGCCAGCCGCTCAACATGTCGATTAGCCCGCCGGCTTTCATCGACTTGGAGGGAAACAGTTGCAATCTGGGGGACCCGACGCAACCGAACGCTGTAGTCCCTAACAGTTCTTACGTCGCCGTGTATAACAACCAACTCGTTGTCGATTTTACTCAGCCGACGGTGGCGGACTATAGCTTCACCTATCACGATCCAAACGATCCCGCTGGTGTGAATTACGACGTCCGCTGGGCGGTGATCACGACCACGAACAACGGTATGGTCACCTCAAAACGGTTCATTCTGGGAGCCAGAAGAGAGGGCGGCAACGCCGTTTACAGGCCAGTGACTCTCGATACCATACTCGAAAAATGAGACGCTCACAGCACATGAATGGACAACGGGGCTTCTCGCTGATCGAAATGATGATCGCGGCGGTAATCTTCGTCTTGCTCTGCGGCGTCGCGTTCACCTTACTATCCGTGGCCCAGCAGAGATACCAAACGGAATCGCAGGTATTGAATTCCTTCCAAGAGGCGCGCTTTGGTTTGGACGAAATCATTCGAGACGTAAATGGTTCGGGCTATCCTCCAGCAAACTCATTTTCGTTCTCGGCCGGTCCACCTCCTTCGAATTACTATGCCAGCACTCCTGTAGCCTGGGACCCCAACTATCAGTCCAACTTGCCATGTCAAATCGGAACAGGGGGAGGCGGGACGTGTGAGACGCCGGGCGATTTTGACCTGATCATCGAAAGGGACGTGGATCCCTGGCGGACCGATGGCGTCGAGTGGACCCGCTATCAGCTTCAGAACAATACTCTATATCGTGGGCAGACTTACAAATCGACATCGGCTGAACCCGATGTGACCACTGCTCAGGCCTTCGTTCCTTACGTCCAAAACGTCATGAACAACGCTTCCGCCGCGCAAATTGCGCAGTTTCGTGCCGCCTATCCGAATATGTTTCCCGGCGGAAATCCGGTGCCTATATTCCAGTACACCTGTTACACCCCGACGGGACCGCAGGCGTGCCCTTTGGCTGTTTCTTATAATTCGCCCGTGAACATTACGGATGTCGAGATTACGCTGATTGTCATGGCGCCGACGGTGGATGCGCAAACCGGGCGGCCGCGACTCATTGAGTTGCAGGGAAGGGGCCATAGCCTTAATCCGATTCAGTAGCCGTAAAGAGCAAAGATGAAAAATGGCATTAAAGCACGCCGCCGCTCCGAGGATGGGATTGCACTGCTGATAGCGATCTTCGTCTTGTTACTGATAAGCGTCGTGGCGATCGCCTTGTTGGTTTCTTCCGGCACAGAGACGGTCCTTGGCGCGAACTACCGGTCGTCCTCGACGGTGTACTATGCGGCGCTCGCAGGTCTCGAGGAAGCCCGGGGACGCATGCTCCCGAAAAATAAAAACTACTTTGGCACCTCGGTCATCCCCACACCATTTCCGCTGGGCCAGACGGTCTACGCTATAAATCGCTCGGTGGGTGATAACATTGCGCCGTGGGACTCAAGCAATAAGTATTACGACAAAGAATACCAGACCGAATTTGGCGTCCCGGCGTCGAGTACCTCTTGGCAGTCGGTCTCCTCGGTCTGGGACAATAACGCGCAGGGAATCCCAGGTCCTCTCTACAAATGGGTCCGTATTAACGCGGTGACTGAGGCATCCCTCTACATCGACGTGAACTACAACGGCTCCTATAATTCCACCAGGCCAATCTATTACGATCCCGCCCACGTCAACTCTAGCGGGAAGGCTTGGCCCAGCTTGATCTCGACTTTCAGTCCGCCGTCCACTGCGGTGCAAGCTTTGGAAGTCACCGCTCTCGCTGCACTGCCTAACGGGAGCCAAAAAATTTTGCAGTATCTCGTTGCGCCAATAACTATGAATCTTATGTTTCCCGCTGCGTTGACAATGGACGGGTACTCTGATGCTTTCAGCAGCCCCGATCATTCGGCATTCGTGATTCAGGGAAGCAGCGACGGGGGCGACAGCGCTTGCTCTCCCTCAGGTCCGATCCAGTACCCATTGCCAGCCATTGGTGTTCCGGACTCCGCTGACATTAATTATGTAAAGAATGGAAATCCAGGGCCCGGCAGCACGGGAATTCCGCTATCCCCCACAAATGAAACGGGGAACTTTACGGGGACGGGCCCAACTCCCAGCGTAGCCCAGGTCACGCTCCCCACCGACTTGCAATCCGTGCAAAGTCTCGACCAAATCGTTCAGACGGTTACGCAAAACGCGGATTCGGTCATCGTAGGGCCTGCAAACCAGACAAATCTCCCTTCGGCAATGTCCAGCTCGAATCCCATGACCGTCGCAATCCAAGGCGACTTCCATCTGGGGTCGGGTTTCACGGGCTACGGCTTGCTGCTGGTAACTGGAAATTTCACGTATGACTCAGGTTCCACTTGGGACGGAATTGTCTTAGTCATCGGACAAGGTACGGTGACCGCAAACTCAAACGGCGCCGGTGGCACCTTCAACGGAGCGATGCTCATCGCCCAAACGCGCGACGCTCTGGGGAATCTGCTGCCAGGACCCAATCCAGGGCCTGCGACTTATTGGAACGCACCCCCGTCGGGAAGTGTTGGTCGGGGCATAGTTTACAACTGCGGCTGGATCCAATCCGCCGAAGCGCCTCTCACTTACAAGGTTCTGTCTTTCCACGAAATCCCGCAATCGTAACGACTAGGACTGAGAATGAACCACACTAAGACCTTCCAGAACCTGAGCGTATCCTTTCTCGCTCTGGGTGCTGCGCTATTCTTGGCCCAATTGAAATGCGATGCCTCACCTTCCGGAAAGCAGGAACAGCAACAATCCGCGCCTCCTTCTCCGACTCTCCCGCCGAGTTCGCAACCTGCTTCCAAGCCGTCAGCACAGGTCGGCGAGCTGCCCGTCAAGAGGCGCAAAGTTTGGACAAACGATGACGTAGTCGACATTCGTACACCCGCCGACAATTATGAAATGGAGATAGAGGCCAAGAAGGCTGCTGATGCGAAGGCCGCTGCGAAGGAGACGGCTATTCGAGCGGCCATAAAGTCCGAGAAACAACCGCCGCTGGATATCAAGCTTCCGGCGACGGTGGAACAGACTGATAAGCTGATTACGGACACCCAAAGCGATATTCAAGAGGAAACGGTTATCCTGGACAAGCTGCGCCAAGAGCTCCAGGATGCTCCCGCTGAAGAGAAACCACAAAAGCAAAAGGAGATCGATCATCTCAATGGCCTTCTGGAAACTTCGCAAAGAGATTTGAGAGCTCTTGAGGATCATCTAAAAACACTTCGAGGAAAGTCCGAAGAGGAAAACCCACCGGCGCCGCCGCCACCTCCTTCGAGCTAGAAACTGAGCAAAGGGAACATCAAAAGAGGCGCGGCTGAGGGCTCTGCGGCTTGCCGCGCTCCTCATGGCTAGGCCCGGCCTTGCCGCTGTATAATGGCTGGATGCGTAACAGCCAGGGGAGCGCACCGATGCACGGCACCACGGTACTGTGCGTGCGCAAGGACAACAAAGTTGTGATGATCGCCGATGGCCAGGTGACCATGGGCGATCACGTGATGAAACACACCGCGCGAAAGACGCGCCGCCTTTACAATGACAAAGTCATCGCCGGATTTGCCGGCTCGACCGCCGACGCGATTTCGCTTTTCGAACGTTTCGAGGGCAAACTTCAGGAGCATTCCGGCAACTTGCAGAAAGCCGCCGTCGAGCTCGCCAAGGAGTGGCGCAAGGATCGCGCGCTGCGGCACCTTGAAGCGCTGCTCATCGTCGCGGACACGAAATCCACGTTTCTTCTTTCCGGTAACGGCGACGTGATCGAGCCGGACGATGGTTTGTGCGCCATCGGCTCCGGCGGCAGCTTCGCTCTAGCGGCAGCGCGTGCTTTGATCAAACATTCGAAGCTCGCCACGAAAGATCTAGCCATGGAAGCGATGCGCATCGCCAGCGAGATTTGCATTTTTACCAACGCCAACTTTACAGTGGAAGAACTCTAGGGCTGCGCGGTAGCACGCCTGAACGTTTTCGCGCATCAAACGAACTGCACATCAGGGGATCGCACACAAAAGGTAAGCACGCAAAGGGATTGGACATTTGATGACCAGCAAGAGCGATAAAGAGATTGTTTATATGCCTGGCGGCAACGGCGCGCCTCCGCCCGCTGAAGAGCAGGAATTGCTTCCCGCGCTCGACGACATGACTCCGCGCGAGATTGTCGTGGAGCTCGACAAGTACATCGTCGGGCAAAACGCGGCCAAGCGCGCTGTCGCTGTCGCTTTGCGCAACCGCGTCCGCCGCCAAAAACTCCCCCCGGAAATTGCGGAAGATGTGTTGCCCAAAAATATTTTGATGATTGGACCCACCGGCGTAGGCAAGACTGAAATCGCACGCCGGCTCGCTCGCCTTGCCGGTTGCCCCTTCGTCAAAGTAGAAGCTTCGAAATATACGGAAGTTGGTTACGTAGGCCGCGACGTGGAATCGATGGTACGCGATCTGGTGGAAACTTCCATCGACATGGTGCGCGAAGAAAAGCTCGATGAAGTCGCCGAACGCGCCGAACAAGCCGCGGAAGAACGCGTGCTGGACCTTTTGCTGCCGCCGTCCCCGCCGCCGGCGCCCGGCACCACGGAAGCCGAAGCCGCCGCCCTGCGCGAGCAAACGCAGCGCACGCGCGAAAAGCTGCGCGTCCAACTTCGCGAAGCCAAGCTCGATCAGCGCATGGTCGATATCGAAGTTCGCGAACGCGCGATGCCCTCGTTCGAGATCATTTCGAATCAAGGCGTCGAGGAAATGGATGTCAACATCAAGGACATGCTCTCCGGGATGTTCGGCCAGCAAAAGAAAAAGCGCAAGATGTCCGTTGCCGATGCATTCGAATACCTGATTCAAGAGGAAGAAAATCGGCTGCTGGATATGGATCAGGTGACGCGCATCGCCGTCGAGCGCGCCGAGCAGATGGGCATCGTCTTCATCGACGAGATCGATAAAGTTGCCGGGCGCGAATCCGGCCACGGCCCGGATGTTTCCCGAGAGGGCGTGCAACGCGACATTTTGCCGATTATCGAAGGCACGACCGTCAACACCCGTTATGGCATGATTCGCACCGACCACATCCTGTTCATCGCAGCCGGCGCGTTCCACGTCACAAAGCCGTCGGACCTCATTCCAGAACTGCAAGGCCGCCTGCCCATTCGCGTCGAGCTGCAATCGCTCAAGGAAGAAGACTTCATCCGCATTCTCACCGAACCAAAAAACGCCCTGATTAAGCAGTATGTTGCGCTGCTGGAGACCGAAGGCGTCAAGCTGACCTTCACGGACGATGCGGTTGCATCCATCGCGAGATTCGCCACCACCGTGAACGAGTCGACCGAAAATATCGGAGCACGCCGCCTGCATACCATCCTCGAAAAAGTTCTCGACGAGCTTTCCTTTGAAGCGCCCGACCTGAAGAAGAAGAACGTCAAGGTCGATGCCGCCTATGTCAATAAACAACTCGCGGAGATCGTCAAGAACCAAGACTTGAGCCGCTACATCCTGTAAACTCCGAAATCGAAAATGGAAATTCGAGACTCGCGGAAGCCTGCAACGCGTCACATCGCTGGCCGCTGCATTTCAAAGCCTGCTTTATTGGTTTCGGCGATATTGTTTCTCGCCGCCGGTTGCGGCGCGCCCGGCGAGCCAGTCCCGCCTTCGCCGCCGATTCCCGTAGCGGTCACAGATCTCGCCGCACAGCAAGCCGGAGATGGCGTAGAACTCGGTTTTACTTTGCCCGCCAGGACCGTTTCCGGTGATCATCTCGCCGCACCGCCTGCTGTCGAGTTTCTTCGAGGCGCGGCAAAACCCGACGGCGCGCCCGACAAGAAATCATTCCGCGTCGTCTACACGATTCCGGGTTCGCTCGTAAATGGTTACGTCTCCAACGGCCATCTAAAATTCATCGACCCCGTCGCTCCATCGGAAACCCGCGCGCATCCAGGTGCTTTGCTTTTCTATATGGTTCGGACGCGTGCCTCCAAAAAGCGCGCTTCGGCGGATTCCAACGCCGTCTCCGTCCGTATGTTTCCCGTCCCCGAAGCCATCCCTCATGTCGATGCCCGCCTCACAGAATCCGCCATCGACTTGAGCTGGGCCGCGCCCACGCGCACCGCGGGCGGCGCTCCCTTAGCTGCTCTTTCCGGATATCGCGTGTATCGCGGCGAGCTCGATTCCTCCTCCGCTGAGGCTGCTGCAACGGATCTCTCGAAAGCAAAATGGAAATCGCCGCTCACTCTCCTTGCCTCGCCATACGAAAACTCTTACCAGGACACGCTTTTTGATTTTGGCAAAACCTACGCATACGTGGTCAAAAGCGTCGTAATGGTTGAGGGCAACGCGCTCGAGTCCGATGATTCCGCGGCTGCCATCGTTGCTGCACGCGACATTTTTCCTCCCGCGCCTCCACAAAATGTGGTGGCTGTGATCCTCCCGGGTGCCACTCCTGGCTCGGTCGTCGCGGACCTCTCCTGGTCCATCAATCTTGAAACCGACATGGCCGGTTACCGCGTCTATCGCAGTGAGCAGCAGGGCACGCGAGGTACGCTTATCACTCCGGACCTATTGCTTGCACCGGCGTATCGTGATACCTCTGTGGAGCCCGGCCACCGCTACTGGTATTCCGTGACTGCCGTCGATCATGCTGGCAATGAAAGCGCGCCCAGCGCGGCCGTCGCCGCGGATGTTGCGAAACCTCCGTCGTAGCCCCGGGTTATGCTCAGCAGGATTCTTGGGAGCGCACCGCTTGACGTCCGTCCATGCAGACATGCCCGCGTATGGCTCGTTCCATGCTTTTCGGAACGCCTCGGTGCGCACCGGTATCTACGTCGGCGTTTTTCTTTCCATCGTGTTCAGCGGGTGGGTGATCGTTGCCAATCGGGTTCCATTCCTAGATCGCTTCGCGCTGGCGCGCAATCTGGCAGCCGTTGCCGTTCTTGGTCTTCTTGCTTTGATTCCCGTTCTCCGGTTCTGGCGCATGCCCGGCAACTTGCTCGCTTCCAGCCTCATCGCCTGGCTCATTCTCAGCCTGTCTTATCGTATTCTTAGCATGGATTTCTCCGATCTCGAGGAGCGCTTCAGCGCGGTGCAAATTTTCGTGCTCGGTGCGGTAGTCTATATGCTCGTGGTCACTGTTTCCTGGCTTGGGACCATCATCCGCCGCGTGCGTGCGTCGGACATCTCTCATCCGCACCACCACTCGAGCTGACCCGCATGAAATTTTGCCGCTTCCTTCCCCTTAATTCCTCTGCTGCACACGCGCCCGTGCCGCTTTTCGGCCTGCTCGAAGGCGGCCAAGTTCGCGAAATTTTTGGGTCTCCATGGGCTTCTTGGTCGCAGGGCGCGCGCACTTGGCCAGTTACCGACGTTCGCCTCCTGGCTCCGGTCGAGCCAACTAAAATCGTTTGCGTTGGCCGCAATTACGCAGCGCACGCCGCTGAGCTCGGCAATGAACTGCCGAAAGAGCCTCTCATTTTTCTTAAGCCGCCATCGGCGATCATTGCTCCCGGTGAACCAGTCGTTCTTCCGCCGCAGTCGCAGCGCGTCGAGCATGAAGGCGAGCTCGCACTCATCATCGGCCGCCTTTGTTCGCACCTCAAAGAATCCGACGACGCGCTTTCTTATCTACTCGGCTACAGTTGCCTCAACGATGTCACTGCGCGCGACCTTCAAAAGAGCGACGTGCAATTCACGCGCGCAAAAGGCTTCGACACGTTTTGTCCCGTCGGCCCGCACATCGAAACACAGCTCAACCCCTCGGATGTCCTGGTGGAAACGCGCGTCAACGGCGCTCTCCGCCAATCTGGCCGCACTTCGCTGATGGTCTATCCGGTTGCATTTCTCGTCCGCTGGATCTCCAATGTCATGACGCTCTATCCCGGTGATCTGATCGCCACCGGCACACCCGCTGGCGTTGGTCCGCTCCTTGCCGGCGACGTCGTGGAGGTCAGCGTCGATGGGGTTGGCGTGTTGCGCAATCCGGTGCAAGCCCCGCACACGTAATTGCACCTCCTTGCCTCCGTTTCTGTAAAATACACGGTTGTGGGGCTGTCTCCGCAGGCAGGTAATTTCTCGTGCGCCTTGGACGCGATTTTAGACGCGCCTGCTGCCCTCCACAATTTCCTTGCATTGAGGGAGTCCGCTAGTTGAAAGCTCTGTTCGCCGACTGGAAACTTGTTCTCGCCATGGGCGCTGCTGCTATTGCCGCGATCGCCATGATCGCCTACGCATTCTTTCGTCCCCCGGAAGAGCCCGAGGCCGTGGAACGCAGGCGCCGGCTCCATTTGAATCAGATTGGACGCATTGCGGAAGGTCAGGTCGTCGAGTTGGCCGAACACCCTCCCGAGCCGCGCGAGGCTCAGAGAAAACTCTTTGGCTCTCGTGCACACCCAATTATTGATTTGCAGCCAAGGCATCTGGTCACGTACAGCTATGCAATTTCTGGTGTGACCTATCACACCGCACAGGACATCACCGGCCTCGAAGGGCAAATCCGCTTTGAACGGCTTGTCGCAGGCCAGCCCGCCAGCGTGAAGTACGACCCTTCCAATCCCAGCGATTCGATCCTCGTCGCCGACGATTGGTCCGGCTTGCGCTGAGTTCAGAGGCTCCGGGTCAGTTCTCTGATTGCACTCGGATTTGTCGCCAACTGCGTTATTCTTCTCTTTGCGACTTCTCTGTACCGCGCAGGTCTCATGAAAATGATCCTCGCTTCCGTCCTGACTACGATTCTCATCGTTGCGATGACCCTCGGCGCCATGTTCCTTCTCGTCCAAGCCACTCTCTACGTTACCTCCCTCGCCTCACCTCTCCAGCGCGCTGCTGCCATCTGTGCGGAGTTGGTCTTGGGCGTAGTCTTGCTCTTAGGCACGATGTGGCTTGCCACCCATCTCGCCGTTCGCATCTTCTCGAAGAACGAACCTTCAGCTCCCGGAGGAAAGCTTGCCTGAAAAAAATGCCGCCGCAAGCGCAAGAGAAAAACACCACGATCGCATGGAGGAACTCCGGCGCCAGTCCGCGGAAGCCGAAGCCGGAGGTGGTCCCGAACGACGCGAGCGTGAACACAAATCCGGCAAGCTTGCCGCGCGAGAACGCATCCATCTTCTCCTTGATGAAGGCACCTTTGAAGAGCTCGACAAATTTGTCCGCCACGGCTGCGTCGATTTTGGCATGCAGGAGCAGCGCCCCGCTGGGGACGGCTTCGTCACAGGGTTTGGCCGCATCGATGGCCGCATCGTCTATGTTTTTGCCCAGGACTTCACCGTTTTCGGGGGCTCGCTTTCCGAAGCCAATGCGCGCAAGATTTGCAAAATTATGGATCTCGCCATGCGCGCCGGCGCCCCCGTCATCGGCCTCAACGATTCCGGCGGCGCCCGCATCCAGGAAGGAGTCGCATCGCTCGCCGGCTATGCCGATATTTTCCTGCGCAACACCCTCGCCAGCGGCGTGATCCCGCAAATCAGCGCCATCATGGGCCCTTGCGCGGGCGGAGCCGTCTATTCTCCCGCGATCACCGATTTTATTTTCATGACGCGCGAGACTTCCTACATGTTCGTCACCGGTCCCGACGTCATCAAAACCGTTACGCACGAGGATGTCACTAAGCAAGAGCTCGGCGGCGCCATGACTCACAATGAAAAAAGCGGCGTCGCCCACTTTGTTTCCGCGGACGACGCCGATTGCCTGGCCATGATTCGCGAACTCTTCAGTTTCTTGCCTTCAAACAATGTCGATGATCCTCCGCGGCGCCAGACTTCAGATTCGCCAGACCGCCGCGAAGAATCCTTGAACTCGCTCGTCCCGGATGATCCGCAAAAGCCGTACGACATGAAAGAGGCCATCCACGCCGTCATCGATGACGGCTACTTCTTCGAAGTTCACGAACACTTCGCCAAAAATATCGTGGTTGGTTTTGCGCGCCTCGATGGACGCCCCGTCGGCATCGTCGCCAATCAACCCGCGTACCTCGCCGGCGTTCTCGATATCAATGCCTCTCTCAAAGGTGCGCGTTTTGTCCGCTTCTGTGACGCCTTTAATATCCCGCTCATCACCTTTGAAGACGTCCCAGGCTTTCTGCCCGGCACGCAGCAGGAATTCGGCGGCATCATCAAGCATGGCGCGAAATTGCTTTTTGCTTATGCGGAAGCCACCGTGCCCAAAATCACGGTCATCACGCGCAAAGCCTACGGCGGCGCTTATTGCGTCATGGCCAGCAAACACATCCGAACCGATGCCAATTTCGCCTGGCCCTCCGCCGAAATTGCGGTCATGGGCCCGGAAGGCGCCGTCAACATTGTCTACAAGCGCGAGCTGGAAAAAGTTCCCGAGTCCGAGCGCGAAGCTCTCCGCCAGGAAAAAATCGAAGAATTTCGCGACCGTTTCGCAAACCCTTTCGTCGCCGCCGAAAAAGGCTACATCGACGCCATCATCGAACCTTCCGAAACTCGCTCTCGCATCATCACCGCCCTCCGCGCCCTCGAAAACAAGCGCGACACTAACCCCCGCAAAAAGCACGGCAACATCCCGCTTTGAAGGCGACCAAAGTTACCAAATCCGCTCAAATCGGGTTGCACGCTACCCTCGGACGCCTGTGCTCGCCACATTCTGCGGCGCTGGTCCGTGCTTGCGGTGCCTCAAATAATTAGACACTCCAATTGCGCCCGCGGCTTGGAGGCGATACTCCTCGTGCTAAAATCCCGCAGCATCGTCAAAAGCTCATGTTCCGCAAAATACTGATTGCCAATCGCGGCGAAATCGCCGTGCGCATCTTGCGCGCCTGCCGTGAGTTGGGCATTCGCTCCGCCTCGATTTTCAGCGAAGTAGACCGCAAATCCCTACACGTTCGTCTCGCTGACGAGGCTTATCCCGTCGGTCCAGCATCCTCGCGCGAAAGCTACCTTCGCATTGACAAAATCATGGACGTCGCGCGCCGCTCCGGCTGCGACGCTCTCCATCCTGGCTACGGCTTTCTCGCCGAAAACCCCGCGCTCCCGCGAGCCTGCACCGAAACGGGTATCACTTTCATCGGCCCCAGCGCCGAAGCCATGGAAGCGCTCGGCTCGAAAACCGCCGGCCGCCAGCTAGCCCGCCGCTCCGACGTCCCCACCGTTCCTGGCGCCAACGATCCCATCGAAAATCCCGATGATGCCCAGGCCCTCGCCCAAAATATGGGCTATCCCGTGCTGCTCAAGGCAGTCGCCGGTGGCGGAGGCAAAGGCATGCGCGTGGTCACACGCGATGCCGAATTTGCGCCCGCGTGGCGCGATGCTTCGTCCGAAGCTCTCAATGCTTTTGGAGATTCTCGCCTCTATCTCGAAAAATATCTTGAAAAGCCTCGCCACATCGAAATCCAAATTCTTGCCGACACCCATGGCCGCGTCGTCTCTCTTGGAGAGCGCGAATGCTCGGTTCAGCGCCGCCATCAAAAAGTCATCGAAGAGGCTCCTTCGCTCGTCGTCACTCCGGAGCTTCGCAAAAAAATGGGCGATGCCGCCGTTCGCCTCGCGCGCGCCGGCGGCTACGTCAACGCCGGCACCGTTGAATTTCTCGTCGACGCCCATCTCAATTTTTATTTTTTGGAAATCAACACGCGTCTTCAAGTCGAGCATCCCGTCACCGAGCAAGTCACCGGCCTCGACCTCGTCAAGCTGCAAATCGCCATCGCCGCCGGCCATCGTCTCCCCTTCGCTTGGGAAACTATCACGCCACGCGGCCATGCCATGGAAGTCCGCCTCTACGCCGAAGATCCCGATAACAATTTTTTCCCGTCGCCTGGAAAAATTCTCTCGCGCCACGCGCCCAGCGGCCCCGGCATCCGCCTCGATGAAGGTGTCTACGAAGGCTGGACCGTTCCGATGGACTACGATCCTCTCCTCAGCAAACTCATTGCCTGGGGCAACAGTCGCGAGGAAACCATCGCCCGCCTCCGCCGCGCTCTCGAGGAGTACACCGTCACCGGCATCAAGACCAACGCAGGTCTGTTCCGCCGCATTCTCGCCGAACCGGATTTTCTTCGCGGAGAAATCCATACGAAATGGCTTGATGAATTGCTTCACCGCGCGCCAAGCGCATCCTCCGCATCGCGCGACTCATCGCAGCCAGATCGCGCCGCGGATGCTGCCGCCATTGCCGCGGCTTTCTGGCACGCAAATCAGTCGGATAAGGCGTCCAACTCACCTTCCACGAACCAGGATTCCGGCCAACCCTCCCTTTGGAAACAAGAGGGCCGCCGCCAGTGGTTGGACCGCCTGCCATGATCCTGAAGGTTGAAGTCCAGCTCACTGGCCCTTCCGGCAAGAAACTGCGTACCGTTGAACTCGAACGCGCAGCCGATCGCTGGAAGATCACGCTCGATGGCCAACCGGTCGACGCCGACGCCGTTGAGATCGCCCCCAACATCATCTCCCTCCTTCTCGAAGGACATTCCTACGAAGTCCGCCTTGTGCCGTTGCCCAATGGCCAGCTCAAACTCCAGACCGGCCTGCAAGAGTTCACCGCCGAAGTCGCGGATCCCCGCGCCTGGCGCGGCCGCAAGCATGGCGCGCTCGAACTCGAAGGCCGCCAACAGATCGTCGCTCCCATGCCTGGCAAAGTTGTACGAGTTCTCGTTAAAGTTGGCGACAAAGTCGAAGCCAGCCAGGGCCTCTTCGTCGTCGAAGCCATGAAAATGCAAAATGAAATTCGCTCTCCCAAAAGCGGCGTGATCGAGCGTCTCCAAGTCAAAGAAGGCCAGCCCGTCAACGCGGGCGAAGTCCTTGCCTGGGTAGAGTAATGGAATCTTTGAAAGGAATTACAGAAGCTCAAGAAGCGGTCTAGTGCCCCGAGGACTTAGCCGGAAAATCCGTCTTCGCCGCTTCCGGCAATTTGCCCGCCGATTCTATGATTTGCTGCGCCAGATAATTCGTAACGTGCGATTCGTCCCGCGCAATCGTCAAATAAGCGGCGCGCAATAGTTGTTCTTTGTGATTCCGTAGCGTGTCGCGAATCGTCTGCTGCACTTGCGGATCGGAAATGCTGCGCTGCCCCGGCGACTCGCGCGAAATCAATTTCAAGATCACGAACCGCGGCCCATCTTTCGCTTGAATCAACAGCGGCGGGCTCACCTGCCCCGCCTGCATCCCCATCACAGCCTTCTTCAGGATCGGATCAGACTGGTTCAGAGCAGATTCCGGCACATATCCCAGGTCTCCGCCCATAGTCGCGGAATTCATATCCTCGGAATAATCCATCGCCAGTTGCGCGAAGTCCGCCCCGCTGTTCAGCTTGTCCTCCAGCATCTTCACTTTACGCTGCGCTTCTGCCTCGTTCGTCGCGTCGTCATTTTTCAGATTGCGGATTTGCACTTCCTTGCGCGGTGTCACCACGATCTCGGAAATCCGATAGCGCGGCTCAGCAACATTAAATTGCGCCCTGTTTGCGTTGTAATCGTCAGTGATGTCCTGGTCGGTGATGGTGATTTTCGCCACCACTTCGTGGTTCAAAAGCTTCGTAATCGATAGCTGTCTCCGCAGGTCATTTTTCAAATCGTCCACGGACACGCCGCGCTCTTTCAGTTGTCTCTGGAATTCGTCTTCGGTGTAGGGGCTCTTCAGCTCGGTAAACTTGTCTTCCACTTCGCCGTCGCTCGCTTCCAAATTCAGCTTCTTGGCCCGCTCCAGCAAAATCTCATTATTGATCAGCTCATCGAGCACATTCAGCTTCAGCGACAGCGCCTCTTCCTCGGATGGCGCCTGCCCTTCCGGATTCACCCGCGTCCGGTAATACTTGTCCACGTCATCCCGCTTGATCTCTTGTCCGTTCACCACCGCCCACACGTCCGGCGACGGCTGCGCCTTCTGTCTGCAACCGATGCCCAGAGTTAGCACCATGGCCATTACCGGCAACAGCGCAGCCGCACGCGCCACGCCCCTCACCGGGCCGTGCGTGCGCGCAGCCACACTATTTTTCGCAGGCGCTGAATTCAAGTGGGGTACTCAGGCGGCTTTCTTCACGCGGCCCGCGCGGATGCAGGCCGTGCAAACTCGAACATGCTTTCTCGCCCCGTCCACAACCGCGCGGACGCGCTTCAGGTTCGGATTCCACCGTCTCCGTCTCGTGTTATTCGCGTGACTGATCACGTTCCCAAAATGCGGCCCTTTGCCGCAAAGTTCGCACTTCAATGCCATTGTTCTTCCTACTCAGGCCGTCTTGTCCAGCCGGAAATTTTACTTTTCTGAAGCCACAATACTGAGCCTCCCATTCTAACAGACGCCCCACCCCCGTCAAAGCCCGCCTTTCGCTCCGTGTTTTAGCTCCGTCTCATCCCAGTTTTCGCCCGCGCCCGTCCCCCAAACAGCCGCCGCAGCTGCATTACACCACTACTCTCCGTAAACGCCTTCTTCCCCCGCCCACAATCGCACCCACGTTCCCCATACCCGTTCCAACCTCTTCGGCCAGGACTTTCCACGACTCGGCGCCCTTTGACTCGCCCGGTAACCGCTTCCAGGCACGACCCCGTGCCCCCGATTGTCCTAGCCGATGCAGCCCGTGACAAACGAACCCTGGAAGCGTCAATTAATCAGCAGCAAGCGGAATTGTGCCCTGCGGCGGACGGCGTTCAGAAGTTTGCTCGATTTGGGAACCCAAAGCGACTGGACTACGTAGACTACAGAGAGGTGTCCAATGCAAAACCTGCCCGGCAATTTTCGGTACGCCCTGCGACAGTTCCGGTTGGCGCCCGTTTTTGCCGCTACAGCTGTGCTAACGTTGGCCCTGGGAATCGGCGGAACCACTGCAATATTCACGTTGATCCACGCTGTGATGTTGCGCTCATTGCCGGTTTCTGATCCTGGCAGGCTCTACCGGGTCGGCGATGGCGACGATTGCTGCGTGCAAGGCGGTCCGCAGGACCGGTGGGGCATGTTTTCTTACCCCCTGTATGAGCGTCTTAAAGCAGAAACGCCGGAATTCGAGGAGGTGACCGCATTCCAGGCTGGACGCGGGCGGTTAGGCGTACGGCGTCAGGGAGTCGAGTCCTCTGCCAGGCCCCTGCGTTCGGAGTACGTCTCAGGAAGTTATTTTTCGACCCTCGGCGTGCGCGCCTTCGGCGGTCGGATGTTCTCGCCGGAAGACGACACTGCGGGTTCAGCGCCAGCTGCAGTGCTGAGCCATCGGGTTTGGCAGACAACCTACGGCGCAGATCCGACGGTAGTGGGATCCATCCTCGTCGTCGAGGGCCACCCTTTCACGGTAATTGGGGTTGCGCCTCCTGGGTTCTTCGGCGAGACACTGGAAAGCGATCCTCCTGACATTTGGCTACCTCTGCAACAGGAACCCATGATGGATGGCCAAGGCGGCCTGGTGCATCAGTCCATTTCCGCGTGGCTGCGCATAATTGGGCGGCTGCGCCCGGGAGCCTCGATCGAAGGAATGGGCCCACACCTCACTGTAGTACTGCGGCAGTGGATGCAGAACGATTCCGGCTATCCGGCGAACTGGATGGCTGACGTGATCCGATTGCTTCCCAAGCAGGTAGTCAATGTGGTGCCCGCTGGGGCAGGCGTGGCGGTCATGAAGGAAGAGTACGGGCGGAGTCTACAGATTCTGCTCTCCGTGTGCGTTTTAGTATTGTTGATCGCATGCGCTAACGTTGCGAACCTTTTGCTGACGCGGGGTGTAGCTCGGCGCGGGCAAACCGCAATTCGATTAGCCTTGGGAGCGACGCCGAGGCAGATCGTCGGGCAGGCATTGACAGAGAGCATCTTGCTCGCGATCGGCGGAGCCATAGCCGGACTGCTAGTGGCAATGGCGGCGGCGCGGCTGCTCCTGGCGCTTGCGTTCCACAGTTCGCATTTTCTACCGATCACCGTGGCGCCTTCGCTGGGGGTCCTGGCGTTTGCGTTGGCGTTGGCGCTGGTGACGGGTGTGATTTTCGGAGCAGCGCCTGCGTGGCTTGCCACGCGTACCGATCCGGCGGATGCTCTGCGAGGATCCGGCCGTGGCACGAAGGATCGTTCCACCTTCGCCCGGAAGGCGCTTCTGGTGCTGCAAGCCGCGGTGTCCGTAGTCCTGGTCGCTGGCGCGACGATGTTGGGTCGAAGCTTGAACAAGCTCGAACACCAGGATTTCGGTTATCAGGTGCAAGGCCGCGTGGAAGTGGATATCAACAGACCGCCGGCAACCTATACGCCAGCAAGACTGGCGGCGCTCTATCGGCAGCTGGAACAGCAACTCGATCGCATCCCCGGAGTTCAGGGGTCCGGTATGGCGCTGTACAACCCACTCACAGACAACTGGGGCGAACTCATCATGGTGGCGGGGCATCCTCCGGGAAAGTTAGACGAACAATCGGGTGCGTCGTGGGATCGGGTAAGCGCCAACTTTCTTCAAAATTGGGGCATGCGGATCCTGCGTGGGCGAACGTTTACCGCCACAGACAACGAAAATGCGGCGCCGGTGGCGATCGTGAACGAGGCATTCGTGAAGCGCTTTTTCAAAAGCGACGAAGACCCGCTGGCCCAGCACTTCGGGCTGGACGTCCCACAGTACGCGAGCACATTCACCATCGTCGGGGTGGTGCATGACGCCAAGTTCGCGGACTGGGGATTGAGCAGGCCGGCGCGCCCCATGTTTTATGTGCCGCTTGCACAATCCGTGGAGTATCCGGACGATATGATGAAGAAACTCGAGGAGCGCTCGCATTTCATCGGCGGGATTATGCTTGTAACCAGCCTGCCGCCGGGCCAGTTGGAACCACTGCTCACCAGGACACTGGCGGATTTAGATCCCGACCTGACGATCAACAGCATCAGGACGATGCAGCAGCAGATCGAGCTCTCCTTCGATGAGGAGCGCGCCGTGGCCAGCCTCGCCAGTTTGTTCGGGATCGTTGCTTTGGTACTGGCTGCTGTCGGACTGTACGGCGTGACGGCCTATTCCGTTGCGCAGAGAACCAACGAAATTGGCATTCGTATGGCGCTTGGCGCGGATCGCCCGAGCGTGATTCAACTCGTTCTGCGCGGGGCTTTCAGGCGCGTGTTGGCTGGCCTCATCCTTGGGTCGCCACTCGCGGTTGGCGCGGGGCGGCTGCTCTCTGCCCAATTGTACGGCGTATCCTCTTGGGACCCACTCGCACTGGGCGTGGCCGCAGGGGCGCTTGCCATCTGCTCATTTTTCGCGGCCATAATTCCCGCAAACCGCGCTGCATCTATTTCGCCCATGAACGCGCTGAGAATTGAGTAGCGAAGCATCAGTCACATGAGTTTTGGACCGTACGAGATGCTTGACGCCCGGGAAGTCATCTTACCTTCCAAGTATCCCATGGGTCCATGAACAGCACCGGAACAACCTCGTCGCCCGGCAAATTCGCAAGCACTGGCTCAGCGATCCACGATCTGGAGCGACTCCTCGCTTAGCTGCTAAACCGCACTTCTCCCTCAATCCGCTACCGCCCTATATTTGATACTCCATGGCACCCACAGCCACCTATACAGCCCGGCATCGCACAGCATAAATTCACCCAGCAGGCCCTTGACAAATCGTTACTCTTGTCGTATAAAATAACTAGGTAACTTTGTGGTTTTTTCAGTGTAGCGCCAGCAACCTTGCTGGCGTTTTTGCTTTTATGGTGGCACAGGCTTTAGCCTGTGCTCTTTTCCTGACTTAGCCTATGTCTCAAAGCAGATTTTGGTCTACTGGTAGTATGGGCTTCGCGCACTGACGTCCTCGGTACCGGTTCAGAATGCCCAAGCTCTGCCCATCATTAAATTCTTTAGAATCAATACTTACATACCGGGCTGCAAACATATGATTCTAGGAGGTTTAACAAAAGTGTAAACCCTTTAGAAACAGCGTTTACAGAGAAACTAGGGGGTGCCAGTTGTTGTTAACCAGCTACCGGCTCCCAAACCTCGCGCTTACCATCCGCAGGAATCCGCGAGCCTCCTCAAGCCCCAGCGCCAGAAGCGCCCCAAAGTAGATGATCCCAAACGGGACCAACACGGCGACGGCCACAAGAATGAGGTATTGGTGGCCAAGAAGTGGGCCAAGTTTAGCAACGGCTGCTGACATGGGAAAATGGCGTCCCAAGAAATGGTGGATGGCCCATCCAGTTGCCGCCGCAGCCAAGGCAGCTGCCCAAAGTTTAGCAAGGGAGCCCGCAGGAATACCCGTGTGGCCAATGCGCCGGTTCAGCGTCCGCCGGAGCAGCGCAAATTCAACCCAGGACGATATCCCGGCGGAGATGGTCAGCCCCGCCGCTCCCCAACGCGCCTCAATGCCCAGCAAATGCGGCAGTGGAAACGCACAAAGCAGTCCGAGAATGGTCGTCAGAATCACGCGAACGA
>JBARBE010000104.1:0-1992 GCA_049792735.1 Candidatus Acidiferrum sp.
AAAAACTGGTGCTTGTGGTTGATCAGATGCTCCAGGTTTCCCAACAATAGAGTCAGTACTGGCTCGCCGCCTTCGACGAAAACTGTTCCCACGGTTTTGCTCAGGCCGGCATCGTTGAGAAACGCGAAGCCTTCCTCGATGCGCGCCTGATAGAGCGCCATCCGGCTGAGCGCGTCGGCGGGCGAACAAGCGTGGTTCACAGGTAAGCTTCGAAGCTCGGAAAAGTGCGCCAGCCGCTCGGGTTCCACGGCAGCCAAAACGGCGCAGAACCCGGCGAGGCAATCGAGCAAATGGCCGAGGAGCATTTCAACGGGCCAGGCACCGGCGATGGCAGGCTTCCACGTCCGGTGGTTTGCCGGCAGCAGGCGGATGAGGTGATCCGTCCTCTCAATTTGTTCCAGAATCTTTGCCAGCAGGGCGGCGCACAACAACCGATCGGAGTCCATCCAGGTTTCAAGTGTCGCACTTCTTTTTACCTGTGCAACACTGACTGGACATGCGCCCCGTTCTATGGAGCCGCCGAGAGGCGTTAGCGTTCGCCGCGGCACTCACCGCGCGATCTGCCATTGCACAAGACACTGCGCCGCCGCTGTTGCCGCTCCACACCGCGGCGTTGGAACATCTGGGAATGACAGTGCCCGACCCCAAGGCGGCAGCTGAATTCTACGGGCGCATTTTCGATCCGCAGCTCTTTCAGGAGCGCGACCCGCCGCTGCGTTACTACGTGAGGCTCGGTTCGGCGTACATCGCCTTTGGCGGAATCGGCGATCCAAGAGGCGGTGCCCCGGACGCAAATCAACCGGCCCGCATCGACCACTTTTGCGTGCTCGTCAAAAACTACAAGCCGCAAGAACTGCGCGCGGCGATGGTGCAAGCGGGCATCACGATGGGGCAAGGAAGGTTTGGACTGCCCACCGATGTCGACGGCATCCGCCTCCAGGTGGCAGGTGCGCCCGGCGGTTTGACAAGAACCGTTGTGCCGTCAGCCCGCATTTCCACCGACGACGCCGCTATCGAACCCATCGGGCTGGACCACATTGTGCTGGCCGTATCGGATCTGGAGCGGTCCTCGGCATACTACGCTAAGCTCTTTGGCCCGCCCCTGTCGCAGAGTAAAAAGCCACAAAGGATCTGGTTCGAGATTGCCCGCAGCCGCTTGGCATTGGAACCTGTTTCGTCTGGGAGTCATCCCGGTATCGCGCGCGTGAGCGTGAAAATCGCCGGATTTAATCGGCACGCAACTCCGGAAAAGCTCAGCAAGCTCGGCGTTGCACTCTTGCCGCAGAAAGACGAGCATCTGGTGCGCTTCCAGGATCCAAATGGATTCCTAATCGAACTGACTGCCGGGACTTAGCTCCTCCGGCCCGCGGTCGAACAGCGCCATCTCCTCCAATGACGGGCGCTCCAGGATTTTGTCCCACTTCCACATATCGTCCAGCGTAATGGGCGGCGACTCCATGTTACGCCGACGAATTCTTTCGAACAGAACTTCGACGGGCGCGTCCAGAAAGTGAAGTTCCACGGCCGCGCCTAGCGCTCGCGCGCGCGTCCTGAGGGCATCCCGCTCCGATCTCGCCCAAGTTCCCCATTCAATAATCACAGTGTGGCCGAGGGCGAGCAGGTGCTGAGCAAGCTTCCACTGCAATTTCTCGATGCGCTCACGCGTATCGCTGTCCTAGCGACCGATCTGAAGAGCCTCCATCCATTCATCGGGACAGAACCGAATGGCACGCAAGTTCCGTTCCACTTGCTTGGCGTGGGTTGTCTTACCGGCGCCCAAAAGACCACAAACCCCGGCAGACCGCAAATAATGATGAGTCGCGGACTAATTCGGCCCCGTTGCCTGGCGCACCATCTCGACGAAGACGGCTCTGGCATCTTCTGTATTTCCAACTTTCCGAAAAAGACCTCGAGCCGCCCCGGCCGCCGCCGCCTCTTACCAGACGCAACCAAGTCCGGAGGTGTTGGGCCGGATGGAAGCGACCTCGAAGG
>JBARBE010000105.1:0-2352 GCA_049792735.1 Candidatus Acidiferrum sp.
CGGATTGGGTCGAGCAGTCGTTGCATCGCGTGCTCGCGGGCGGCTACCGGACTGCGGATATTGCTCAGCCAGGCGCGAGCACCATCGGCGGATCGGTTTTTACCGAGATGCTGCGCGAGGAGATGCAGCGCACCCTGGAGCACGCCGAGCGCTATGGCTGGGGCGTGTAGTGCGGGCGAGATTGCTCTAGCCGGCTTTCGCGGCGTGCGTATTGGGTCAGTTTGCCGGGAATGGGCTAATTGCGTGGTGCTCTAAGTAAAGCCTTGCTCTTCACTCTTCGCAGGGGCTGACCCTCAATCTGTTTTGAGCGCCGTACCAGCGCACTTTCCTTATGCAGATTCGCGCCTCGCCTTTGTCCTGCCGCGTGTGTCTTGATTTCGTGGCAATTGGCGCAGATCAGCATGAAGCGCTTAGGATGTTTTAGAACAAAATAATAGAAGGAACTTCCAGGGTGATCTTTTCGGTCGGCGTTACCCCCGCCGTTTTTATGGTGAATATGCAAGGCCCTAGGATTGTTGCATCCAATCGTGCCATCATCATTGTGCCAACGACAGCCGGGATTCATGCAATGGACTCGTACTTCACCTTCCTTATCCCGATATCCTCCGAGCAGCACCTCAACCTCTCTGCGCACTCGTCGTCCTGCTATGGTGTTCTTATTCTCGGACATGCACCACCATACTCTCGCCTACTAGCTATCGCGCGATCCTGCCCTGAAACTAAGCAACACAGATTTAGTCAACTGCACAGTTTGCCCTTCGGCTTGCTTGGACGGCTAAGCGTGATACATTGTGGCACACATGGGGAGTCTCCCTAGGCGCAAACCAGAAGTGAAGAAGGGGTATCCGCCAGAGCGCGCGCCTCGTCAGTATGACTCCAAACTCGAGGATGGAGCGCTGTTGGATGTAGCCGAGAAGATCAAACCCGGACATTTCATCTCAAACGTTTCGCGTGGCTCTGCCGGTAAATTCGCGGAACGCGTCCGCTCCCGAGACGGATTGGATGTCATTCGAGAAACGATCCCGGGTGGTACGAGAGAGAACGTCTACGTGGTCACAAAGCAGTGGCTGTCCGAACATCCTAACGTAGGGTATTCGCGGAAATAACTTTCAAACCGACCCAATACCAAGGCGCGGCTTGGCTTGCGGTAAGCCGCTGAGGATGCTACTTTTACACTTTCCTAGGCAGCCGACGACCGCACAGGTCGGGGGGGCACACATGGGTGTGCAAGCGGGCGTCGACTGGGCATTCGATCCTGAATGAAATGATTTAGGGTGCGAATCATTATTCAGACTTTCAGAGCAGATTTGCTTCACCTTGCAAGAACGGCCCGAGGCCGGCCCGTTATTCTCAGTGGCATTTAACAGCGGCATGTAACTGCAATGGCTGACCCAGCTTCCAACTCGAAACGCGTGAGCGGCGAAACGGCGCGCCCGGCGACTTACTGGCGCATCGAAGGCTCTTTGCTGGAGCTGGGCGCTTTACGCCCGCTCGGATTTTTCACCTGGAACGCGCAGAGTTTTGCCGAGCGCTGGGCGCGCCGAGCGGGAATGGCATGGCTCACGGTGACCCGGCCGATCGATTATGCGATAAACCGGACGCTGGCCACGAGGCTGCTGCACACGCTGTTGAGAGGCGTTAGCCGCGACCGGCTGGACCTTCTTGGCGAAGAGTATTTTCATTATGTGCTGAAGCCACAGCTTCGGCGCGAAGCGGTCGAGAAACTGATGGAGGCGGGGCAGAGCGGCGAGCGGATCGTGCTGGTCGGGCAACTGCTGGACCATATATTGCGGCCGCTGTCGCAGCACCTCGGCGTCGAGTCGTTTATTTCCAACCGAATGGAGTTTCGGGATGGCTACGCGCCCGGGCGCTTGCTCGATCCCGTCGTGCGGCCGCGCGGGCCGTTTGCTTGGCTGACCAGCGGCGCGACCGACGGCCGCATCCCGCGCGAAAAGCTGCTGCGCCGGCTGGGCTGGACTAAAAATCCGGCGCAGCTCGAAACGGCCGTGCAAACGGCAGTGCGTTCTGCGCTTCCCGCGAGCAAGTCGGTCACGCTGTTTGCGGATGGAGCGCGCAATGGTCCGCTGGCAGTTCGCGAAACCCTCGCGAATCGGAACATCCTCTTGATTGGCGTGACCGGATTTATCGGCAAGGTGTGGCTGGTCGATCTGCTGGAAAACATTCCGGACATTGGAAAGATTACGCTGCTGATTCGGCGAAACAGGACGACTTCAGCGCAGAAGCGCTTCCAAAAAATAATCGAAGAATCGCCGGCCTTCGACACACTGCAGGAAAAATACGGTCGCAAATTGGGCGCACTGCTTGCGGACAAAGTGGATGTTGTCGAGGGCG
>JBARBE010000106.1:0-1859 GCA_049792735.1 Candidatus Acidiferrum sp.
GGGTTGTGAGCTGCCGTATCTCCCAAGAACTTAATCCCTTTTATTTCGATCCCGGTCTTTCCCGTTAGGATGGGACTCGCATTCACTCGCTCTCGGATCGCTAGGTCGATCATGGCCTCAAGTCCAATTAGGCGGCCCGGCTTTCGCGCATCCTCGATCAGGGATCCCTTGCCAACTTTGCGGAAGCAAATGATTAGAAGCTTCTCTAGAATTTTCCGGAGCAGAAATGCAGTGGAATTTCCATACCTGACAAAAACGCCTCGCAATTCGTCCATCTCCTTCGAAAAGCTCTTCTGCATCTTCGACTCAAGACTAGCTGAGAAGAGGTCATGCTCGATTTCGAGGGCTCTATGAGATTTCCCTATGAAGCGTAGTGCGTCTGAGCGGGTCACGCTCGCCAAAACCCAGTAATTCACGCGTGAACCGCGAGGCTTAACAGCGCAGATGATCCCAACGAATTTTCGCATGTAGACTTGCACCCTGGCGGTGCTCCATTGGCGGCTGAATTTTTCCGCGACTCTATGAACGATGTCCGCGCTCGATACGGGTGCGTCCATAAAACCCTCGCACACCAGATCTTGCAGCCAGGCATGCCCTGTCCCGTCGACAACAGGGATCTCCGCCGCCCTCCGTTTTAGGTCTTCGGCGGTCATAGTGGGTCAAATGCCTCACGCCAGCGTGGGCCGAGTCGATATAGCCCCGAACTAGCAGAATCCAACCACGCGCGATCCTTCGCACGCGTAACATGTGCCCTGTTGAACGCCCCAAGGTGTGCCGTCAGGCGGCCCCACTCCGCTCGGACTCTCTCCGCAGCCACGTCCGTCCCGTCGGAGCCTGCGGCGAGAAAGGCCAAGAGAATGACAAGCCGGGCGGCTCCGCTGGAGTTGCCCGCTGCATAGGTTCTAACAAAGGCGCGGAGCGGCAGAGTAAAATCGATTGATCCATGAACCGATCTGTCTGGACGTGCCGGGGCGTCCTCTTGGGTTTCCGGTCCGCCCACTAGTGATAAGTCCGCCTTCCCCTCGTACCTGTTCCCGTCCTCGTCTACTACCGAAACTGTCACCCTCACGACGACCTCCAATTACTGAACGTAAACGTACTTTCCTTGCTGTTTGAACCGTCGCAGGCTCCTACTTCGGCTTTGAGAAACCATCGCGCCGGAGAGAGTAGTTAGCGGGTAGTGGTGGCCAATCTCGGCGAGCTTCTTTTGTATTTCGGAAAGGCCGCGGGGCGTCCGGAAGTAATCCTCTAACTTAAGGGAGTCGATGAGTCGGGGGATTTCGCCCTTTCCTTTGGGCCCCGCCGGTGCTGGCCCAGTAGTCGCTGCCGTCGAGCTTCCTTGAGCTTTGCGAAGATTTTCTAAGACCGCAGCAACCTCTTCGGCAGTGCCCTCGAGATCGACGCTGACACCACCGGGAATGCTGATTTTCGCGTTGGCCATGATTCACCTCCTAATGGCTTGAGTACCGCCACAACTTCTTACCCCCTTCGGCGACGCGCACTCGCCTCAGGCGCTTTTGCCGCACCAACCGTGTCACGGGTGTCCCGATGTCCTCTGGTTTGTAATGCCAGCCTCGCTCCGACAGGACTTGTCGTATCTCCGGCAGTGAACGCTGCTGGCTGAAGAAACCCTCCTCGATCAGCCCCATGAGGCGACCGGTTGTACCCGTAGACGGCAAGAGCGCGGGCCTTTTCCGAGGCGCTCTCTCCGGCTCGGACGGCTGATGGCTGCCTACAGTGCTCGTGCGCTGTCGCTGCAAGAGCTCCTGCAGGACCGTTTGGAAAGCCGCAAGCTTCATTGCGCCTTCCGGCATTTGACGAACAGCCCCTTCGGCAATAGTTATCGCCCCAGCTAGCTC
>JBARBE010000107.1:0-36417 GCA_049792735.1 Candidatus Acidiferrum sp.
CCCGGATACGGATCGCCTTTCTCGACCAAACTCATCGGCAATCCATGGGCGCTGAAAACGAGATGGACGCGCGAACTATCCGCGAATTGCCGCAACACGGATCCGATTCGTTGCGCGAGCGACTGAATATAAAGAGGGTGGTCGTAAAACTGGCTGACCGTTTTTTGCGGCGGATTTGTTCCAGGCTCGCCGTAAACTCGCCGCCATTCTTTCAGGCTGCTGAGGGTCGTGGCATAAGAAAAATGCGGATAGAGCGGCAGCAGCACGATTTCATCCAGCGGACCAGCCTTCCGCAGCGACGCGACGGCTTCCTCCGTGAGCGGATGCCAGTAACGCATAGCGACAACCGCTACGGGATCGATTTCAGTGGCCAGCGCTTCGACCAGCGCGCCGCGCTGCCGTTCCGTCAGTGTCCCAATCGGCGAACGCCCGCCAATCTCTGCATACTTGCCGCGCACCGGAACAGAACGCCGGGAGGAGATGAGCCGGGCCAGCGGGCCGCGCAAGAATCCCAGCGGCCCCATGGGAATGATGTCCGGATCGCGAAACAAATTCAGGAGAAACGGCTCGACGGCCTCGAGCGAGTCCGGCCCGCCGAGCTGGAAGAGCACAATCCCTACTTTTTTCTTCGCCGCCAACTATTTTCCCTGGCCTGCCGAATTTTTAATGCGGTCGATGTCCCGGCGAAGCGCCGTGGCACGATGCGCGACCGTGAGATAGTAAACGAAAAAAATGGCCCACGCTGCCATGTAAGCGGCGAACACACTCTCGAGATTTTTCATGCGGCCTCCATTTCGCGTTGCACGGAATCAAGCTCGCTTCTCATGGCTTCCAGCCTGTAACGCTGTCGAAGCAGCAGAGCCATTAACGCCAGCATGGCCAACCATGAGAGCATCAGCACTTTGAACATGACTGGATCCATGCCCGAGTCTGAGCCGCCCATAATGATTGGTTGTGGATGCTGCGTTCGCCACCAGCGGATCGAGCCGAATACCAGCGGAACGTCGAGAAACGCAAAAATTCCAAAAAGTGCGCTGAACAGAGCGCGTCGGTCAGGTTCCTCAACCAGCGTCCTCAGAACCAAGTAGCAAACATACAGCAGCCACATAACAAACGTGGAAGTCAGCCGCGCATCCCAGGTCCACCAGATTCCCCAGACGGGGTGCGCCCAAATTGGGCCGGTGACGAGCACTACGCTCGTAAATGCAAGACCAACTTCAGCGGCGGAAACGCCGAGCCAATCCCATCGCGGCTGACGGCGCCACACGTAAAGTAGGTTCGCGATGAAAGAGATAAAGAACGCGGTCATCCCCGTCCATGCGCTGGAGACATGCAGAAACAAGATGCGGTAAATCAGCCCCTGCTTGGCGTCCGTCGGCGCAATAAAAAACGAAGCGTAAGCGGCTGCGCCGAGAAGGGCGAACGTCGCCACCGCAGCCAAAGCATTCTTCACCATGAGCCCTATTCCTCCAGAAGATATTCGCCGAAAAGCCATAGCGCCGTCAAAAAGACAAGATCGAAAACCGCGAGGAAGCCCACACCCTTCCACTGGACATAGGGCGAGCGGTCAAAAAGGCTCTTCGTAACTTCCGTGCTGGCCACGAGAACCGGCGTCAAGAGCGGCAGCATGAGCAATGGCAGCAAAAGCTCGCGCATGCGAGCCTGCGCGGAAATGGCGGAGAGCGCTGTGCCGGCAATGGATATGCCCAGGCTCGCGAGAAAAAATACCAGCACGAGCCAGTGAAGCGCGGGCATGACCGGAACGTTGTACATGATCGAGAAAAAAGGGAGCAAGAAAAGTTCGGTAAGCAGAAGAAAAAGTGTGTTCGCCAGAAGCTTGGCCAAGAAAATCGCGAAGGGATCGCTCACCGACAGTCTCAAGGCGCTCAGGGTATCGTTGTGCTGCTCGCGCAAAAAGCAAGGTTGCAACATCAGTGAGGCCGCAAAGAGAAACGCCAGCCAGAGCAAGCCGGGAGCGAACCGCCGCGACTCGTCCGAGGTGGGATCAAACGTGAAGCTGAAAAGCACGATCACAATCAGGATGAAAACGACGGTAGTGGTCAGGAGTTCCCGTGAGCGGAACTCCGTCCGAAGCTCTTTGCCCAGCAGGGCCCGCGTATTTGCGAGGAGGCTCATTCAGGCGTCGGCGAACGTCAGAATTGAGCGAAAGGTCGCGCCGCTGCGCGTATCCGCGGCAATCGAGCCGGCGTCCAAGCGGACGGCCCGGGTGCCCAGCGAAGAGATTTCCGATTCGCCATGAAGACTCATCAGAATGGTACGGCCTGAATCGCGTAGCTGACGAATCGCCTGCGCTAACCACGCCACGCCCTGCGGATCGAGCCCTGTCGCCGGCTCGTCGAGCAAAAGCACGGCAGGCTCATGCAGCAGGGCACGCGCAATGGCCACGCGCTGGCGCATCCCGCGCGAAAATGTGCGCACGAGCGAGGCACGGCGTTCCCATAAACCCACGTCATGCAGCAAAACCGCAACGCGATCTTGCGCTTGCGGCACGCCGAGGAGCCTCGCAAAGAGCACCAAATTTTCCTCGGCGGTGAGTTCGTCGTAGACCATTGTGGCGTGAGCGATGAATCCCGGGCGAATTGTGCCCGGGTCGCTCTGGCCAGACGCGTTTGCAAAGCTCAACGTTCCGCTCGAAGGCCGCACAAGCTGGGCCGCGATGCGCAGAAGCGTGGTTTTGCCGGAGCCGTTGCGCCCTGCCACGACCACGCACTCGCCCGGGTCGATGACCAGCGACACACGGCGCAGAGCGAGCAGCCCGCCATACCTCTTATCAATGTTTTCAAAACGAAGACCAACGGGAGAGAATCCCGGGGGCATCACGGTCGAACCTCGCGAGGGCACGGAACGCAGCGTGGCCTCACGCTTCAACCTCGCACAAGATCACGCAAGACCTTTTCCGCGCGCGCGCGTTCCTTGTTGTAGTCTTCTTCGGAGATTGTGCCAGCCTGGTGGCGCAGCTCGAGCCGGAAGAGGGTGTCCTTCAGTGCATCGAGACTTGTGCCGATTGCTGCATCGACTTCGGACAGCTTTCCGCTGTGCGCTGGCCCCGCCGCAACCGCGGGCTTTGGCGCTCCCGCTTTTTTTGCCCATGGCGCAGGTGCCGCCACGGAGCCAGTCGAGGGACCGCCCTCGATAGCTGCCACCGGCCTGCGCGCCAGGAAAATTGCCAACAAGACGAACACGCCGAGAAAACCGCCGACGATGGGCCACTTCAGAGCATCCAAGCGGCCCGGAGCGACCTGGATCGCTACTCCGGAAGAGCCGTTGTCTCCCTGCTGCGCGTCGCGGCCCTGCGTGGACGCATCGGCGCCCGAAGCATTGTCGCTGGGTGGAGGAGCAGTTCCGGAGACGCTGATGGTCAGCGCCGAATTCGCAGCGAGATTGTCCCGGCTATAAACGCTCATGCCTTGCTCTTGCCCGCCAGGCTGCAGGCCATCGCCCGTGACTTGGAGGGACGGCGGAGCAACCACCACGAGCCGCGCGCCGGGGTAGACGGTGGGCAGTTTCACGGTGGCGGCATTCCCCGTGTACGGCAAATCATACGAGAATCGCACTCCGTTATCGCCGGGGCGGAAGGCATACGCGACGCTGTATCGGTTTTTGCCCTTATCGATGGGCGCCACCACCACGGGCATGCCCGATGGCCCTTGCGCTGCGGTTTGTTTCAGGATTGCGCCTTCGGGAAGCGCAAAATCGAAATCGCCATCCTCGCGAAAATAAGCCTGCGGCGGCTGCGAATTATTCTTGATGGCGTATTCTTCGCCCATTTGCAGGTTCGCGCCATTTGGCTGGAAAATCACGAAATGAGTTCCCACGGTGATGGTCTTTGGGTCGCGCGAAGGCTCAAAAACCTCGACCTGTACTTCGTTCTGGCCGGGCGGCAAGGGCTCGTGAAACATCACGCCTTTGTAGACCGCGCGGATCAACATGGGCTGCGTGCCAATCGCAGGAAAATCGAAGCTGAACTGACCCTGGGCATCGGTCTTGGTGTTCAGGACCGGCTGCATGCCACCCTGCAATTGGATCAGAATGACCTCGATATCCGCGGCGGGCTTGCCCGTCGTGCCATTCTTCACGGTGCCGTGAACCACCGCGCCGTAAACAGGAGAAAACGGAGCCAGCAGGCAGACGCCGAGCGCCGAAAGCAAAATCTGGCGCAGCTTCATTGTGCGCCTCGATTCAAGGGTGCGGGCTTGACCGCGCGAGGCCGCCGCACCTGCGATTCCGTGATCTCGTCTATTTCCGCCAGCACCAGCGCCGCTTCGTTTTCAAGGGAAAGTTTCATCGCTTCGTAGTCGTTCTCCGCATATTTTCCGGACCGAAACTCGAACCGCAGGTCCCGCAGGTTATCGTAAATCGTATCGCGCCGCTCGAGCAACTGATCGAGCTTCGAGCGGTGCGGCGCGAGATCGGAAGCATCCACCTGAATAAAAAAGATGAAAAGCCCTGCGGCAGCCGCCAACGCCAGGCACGCGCCAAGAACGGCCCAATCGGCAGACGCAATGAAGAAAATAGCTATGGAGGTGACCAACGTCAAAATCAATCCTCAGTATCGCGCGCAGCCTGCGCACGCGCGCGCTCCAGCAACTCATTCGGAACCGAAGCTACGCTGCCTGCACCTGCCAGCACTGGTTCAGGGGATAAGCGCTTCCGCCATCTTGAAATTACACCCAAGACCAGCGCGAATCCCCCGACTAAGGCTAATGCCGGTATCCACCAAGCGACGAGCCCAAAACCGCTGTGCGGCGGTTCGGTAAGCACGGCCTGTCCGTACTCCTGCACAAACGACTGGACGATGAGGTCGTCGGATTCGCCTTTGGCAATCCGCTCGTTAATCTCTTTCAGCATTCCCAAGGCGGTATCGCAAGGCCCCGAGAACGCGCCGCCCACGTGATAGCAGCCGCCGGCGGAATCGTTGCAGCCCCCGCACATGCATCTCACTTTCATGCCCAGGCGATGCGCGTGATCGGGCGGCTGCGCGTCCCCGAATGCAGAAAGTAGCGGCAGCGCCCCGGCGAGGCAGAGCAATACTGGCAAGGCAAGCAACAGCGGCTTTCTAATCTTTGGCATGTTAATCGTGTCCTTCTCGCAGACTCACCGACGGCGCCAGTCCATGCGTCAAAGGTTCCGTCACCGGCTGCTTCACGCCGGACAAAACCAGCACAGCGCGCCGGTTCGGCATCAGGGCCACAAGCGTACCAAACACCACAATGACTCCGCCAAACCAAATCCATTTGACCAGCGGGTTCAAGTAGGCGTGAATCACCGGCAAATTGGTGTCCGGACTCTGACCCGCATAAACGACATACAAGTCTGCTCGAAGCGTCGAATAAATGGCCACCATTGTCCCGGTTTCCCCGTTTGTCTGGAACACGCGGCGTTCCGGGTACAACATCATCAGCGGCTTGCCTGCGACGAGGACTTCCACAATAAGTCGATGCCCGGTGAAATTCGCTTCCGGCGTGGTGTCCTCATTCTGCAACATCAGCGTGTACTTGCCGATTTGCATTGATGAGCCCGGCCGCATGTCCTTCTGGACGTTCTGGTTAAAGGCCTGGCCTGCCAGCCCGATAAAAACCAGGACCATCCCCATGTGGACGATGTAACCGCCGTAGCGCCGCGTATTGCGCATGGTCAGCTCGATGGCGGAAGTCAGATAGGACGCGCCCGAACGGGTTCGGATAACTCTCGCTCCGCGGTAGAACTCCATCATGATCGTTGCGGCAACAAAGAAGCACAGACTGAAACAGACTAGCGAGTAAGGCTCGCGGTATCCCAGCGCAAATATCACCACACCTGCAATTAGACCGACGATCAGGGGCGAGGTAAAATTCCTTTTCAGGCTCTCCAGCGAAGTCTTTCGCCAAGCAAGAAGCGGCCCAACACCGGTCAGGAAGAGCAAGAGCAGCCCGAGCGGAATGTTGACCTTGTTAAAGAAGGGCGCGCCCACGCTTATTTTGGAGCCAGTAAACGCTTCCGACAGAACGGGAAAAAGCGTTCCGGAGAGCACCGCGATGCACGCAACCAAAAGGACCAGATTATTGAACAGGAAGCTGGATTCCCGGGAAACGATGGCGTCTAGTTGGTTCTCGCTCTTCAAATAGTCGCGGTTCTTGAAATAAGCTACCAGGCAAACCGTGATAATGATCACGAGAAAGCCCACGAACCAATTCCCGATACTGGACTGCGCAAAGGCGTGGACCGAACTCACAACGCCGCTGCGCGTCAAGAACGTCCCGAGAATACACAACAGGAACGTCGAGAAGACCAGCCAGACGTTCCACACTTTCATCATCCCGCGCTTTTCCTGCATCATCACGGAATGGAGAAACGCCGTCCCGGTCAGCCAAGGTAGCAGCGACGCATTTTCGACCGGGTCCCAACCCCAATATCCGCCCCAGCCGAGCACCGCATAAGCCCAATGCGCGCCAAGAAGGATGCCCGCGGATTGGAAGCCCCACGCGATCATCGTCCACTTGCGCGTGAGATGAATCCATTTTTCGCCCGGATACCGCGCCAATAAGGCCGCAAGGGCAAACGCGAACGGAATCGTGAATCCCGTGTAGCCCGAATAAAGATTTGGCGGATGGATCACCATCTCCGGATACTGCAGCAATGGCGTCAAACCGTTTCCATCGCCGCGCGTCACCATCTGCAGCGCACCATTCGCCGCCGGGATGCCCAACATCTTGAACGGGCTGGCTATAAAATTGTTCAGTGTAAGAAAGAAAATTTGCACGCCGGCGAGAATCACTCCCACATACGGCATCAACTCGCCGTTCTTGTTCCTATAGGCAATTAGTACGGAGAAAACGTAAATCGAAAGCAGGAAACTCCAGAAAAGCAGCGAGCCTTCCTGGCCGGACCAGAGGGCGGCTACTTTATAGAACGTCGAAAGCGCGCGATTGCTGTGCTCGACGACGTACGCGACGGAGAAATTG
This sequence comes from Candidatus Acidiferrum sp., assembly GCA_049792735.1. GTDB lineage: Bacteria > Acidobacteriota > Terriglobia > Acidiferrales > UBA7541 > Acidiferrum. The sequence goes on from JBARBE010000107.1 coordinate 6,963, forward strand.
TCCGTGAAGAAGAGATATTCGAGGCTGAAGGTAGCGATGAAAATCAGGCAGCACGTCGCGATGCCTGCTTGTCTAGTGCTCTTGACCAGCAGCGGATGGCGCGTGATGATCGCCGCAATCCCGCCCCCAAATGCATACACCGCGCAAATGAACGCCAGGACTAAAGCGAACGAACCGAATACATCCACGGGGTTCCCGCCTATCCCCCGGCCAAGCCGGGCCCTTTACATGTTGCTTTTCGGTGGTGCAGAGGAAGTATCAGCAACAGTTCCCCCCGGAGCTGCCGCGTATTTGGACGCGCACTTTGCCTGGACGACCTCTGCTACAAAGCGCCCATCCGGCCCAGGCCGCCCCTCCACCAACGCTTGCGACTTGTCTATGAAAGTATCCGGAAGCGGGTCGCTGCCAATATAGCTCACGGGAAGCGACTTCCCTTCCCCTTGCAGAACGAAATCCACGCGCCCGTTCAAATGGTGAATGCTGCCCGGCTCCACGACTCCGCCAACGCGGATTCGACGATTCAGTTCTGAGCCATGCAGTGTCTGGAGTTCCGCGATGGTGTGGTAATACGTCTTGCTTTCCCCATATCCAAGCCACGCCAGGAAGGCCATGGAGACTATGATGATGCCGATGCCGATGCCAAACTTTGCTTGTTTCTTCACGCCTCGACTCCTACTCCGCCCACGCGCTGTTCAGCGCCCTAGATTCTATCACAGCACCAAGAACCGCAAGCTGGCATAAGTGCACTTTTAAGCCTGTCCTAAAGGGATAGCGAACGCTGTGACGTAAGTCACTTCCCATGGGCAACGGCCGCGAGGACTTCGCGTAAGCGCTGAGTCGCCCCAGAAACATCGGCCGTGTCCAGCCCGAACGGCTTGCCCTCATCTTGGATGACTGTACACCCCAATTCGGCCGTCGTCAGTTTGAAGGTCAGCGGCGCGAGCATCACTGATATCAAAACAATGCGCTTGGGTTTCAACGATCGCCGGACGCGTGCTGCTACCACGGAGACGCGTTGCACAAGCAATTCTTCGCGAGCAGGTCGACCGTTCGTTCCGAGTTCCAGCGGACATTCGAGCAGGTGCGCAAGAAAAAATCCGCCGCGCTGAAATTCGCTTAGCACGGTCTCTGGCGGCTTCCCCGTCGCGGAGATCCCAGCGGCCTCAAGCACGCGGCCCGCTTCGCCCGCAAACTTTCCCGCATACAAAAAGTCATCATCATCGACGGGGGAAATTCCGCCAAGCAAAAGCGTGCCGATGTGAACGGGCCGATACCGTGTAGTCCATTCCAGCCGTTGAAGCCGCCGCGCAATGTGCTCAGACGATGCGGATTGTCCGCAGCCGTCGCAGTCTAAATTGCCTGGGAGCATGGTTTGCAAGCGAAAATCGTAGTCCAGTGGAGAGCGGAGTGCAAATCGGAGAGAATGCTTCTGGGGCTGTCGGGAGCAATCAGACCGCCCGAACGCAAATTTTCGCAAATCGACGACTGCAGCTGTGCGCCGGGGATGGTTAATTGGGTTTTGGCGTCGCACAACCGCCGTCGCGCGATGCTACATGGTTCTCCGCTTACAAACACGAACCGCGCGTAATAGTTGCACCCAGAAGGATTTTTTGCCTATGGAAATCGGGAAAAATCAGGAAGAAACTGTGGCGTCTTCTGGAAGCTTGGACCTCAAGCACCACTTCAGCTCTTGGCTCAGCTCCGTAATTTCCATTCCCGGCATCACGATAAACTTGCAACTGAGCATTTCGCGGGCCTCGTCGTCGTCCGGCAACTGGCACGAAACCCGGCAATACTGGCACTCTTGATTCCAGCAAAATCTCCCATAAGGAATCGTTTCCGGGCTGATGAACTGAAAGCAGCGCAGCAGCGAGTTGCGTTCCGGCACTTGGAACTTCTTGCCCATGACGGTGATTTCCACGAGTTTTTCGTAAGGGCGAAACGGTTCCGACATAAATCAGTCCTGTCCTCCGTGGACGGGCCGCCGTGTGAGAGCAGAAATTTCCCCGAGCCGGATTCCTCTAATGAGTGCTCTCCCAGAGTAGCCCCCGTCCACGGAGCCAACAACGATTCGTCTAGAGCCCGTTGCGAATGTGCTAAGGGGTGGGGAGCCAGAAACTCAGCGGGCTGTCAAAAGGTTGTGTTAAATGCCAAAGTCAAAAAACTGCCCCATCTTGCGGAACTTCTCATAGCGGCCGTCCAGCAATTCCTTTGTCGACTGTTGCCCCAACGCAACCAACTGCCGGTCCAGCACTTCTCCGAGCAGTTGCGCTGCAGCCTCAGGATCGACGTGCGCACCACCTTCGGGTTCGCACACAATTTCATCGACGATCCCTAGCTCCTTCAGATCGTTTGCAGTTATTTTCAACGCGGCCGCGGCGGTTTCCGCTTTCGTGGCATCCCGCCACATGATCGCCGCACAGCCCTCCGGCGAAATCACCGAATAAAAACTGTTCTCCAGAATGTTGACCCGGTCTCCCACGGCAATCGCCAGCGCGCCCCCGGAACCGCCCTCGCCTGTCACCGTTGCGATGATCGGCACCGGCAGCCGCGCCATTTCTCGCAAATTTCGAGCTATCGCTTCGGCCTGCCCTCGTTCTTCGGCGCCGATCCCCGGATAGGCTCCAGGCGTATCGATAAAAGTGAAAATCGGCCGGCCAAATTTCGCCGCCAGCAGCATGACGCGCAGCGCTTTGCGATAGCCTTCCGGCCTGGGCTGACCGAAGTTGCGCATCAGGCGCTGTTTTGTGTCGCGCCCTTTTTGGTGGCCGATCACGGCAATGGGCCGTCCTTGAAACTTCGCCAATCCCGCAATAAGGGCCTTATCATCGCCAAAGTTCCGGTCTCCGTGCAGTTCCACAAAATCCGTGAAAAGCGCTCCAATGTAATCCAGCGGATAAGGTCGGGCGGTGTGTCTTGCAATTTGGGCGCGTTGCCATGGTCCCAGATGGCTGTAAAACTCCTTGCGCAGCTCCGCCACTTGCTGGCGAATGCGTTCCAGCTCCGCGTCCGCCTCTTCGTCGCCTGCAAGTTGGCGCAATTCTTCGACGTCCTTCTCCAGGCGATCGATCTCGCTTTGACGATCGGTCTGCGTTGCCGTTCTCTTGGACTTGTCTTTTGTTTTCATCACATGACCAAGTCGATCGATTGCTCGCCCATGCATTCCCGCACTGCGGCGATAAGTTCCGGACAGGCCCGGACGCGTTGTTCAACCTGAACCGTTGCCATCGCGCCCTCGGGAGCAACGAGATCGAGCGAGACCAGGCTGGATCCCCGATAAGAAGAGAATATCTCTTCGAGCCGATCGAGCAATTCCTCATTCAACTCTTCAAGCTTCAAGCGAATGCGCAACCCCGAAGCCGGACGCTCGGCAAGATCACCCAGCCGGGCCGCTTCCTGCAAAGAAAGCCGCGTACCCGCTTCTTCGACCTGCACACGAACCTTAAGCAGAAGCGGCGTTCCGGCCTTCAGAACTTGTTCCAGCCGAGCGAAACTCTCTGGAAACGCCAGCAATTCCTGAACTCCGGTCATATCTTGAATCGTATAGATAGCCCAGCGGGCCCCCTTCTTCGAGCGCATCGGCCTCGTACCAACAATCAACGACGCGACCGCGATCTCCTTGCCGTTGCGCTGCCCCTCGATCTGATCGAGCGAAACGCATTTCAACTCCTGCAGCTTCGATGCGTACTTTGCGAGCGGGTGCCCGGACACGTAGAAACCAAGCATCGCGTATTCGCTGGCCAAACGCTCCGCCTCGCCCCACGGCTCAGCTTCGTGCAATACAAAAGGCATGGGCGCAGGGGCCGTAGCAGTCCCGAATAATCCATGCTGCCCCGATTCGCGCGTCCGCGTCGCGCGCTGCACGGTGGCCAGCGCATCGTCCACGGAGGCCAACATGGATTCCCGCGGCCCCAGCGAATCCAGCGCGCCGGATTTGATCAGGCTCTCAAACACGCGCTTGTTCAAAAACCGCGCTTCGATTCGCTCGCACAGGTCATACAACGACGTAAATTCGCCCGCGCTCAACCGCGAATCGCGTATAGCTTTGGCAGTGTTTTCGCCGACGTTCTTGATCGCGGCCATTCCAAATCGAATGGCTTCCCCAATGGGCGTGAAATACAAATCGCTCTCATTCACATCGGGCGGCAAAATCGAAATGCTCATGCCCCGCGCTTCGTTGATGTACTTCACCGCTTTTTCCGCGTTGCCCGTCTCAGATGTCAGCAGCGCGGCCATGAACTCGACCGGGTAATGCGTCTTCAAATACGCGGTTTGATAGGCCAGCAGCGCATACGCGCAGGAATGCGATTTGTTGAATCCGTATCCAGCAAACTCCTCCATCAGATCGAAAATCTTTTCGGCTTTTTTTTCTGGAACCTTGTTCCCCAGGCACCCGGCCATAAACTTTGCCCTCTGGGCCGCCATCTCCTCTTTCTTTTTCTTGCCCATGGCGCGGCGCAAAATATCGGCTTCTCCCAGCGAAAAGCTGGCCAGCAGGTTGGCGATTTGCATCACCTGTTCCTGGTAGAGAATGACGCCATACGTTTCCTCGAGAATGCCTTTGAGCTGCGGAAGTTCGTAGCTGACTTTTGTCTTCCCCGTCTTTCGGTTGATGAAGTCGTCGATCATTCCGCCCTGAATCGGCCCCGGCCGGTACAGGGCGTTCAGCGCCGTGAGGTCTTCAATCCGCGTCGGCTGATAGCGCCGCAAAATGTCGCGCATGCCGTGCGATTCAAACTGAAATATAGCCGTCGTATCGCCGCGCGCAAAAAGCTTATAAGTTTCCACGTCATCCAAGGTCAGATTGTCGATGTCCACCTTCACGCCGCGATTCTTCTCGATCATGTGCACGGTGTCTTGCAAGACCGTCAGTGTGGTCAGCCCGAGGAAGTCCATCTTCAACAGGCCGACGCGTTCGAGCGCGTTCATGTCATATTGCGTCGTGATTTCATCCCGGTTCGTCTTGTAGACCGGAACCACTTCCATCAGCGGTCTCGGCGAAATAACCACGCCCGCCGCGTGTGTCGAGGCGTGCCGTGCCAGTCCCTCGAGCCTCAATGCCACGCTCATCAGATCCTTGAGTTTTTCGTCGCTGTTGATCGCGGCTTTAAGCTGCGGCGCCTCCGCAAGCGCAGTTTCCAAATCGATGCCAAGCGTCGTTGGGATCAGTTTCGCCAGCCGGTCCACTTCCCCGTAGGGGATATCCATCGCCCGGCCCACGTCCTTGACCGCCGCCTTGGCCGCCATGGTTCCGAACGTGATGATCTGCGCCACATTTTCCCGGCCATATTTCTGCGTGACGTACTCGATCACCTCTCCGCGCCGCCGCATGCAGAAATCAATGTCAATATCCGGTAAAGAAACGCGCTCCGGATTCAGAAATCGCTCGAACAGCAGGTTGTACTGCAGCGGATCCACGTCGGTAATGCGCAGCGCGTAGCTAACCAGGCTGCCTGCCGCAGAACCTCTTCCCGGTCCAACCGGCACCTCCTGCGCCCGCGCATAGTGAATGAAATCCCAGACAATCAAGAAGTAGCCCTCGTACCGCATCTTCTTGATCATTTCGATTTCGGATGTCAGCCGCCGTTCGTATTCCACCAGGGGTTTAAGAAGCGCACCTTGCTGCGCCAATCGCTCTAAATACGGCACGCGTGTAGCGAACCCTTCGCGCACTACCTTCTCAAAATAGCTTCCCGCCGTATGCCTCTCGGGAATCGTAAATTCGGGAAACGGATTCGGTATGCGTTCAATCTTGACGTTGCACCGCGCCGCGATGTCCACCGTCCGACTCAACGCATCCGGCAGCTCGCCAAATACCTGCGCCATCTCCGCCGCCGTCTTAAAGTAAAACTGGTCGGTGGCAAATTTCATCCGATGAGCATCGCTCATCGTCTTTCCCGTTTGAATGCAGAGTAAAACCTCCTGCGCGTGCGCGTCGCTGTGCCGCAAATAATGGCAATCGTTCGTCGCCACTAGCGGAATCCCCGTCTCTTTGGCAAGCCGCACCAGATGGCGATTCACACCCTGCTCGATCTCCAGCCCCTGATCCTGAATCTCCAGAAAGAAATTGCCTTTGCCGAAAATGTCGCGCAAACGGTATGCGTTTTCCTGCGCCTGATCGTATTTTTCATCGACGACCGCTTCCGTCACCGCCCCGCGCAGGCACGCCGACAGCGCAATCAACCCCTTGTTGTGCTTGGCCAAGAGGTCGTAATCAATCCTGGGCTTGTAGTAGAAACCTTCCAGAAAACCGGACGACACCAGCTTGATTAAATTGTGATAGCCCTCGAGCGATTCGCAGAGCAGCACCAAGTGGTTGCTCCCGCGCATGCCCGGCTCTGATTCGCCGCGCTCCGCTCCATTCGCGCCATTTGTTTTTTCGCCGCGCTCGTGCCGGCTGCCCTTTGCCACGTAAACTTCGCACCCAATAATCGGCTTGACGTCCCGTTTGCTGGCTTCGTTGAAAAAATTGGCCGCAGCAAAGAGGTTCCCGTGGTCCGTGATGGCCACCGCTGGCATTTTCTGACGCGACGCCTCGTCGAGCAACTCCGAGGTTTCGCACGCCCCGTCGAGCAGACTGTAATCCGTATGAACGTGGAGATGAACAAACTGGGGTTGACCCATGGATCTCGATTCTAGAACTCTGCGGCGAGAATTGCGAACCGCTTTCTCAACTATTTTTCCGGGCCGGTCTTCGAACCTCGCCGGTTATTTCCGTCCGTGGCTCTTCTTGCCCGCTCTCGCGCGTTTCGCCTCGTCGCTGGCAGCTTTGTGTTTCGCGGCTTGCTTCAACATCACCGGATGATTCTTGTGCGCGTGTCCCTGCGCAGCCTTGGCCGCCGCACCCTTCTCCGCTGCCCCATGACTCGCTGCAGGCACTGGCTGCTTTTCGCCGCCCTTCGCGGGCTTCTTTTCCTTCTCTTTCTTTTTCGGCTGTTCCTTGATCCCAGACAACTTGCGCAGTATTTTCACCCTTTCTTCCGGCGTCTTCCCGCGCCCCGTGAGCTGCATCCCGAACACCTGCTCGACGATCGCGTCGAACTTCGCCCCCCGCGCATACCCCAGCGCCTCCAACTCGTTGGCCACCATCGGCAGCGTCGCCCGGATCGGCCTCCATTTGTGCAAATACGCCCGAATCTTCGAGAGTGCCCCTGAATTATTCGACTCGGCGAGCATATACGCAATTCGATCTACGGAGATTTTTTCCAGGAACTTGTACGCATCCACCGGCGCGTTCAGCTTCTTCCCCGTCAGTTCCTTCTGATCTGCGTGCACTTCCTTCTCGAAATTCAGAATCACGTCCGCTTCCGCCGCACGGAATCCCGCCTTGGAAAGAACGCTGCCCTGTTCCCTGTCCTTCAGCCGCCCCAGAACGGCCAGCATCATCGGCGTCGCCAGCTTCGGCCGAAATCCCGCCGTAAACAAATCCTCGCGAACCTTCATCAGCCGTGCAATCGCTTCATAATCAGGATGCCGTTTTGCCAGCGCCGGACTGATCGCTTCGAGCAGGTCATGCTCTTCCCATTCCTTCAAAACCACCGCGGGCCGCTCCTCGCGCGCTACAGCCCGCAACTCTGCTCCCGCGTCCTCCGGCGCAATGGTGTGCTGCAATTCGCGTTCGATGGCCAGGTCAAACCACTCCTGCGTCCGCGCTTCGATCTTAAATCCCATCCTCGCCGCAAACCGCAGAACCCGCAGCAACCGCGCAGGCTGGTTCGTAAAGCTGTGAATCGTCAACGCACGCACCTCGGCGCGCTCGATGTCCGAGAGCCCGTTGGTAGGATCCAAAAGCAATCCGCGCGAAGCAGGATTCAGCGAAATGGCAATCGCGTTCAGCGAAAAATCGCGCCGCCGCAAATCTTCCATGATCGTCGACCAGCGTATCTCCGGCCGCGTCCCCGGCCGCACATAGTGGTCGTCGCGCGCCGCCGAGATGCTGCCGTCGCAGTCCCCGGCAAATAGTATTTCCACCTGCCGCAGCTTTTCGTCCTCGGAGAGAATCTTCGCGCCGCCCTTCTCGAGCTCCCGCGCGATCTTCGAGGGATTCCCTTCCACCGTGAAATCCAGGTCGCGCAGCGAAGCGCCCGTCACCAGGTCGCGCACCGTCCCGCCGGTCAGGTAGACGTTAAATCCCATCGCCGCCGAGAGTTCCTGCACGCGCATCATTACTGCCCGCTGTTCAGGTGACAGCCGGCTTTCCAGCAAAAACATATAATCTGGCATCGCACTCCTTCACGTTCTGGATGCCCGCGCTGACTGCCGCGGAGGCAACCGCAATTTGGGCCCGGGTCCGCCGCGCGTCACGCGCGCGGGTGATGCGCCTTGTAAATCTGCTTCAACCGCTCTTCCACCACATGCGTATAGATCTGGGTCGTGGAAATATCTGCGTGGCCCAGCATCAGCTGCACCGACCGCAGATCCGCGCCGCGCTCCAGCAAGTGCGTCGCAAAACTGTGCCGCAACATGTGCGGCGTCAAGGCTACGCGTAGACCCGCTTGCCTCCCGTACGCCGATAGAATCTTCCACACGCCTACCCGGCTGAGCGCCACGCCTCGCCGGTTTACAAACAGCGCCGCGCTCGACACACCCTTCGGCAGAAGTTTTGGCCGGGTATCGCGAAGATATTTTTCCACCATGCCCAAAGCCTTTCGACCGGCCGGAACAATCCGCTCCTTGTCCCCTTTTCCGATGCACCGAATGCAGCCCACCTTCGCGTCCACATCCGTCACGCGCAGCCCAATCAATTCCGAAACGCGCAATCCCGTCGAATAAAGCACCTCCAGCATGGCCCGATCCCGCAAACCGAGCGGCGTATTGGCATCCGGTTGCTGCAGCAATCGTTCGACTTCCTCGAGCCGCAAATAGCCAGGCAGTGTCCGCCGGATTTTCGGCGACTCAAGATTCAGTGAGGGGTCCACCGTGATTAACTCCTGTATCTGCGCGAACCTAAAAAAATTCCGCAGCGTAACCAGATTCCTTGCCACCGTCCGGCTCTCCAGCTTTCCCCGGTAAAGCCCCGCAAGAAAATCGACCAGATCGTCGCGGGTCACCGCCTCCAGCGCGAGCTTCCGCTTCAGCGCAAAAGCGTGGAACTTCACCAGGTCGCGCTGATATGCCGAGACCGTATTGGCGGAAAGTCCTTTCTCGACCTTCACGTGCGTCAGAAACTGCGATATGGCCACTGTCATTTCCATCAAGGCTCCGCGTACCCGTTACCCGCACCAGCTGTCTGCCGCGTGGCGATGCCATAAACTTCATGGATTTCATGACAGCGGAAAAGCCACGCCAGGCCCAAATAAAGCGCCGTCGCTCCCGCAATCATTCCCGCAAAAACGAGCAGTTGCACCAAAAATCGCGAGTGCACCGTAAACGCCGTGTAGTAATTCGCAAACCAGCACGCCACTCCCATCAAGCTCGCGCACAATGCAATCTTGCTGAACGAAGTCAGAACCTCCCAGGTGCCCATCGCTCCGTGCCGCAATCGGAAAATAATGAATAGCGCGAAAAAATCAAAAAAGCTCGCAATCGCCGTCGCCAGTGCCGGCCCTCCGTTCTGCACGCGCCGGAAGAAAAACTCCAGAAACACGATATTCAGAACAATGTTCAGTATGAGTGAAATCGAAGCCACGATCACCGGCGTCTTCGTATCCCCTGTCGAGTAGAACGCCGGAACCACCAGCTTCACTGTCGCCAGCGCCGGCAACCCGATTGCGTAATACAGCAGCGCCCGGGCCGTCAATCTCGTCGATTGCGCCACGAACTCTCCGTGTTGGAACAGCACCCGGATAATCGGCTCGCGCAAAATCATCAGACCCAATGCCGCCGGGACCGTGATGAAAGCCACAATTCGCACGGAAAACGCCAGTGTCTTCTTCAGCGATTCGAAATCCTTCGCCGCCGCCTGATGCGACATCATCGGCAAAATCGCCGTCGCCACCGCAATCGCATACCCGCCCAAAACAAGCTCCATCACGCGGTCCGCCACGTACAACGACGCAAGGCTCCCCTCCGGCATCAAACTCGCCGTCGCGAATCGCGTATCAATAAACAAATTAATCTGCCCGATGCCGATGCCGAACAACCGCGGCAGCATCAAACGCGCCACGTTCCTGATCCCCGGATGCGAAAATGAAATCCCAAAATCAAATTTCATCCCCTTCTGCACCAGCTTCGGCACCAGGATCAGCAATTGCAGCACTCCGCCCACCAGAATCCCCACGACAATCGCCGTCGCCGGGTCCTGAAAGTGCTTTCGAAGCACCGCAAACGTAAACAATATCGTCGCAATATTCAGCACCACGGGCGTCGCCGCCGGCAGTCCAAACAAGTGAAAACAATTCAAAATCCCCATCGCCAGCGCCGCCAGCGAAATAAAAAATAAATAAGGGAATACGATCCGGTTCAATTCAATCGCCCTTATTCCGGCAACATTGCTCCCCGCAAACAAATGCACCACCGCAGGCGAAAAAATCATCCCCAGCACCGTAATCACCGCCACGACCAGCGCCAGCGTCCAGAACAGCTTGTTCGCGAATTCCCACACCTCTTCCTTCGACTTTTCCTTCATGTATGTGGTAAACACGGGAATGAACGACGCCGTCATCGAGCCTTCCGCCACCAATCTCCGAAAAAGGTTGGGAATGCGGTACGCAAGAACATAAGCATCCGCTAGAGGCGTTGTTCCAAGAAGGAGGGTAATGCGCTGGTCGCGCAGGTAACCGAGAACACGACTCACTACGGTTACCATGGAGATGATCGAGGCCGATTTTAGGATATGCTTTTTATCGGTCAACGGCCGGCGCTCCGGGGCCTAACCCTAATGAAAACAATAGGTTGACAGGAAAAACGCGCTTAACATAACATACATCTTGATTATTCGCAAATTTCACCCAATCCTTTAATTGGCCGACTGATCTCTTTGAAAAACCGCGCCCCAGCCTCTACTCACAAGAAGGTCGTCATTGTCCTCGCCGACAAAAAGCCTCTTCGCGGCTATCTGAATCCCACTCGCCTCGGCCAATCCGATCCCATCGATCTCCTCACGCCCGACGGCGAGCACCAGGAAGTCCCTCTCGATAGAGTTCGCTCCATTTATTTTGTCCGCGACTTTTCCAACGACTTCGAGCCCGAGCGCAAGGCCTTCCTCAGCCGCCCCAAACTCGACGGCCTTTGGCTCCGCCTTCGCTATCTCGATGGCGAAACTTTAGAAGGCGTCGTTCCCAACGATTTGCTCTCCGTTCTCGACAACGGCATCCAAATCACTCCGCCCGATCTCAACTCCACCACCGACCGCATCTTCATCCCCCGCACCGCCCTCACCGAATTGACCGTCCTCGGCGTCGTCGGCATCGCCCGCCGCAAACCCGCCGCCGCGGCAGCTGCATCTCAACCGCGGCTTTTCAACGAGTAGTCCCGGTGCTCGGTCAATGTGAGTCGGTTTTGAAACGGCGCGACTTTAGTCGTGCTGTAAGCATTCCAATCCGAGGGATGAGTCCAAGCAAACTGACCAACTACCGAAAAACCGCATCAGAACCAAGTCTTTTGTTTGTAATCGAGATACGCGGTGCCGAACTTCTCCGTCAGCACACGCTCCTCTTTCCGGCTGCGCACCACCTGCAGCGGAATTATGACTACAAAAATCAGCAGCAGCCACGGTCGTCCCAACCAAATGATGAATCCTAGGATCAATATCGCGCCAAAGAAGTAAATCGGATTGCGGATGCGCGAATAGACGCCCGTCGTTACCAGCGTGGTCGCCTTAGCCCGCACGCTGAAGGCGCGTCCCAACTCAATGCGCGCCGCCACAAACAAAAGAAATGCCGGCACCGCAATGGCAATTCCCGCAATGCGCCAGGCAGTCCATGGCAGATGCGCGGCATACGCAGCCATGCCAATGAGCGATAAGTCGATGATCGCAAACGCAAGGGTCGCCAAATTGAGTTTCATGGCCGTTTCTTCAGCCTCGACGCAAGCAGGACCATCTTAGTGTGCCCGCACGCGCAAATCCACACCCCACTACCGTAGTCCCGCACGGCTGTACTTCACGCTTCTCGGTGTGCGAGACTCGCTCTCAGCCCTAAGCTCAGGAGCGTTCTTTATGTCCATCAAACTCGCCGACATTGCCCAAAAACTTGGCTGCCGTCTCGACGGCACCGGCGAAACTCCCATCCATGGTGTCTCCGGCATCGAAGTCGCCGAGCCCGGCCAAATCACTTTTCTCGCCAACCGCCGCTACTTCCCTCTTCTCAAAACCACGCGAGCCTCTGCCGTCCTCGTTCAAGACGGCATCAACATAGAGCGCGACGCCGCAATGCCCCAGCTCGCCGCGCTGCGCACCTCCAACCCCTATCTCGCCTTCGCCCACGCCATCGAACTCTTCTATCAAGCCCCGCGCTACGAACCCGGCTTCCATCCGACCGCCCTCATCGCCAAATCCGCCAAAATCGGCGCAGGCGCGCATATCGGCCCGTACTGCGTCGTCGAAAAAGACGCCCACATCGGCCGCAACGCCGTTCTGCACAGCCATGTCACGATTTATCAAGGCGCGCGCATCGGCGACGACTTCTTCGCCCACTCCCACGCCGTCGTCCGCGAGTTCTGCCAAATCGGCAACCGCGTCATCCTCCAAAATGGAGTCATCATCGGCGGCGACGGCCTCGGCTTCGCTAAGCAAAGCGACGGCACGTGGTACAAAATGCAGCAATCCGGCCCGGCTGTCCTCGAAGACGACGTCGAAATCCAGGCCAACGCCTGCGTCGACCGCGCCACCGTCGGAGAAACCCGCGTAGGCCGCGGCGCCAAGCTCGACGACCTGGTCATCGTCGGCCACGCCTCCCGCGTCGGCGTCAACACCATGCTCTGCGGCCAGGTCGGCCTCGCCGGTTCGACAAAAGTCGGCGACGGCTGCATTCTCGCCGGCCAAGTCGGCACTGCCGGCCACCTCTCGATTGGCGACGGCAGCGTCATCACCGCCAAAAGCGGCATCCCCAGCGACGTCCCTCCCCACTCCATGTATTCCGGCTATCCCGCTGTAGACAATCGCCAGTGGCTCAAAACTGTCGCTGCCCTCAACCGCTTGCCAGAGCTCCAAAAACGCGTCCGCGAGCTGGAAGCCGAACTGGAAAAACTTGGCGGCCGCCCGCGCACTTCCAGCTATCGCTAGCCTTTACGCCGCTCCGGGAAATCCAATGGGCCGCTGATCCGGTGGCAATCCCGCAGCCATCACATCATGCACGTGTCGCCGCAAAGCGTCGCGCTCGTCCCACGCATACTTGGAAGCATCGATCGGCGCCAAAAACTCAACAAGAATCTCTCCAGGGCGAATCACCAGCGATCGTTTAGCCATTATCTTTTGTGCCCCCGAGCAAAGCACCGGAACAATCGGCACGCCCGCCTTAATCGCCAGAGCCACTGCCCCCTTCTTGAATTCCTGCAGCCGCCCATCCGGACTACGCGTCCCCTCCGGATAAATCAAAAACGAATGTCCCGCCCTCATCGCCTCCGCTGCCCTTTCCACGCTGGCAATCGCAGACTCCCGGTCTCTCCGATTGACTGGAATAAAATGCGCCAAGGTAAACGCCTGCCCCACAATCGGCCACTTGAACAACGATTCTTTCAACAAGACCGCGATCCGCTGTGGAATCGCTCCTACAACCGCCGGCGCGTCCGCCGAACTAGTGTGATTCGCCACAAAAAGGCAAACTCCCGCAGGAATATTCGCTCTTCCCTCCACCCGCACCTTCACTCCCACCGTCCTCACAAAAAACATCACACCCCTAACCCCCGCCCAATAGAGCGGATCAACATGCCGCGTCACAAGCGTGTAGAGCAGAAGCAGCGGCCCAAGTATCAGGATGTAAAGCGAAAGAAAAACCGCGATGAAAAGCGTGCGGAGCATGCCGTAAGCAGAACTCTCTCCAATCGCGCCCCGCCGGTCAAGCCCCGCCTGAGCCTTACCTCCAACATCTTGCCTCGACACTAACTAGAGATGTCTTGGTTCCCCGCAACCCGAATAGAACGCCAAACATACCCGTTTCGTCCGCGCTCGTCTGAAACCTCGACCGGTTTTTAGCCTTGACGGAAAGTTACGCCTCGCGTATAGTATTTCGTAGGTAATCTTGTGGCCTGTGTCCGGGAACGCCAATCTCCAGATTGGCGTTTTTGCATTATGCGCCTTCATCTGGCACCAGGCTCATAGCCCGCAAGCGACGAAGAAAAGTTCTGGTCTGGGTTATCGCTTGGGCCGCTAAACCATTTAGAATCAATACTTGCAGAAAACCCTGCAAACACTCATTCTAAAGGAGTTAGCGAAGCACTAAGTCTTTTAGAATCAGTGTTTACAGAAAACAAGGGGGGTGGTCCAGCCACGGGGTTAGCTCAAGCCCCCAGGCAAGTGCCCGGCATTGTCACGACCGATAGTCAAGGATCTTAATAAGCGACGTAGGGACCAGCACCCGCCGGGGTATTCGCTCCCTCGATGGCGGTAAACACCTTGCGGCCAAAGAAGAACGGCAGCCCCCAATCGAATGAGCCTGTGTTCGGCCCAGCCAATCCGTTGACCGCCGCATTATTCTCATTGGCGGTCAGAGTGTCGGCATTGCCCACAACGAAGTTGACCGACCCCGTCGCACCGCCGCTGAAAGCCTGGTTGATTGCCGAGAGGTTCTGTGTCGCGCTCGGACAATACCAGAAAGTGTTATCGCGACAAGGAACGAGTGCCGCCACGTTCGATGCCGGAAAATAGAGGCCATTAGACCCGGTATCCAGAAAAGCTTCGTCTGGATAGCTGACGTTGTTAAACGTCGTGTTGAAGTTTCCGAAGGAGGGGTCGAGCGCATACACCGTCGCGCTTCCCAGAGCATTATCTGACTGCGTTCCTATCCCGAATATGAGCGAGCCGCTGACGCTTGTCTCAGCTCCGGTCACGGACGGCAGGTCAATCAAGACGCCGTTATTGTCGGTCGGAAACAGTGCGACTGGATTCTGCACTTGGCTGGTGAGGCTCTCCGTTGTAATTGCGCAACCTTGCGAGGGGCATGTGTAATACAGCCCGGGGTTATTAGCGCCGCTCTGCGCGCAACCACCGCCGCAGTCCTGCGCAAAGTTACCCACTCCCAATACGCCGTTCGCACCAAACTCTCCGACCGTATCTTCTGGCACGCCATAGCTTAAGCAACCGTTTGGCACATTGGAAAAACTCGAGCTGCCTACCACCTGGATAGGCAGAGACTTCGCCACCTCACCTGCGATCGTCAAGTCCACCGTTTGCACGGGTCCCCAGGTGACACCATCGACAAACGGAAGGCACTCCGCAATCGGCGCACCCCCTGCCCCCATCTGTTGGGGAAGCGAAATCGTTAGTTGTGAAGCCATGATCCGCAGTCCGGAGGACCCGGTGTCCACCAGAATGCCGTCAATCGTCTGGCAGCTCGTCGTGCTTCCCGGAACGCAAATCGTTACGCTGGTGAATACGCCATCCACATACGGAGAGTTATACGGTGGCCCCGCCGTCGGTCCCGTACTCACCGTAATCGCCTGCACATTCGCGGTCGGCGAACTTGAGCCACCCCCGCCGCTGCTTGTGATGCTGCTACCGCTGCTGCCTCCGCCGCACCCGGTTGTGGCTACCAGCGCAGTCGTCAAGCCTGCGAAAAGGAATCCGTGCAGCCGCGCGCGACTCATCGTATGTCCTCCACGCGGACTCCCGCCGGCAGCATCTGCGGAACATAAGCCTTCCCCCGGAAGGACCGCATGTGTCCGGTTATCTGAATCACCAGCCCTGGCTCCTGGATCAGCAGCGGACCGCGTCCCCGCCGGTGCGCGCGCTGCGCCTGAACGGCCTGCACATACTGGTCGTAGTACGTCCCCAAAAGCTGCTGCAAGTCCGGGTGAACCGAGCCTTGCCACGTAACGGCAAATACCTTTCCCGAGGAAGACACGTATTCCTTCACGGCTACGCCTGTCGGCGCCTGGATTTCATGAATGGTGTACGAATCGCTGCTGCTGGTCTGCAGGGAGGCTTGCATCTTCGCCACGTCGGCCTGCACCGATGCCACGTCGCCGCCCAGCGAAGCTGCCGCCGGAAATGGAACTGCAAGTATCGCGAGTATCCCGCAAAGGATCGTTGCCTTCAAAACACGCCTCTTTCCAGCCGTCAGGCTGTTGCACCACCCACCTCGGCACGATCGATCGAATCCAGGAAATCCGAACTCCTGGTCGGCCGAACGCTTCTCTCTCCTGATTGCGCTGGGATTACCGCGACTCTTCGTAGCATGTTTTTCAACAGCCGCCGCGCGAGGGGGTGTGCGGCTCTATCGCACCCATACATGCTCATCTATAGAGATGAGCGGTGCCGTCTCTTAGTTGCCCCCTAGGAGCACTATTGTGCCTAATTTGGTAAGTTCGGTTGGCCGGTCAGTGCACTGCCATGGTTTGTGTCGTTCCATGAAGCAGTCCGTTTCGTATCTCCCGCGCTTTCTCTCCCGCGTGGGGATCTTCCGCAACTTGATAGAAGACCATCTTTTCTCCGGCCAATTTGAATTCCAGGTTCTGCTCTTTTTCATCTCTGCGGATGCGCAACTTCACTGTCTCGCCCGGCTGTCGTCCACTCACCCATCGCCTCAAGACGCGCGGCACGTCCCCGCCGTTCCAGCTCACAATCACATCGCCGACTTTCAAACCCGCCGCTTCCGCAGGACTTCCTGGATCAACCGAACGCACAGTTATCCCACCGCCGGGGTTACGCTCCGCTGCAAGTCCAAGCGTCGGCTTGTCCGCCTCGGTCGTTTGCAAATCCAGCCCCGCAAGAGCGAGTATCTTCTGGTACGGCAGCGGCTCCGCGCCTGCAACGTAGTCCTGAAAAAACTCCTCGAAGGAACGGCCTGCCACCTTCTCTGCCTCCAGGCGGATATCCAAACTGTCGCGGTAGGTCTTCCCCTGCTTCGCGAAATCGGTGTTCATTCCGCGCAGCACGTCGTCGAGGCTTTTCTCATCGTTCGTGCGGTCGCGAATCAAGATGTCCAGCAATTCGCCCAACACTTGTCCCTTGGTGTAGTACGAAACGCTGTAGTCTGGCCCGTTGTACATGGGATATTTTTCCAGCCACGCATCCAGGCTCGATTGTTCTGCGCTCTGCCACTTATTCGCAGGCCGCGATTCCAGGTCGCTAATCTGTGCTCCGAGATCATCGTAGAATCGTTCTTTGTTCCAGAGCCCCGTGCGCACCAGCGTATACGCACCGTAAGTGCTCGTAACGCCTTCCGCGAACCACAGCGCACGCGTGTACTGCTCCTTGGTGAAGTCCACAGGCCACAGCGTGGCCGGCCGTATCCGCTTCACGTTCCACAGATGAAAAAATTCATGTGCCGCCACTCCCGCCAAATACTCATCCGACGGAATCCCAATCGCCGTCGAACTGGCGTGCTCCATTCCTCCTCCGCCCGCGTTCTTTCCAATGTGCAAAATGAAAACGTAATGATCGAACGGCGCCCCATCCATCAGCTTCAGCTCGTAATTGCAAATTCGACTCAACTCGCCTTCGATCTCCTTCTGGCTCCAATTATCTCCGTGCACCACGGCTTGAATATTCGCCGGAACATTCGGCACGCTGAATTCCTTAAACTTGCCAACCTCAATCGGACCATCCGCAAGCGCATCGTAGCTTTTAGCGTCGAAGGTAAAATGTCGCACACCTCCCATCGATTCCTCAAGAGTGAGAGTCGCACTTGCCACTTGCCACCGTTCCGGAACGTCCGGCAGAACAAGCTGCACACCCTCGGATCGCCGGTTTTCCACGTACATGAGAACCAACGCAGGATTGACGAACGCGTGGTCTCCGTTAAGCTGCGTTGCGAAGGGCCCGACCTCGTCCCAATACGTCGCGTATCGAATCGTAATCGTCCCTTGCCCCAGAATGCGCCACGTTTGCTTATCTATTTTTTCTATCGGAGCTTTCGCCGTCCCGTTGAAACCTTCGACTTGCTGGATATGGCTACTGAAATCTCGAATCTGATAGAGGGCATTCCATGCCGGAATCTGCACCATGACTTCACCGCTTACGTCTGGAATCGTCATTGTTACGTGGAAAAGGTGCTGCTCGGGATGGTTGATCGATACCTCGTAGCGGATCGTCGCCCGGGTGATACCAGCCCAGCACAATGCGCACACGAAAAAGGCCGTCGCCGGAAAGGAGACCTGACTCCGCCACGATTGAGCCTTCACCTGGTATTTGCCTCGGAAGAAACCTGGACTAACTGGCCCAGCTTGGCCAGCAATTTTTCACAAAGCCCATCAAAACTTCCGTTGGACATCACAAGAAGCAAGTCGCCAGCCGCCGCTTCCGTCGCAAGTTGTTCAGCAATTGCGTCCGCGCTAGGAAACACTCGCGCGTTCTTTCCAAGCTCGCGGACGCTCTCCGCGACAGCTTCCGGCTCGAGCCGATTCTCGTCGCCGAGCTGCTGCGCGCGGAAAACTCCCCCCAAAACCACGCGATCCGCCAGCGCCAAAGCTTGTGGCAGCGTTTCCTGGAATACTTTGCGCCGCATCGAGTTCGAGCGCGGCTCAAGGATGGCCCACAATCGCCGTCCCGGCCAACGCGCCCGCGCAGCTTCAATCGTCGCGCGCACCGCCGTCGGGTGGTGCGCAAAATCATCGACCACGAGCACGCCGCGCACTTCGCCTTTCACGTCCATGCGCCGCTTCACGCTCTTAAACGTCGCTTGCGCTTTCTTCAAATCGTCCGCGCCAATTCCCCGCCCCTGTGCCACGGCTATCGCTGCCAGCGCGTTCAAAACATTGTGGCGCCCGCTCGCCGCTAGCGCGAATTCCCCAAGAGCTTCACCTTTGTGCAAAACATGAAACCGCATTCCTCCGCCGTCCACCGCCAGCTCGCTGGCGACCCAATCATTTTCCGCAGAAAATCCATACGTCTCTACCGGGCAAAACGCCTTTTCCGCAGCTCGCCGCAAAGCAGGCCCCGACTGCTCGGTATCGCCCCAAATCACCGCTCGACCGCGCCGCGGCACAAGATTCACCAATCGCTTAAACGCCAACTCGTATGTCTCAAAATCTCGATAAATGTCCGCGTGGTCGTACTCCAGCGAGGTGATAATCAAATCATCGGGATGGTAATGAAAAAATTTCGGCCCGCGGTCCCAAAACGCGGTTTCGTACTCGTCGCCTTCCAAAATGAATTCCTCGCCGCCGCCGAGCCCGTAACTCTTGCCGAAGTTCTCGGCCACGCCGCCAACCAGAAAGTTCGGCTGCTTCCCGGCGCAATGAAAAATCCAAGCGAGCATCGCTGTCGTCGTTGTTTTGCCGTGCGTCCCGCTCACGACAATCGAGTGGCGGCCCGGCAAAAACACTTCTTCCAAAATCTCCGGCATCGAGCGATACGGAATCTTCCGGTCGAGCACTTCTTCCAGTTCGGGATTTCCTCGCGCGATGATGTTTCCGACAACCACCAGATCCGGCGCTGGATTCAGGTTCGCCGCATCAAATGTATGAAAGAACGAAATCCCAAGTTTCTTGAGCAACGTGGAAGCTGGCGGATAGACGCCCGAATCCGACCCCGTCACGCGATATCCGTGCTCGCGCAACATCCCCGCCAGCGGCGCCATCGCCGAGCCGCCAATCCCAATTACATGGACGTGCTTAGCATCGCTCATGGCACAACCGCCGGCTCAAGAATCTCGAGCTCCCCTTCTCCGCTGGCCCGTAAACGCGCCCTCACACCCAGCGGCACCGTCAGCATCGGCCGCATCGTGTGCCCCACGGCCGCGCCAAACACCATCGGCACGTGCAGCGCGCCGAGAATGCGCACGCACACATCGCGCACCGTCGCGCTGCCAGCCCCAGGCGCATCGCATTCCGGAAATTCGCCGAGCACGATCCCTTGGACGCCATCAAATTTTCCAGCCTGCTTCAAATGCATGAGCGAACGATCGACTTGCCACGGCTTCATGCCGCGATCCTCAAGCAAGAGAATCGATCCACGCGTATCGAGTTCCCACGGCGTGCCCAGCGTTGTTTCCACGAGCGTCATGCATCCACCTGCGATTTGCCCGACCGCTTCTCCTCCAACCAACGCCTCGCTCTGCAATTTCAGCGTCCAACCACCGTCCGTTTTTCCCAGTGCAGCTCGCAGCGACTCTTTGTCATAGCCCTTGGGAGCGCCAGCGCCGCCATCCAAGCCCGCCGCCAGCATCGGCCCATAAAATCCGACCCACCCGTAGCGCTTCCACAAATAAGCTTGCAACGAAGTCAGATCGCTGTAACCCAGAATGATTTTCGGCGCTTCGGGCCGCCGCACCTCGAGATTGTCGAGCAAGTAGTTCGAACCGTAGCCGCCGCGAACAGCCACCAGGGCATTTACATCGTCGCGATCCAGTTCGCTCAAGAGCTCATTTCGCCGGCCTGATTCGGAACCCGCGAAGTAGCCCTCCGGCGATAGCGGCGTGGAATCCGCAACCTGAAATCCCAAATGCCGCAATTCTTCCGCGCCCGTGACAACTTTTCCAAAGTCGGCGGGAGACGCCGGCGCAAACGGCATAATCACGCTGCGCGAAGTCAGCGCGCGCGGTTTCCTTATTTCCATAGCTGCCCCCGGCGACGGGAATGCACTGGCCTGGCTGCTCATCCGGTTTGCCGCTCCACGGGGATCATTTCGCAGTTGACGCCTGGTTTGCAGAGCGCTTCCAGAACCTTCTCTTGCTGGCGCGTGCTTACTTCTGCATCGAACTGGATCAAGTTCTTGTCGCCCGCCAGCGATACCTGAAAATTGTCGATGCCAACCTTTAAGTCCGCAAATATCCGGTGGACATCGGTCACCATATTCTCCGCGCGGTCCACAAAAATGCGGAACAGCATGTACCGCGGCTTCAGGTTGAGCCAATCCTCGACATAGAAGAGGAAAACCAAGGCGCATAACACCAACGCGCAGGCAATTCCCGAAACCGCATACAAGCCGCCGCCCGCCGCCATGCCCATCGCGGCAATCGCAAAAATCGTTGCGGCGGTCGTCAGTCCGGTCACGCTGCCGCGCTCTCGCAAGATCACGCCAGCCCCCAAGAATCCGATTCCCTGCACGATATTCGATGCGATTCGTGTCGTGCTGGCGTCGCCTGTTCGTCTGGCAATTTCCACGGAAACAATCGTGAAAAGCGCGGCGCCCAGGGAAACGCAAAAGCCCGTCCGCATCCCTGAGGGACGTCTGCGAATACTGCGTTCGAGACCGATAATGGAGCCGAGCAGAGCGGCCCATGCGAGGCGCGCGACGATAGTGCCGAGAGGCAGCATATTCTCCTGCGTTCCGAGGCTAAGGCAGGATTCTACACACTACAATTTGAATTGCGTCAATTTCGCGAAGTGGCGTGCCCTGGCGTGTATCTCGCTGCGCTTCAAGACGCGGAGCCGGTCGAGACCAAATTTTTCGACGGTAAAACTGCCCAGGACCGAGCCATATACCATCGCGCGCCGAAGCGTCGCGTCGCTCAAATCCTTCGCACCCGCCAGATAGCCCATGAATCCGCCGGCGAAACTATCGCCTGCGCCAGTCGGATCATGGGGCTCTTCGAGGGGAAATGCGGGGACGCAGAAAACGCCCCGCTTATCCACCATCATGGCTCCATACTCGCCGCGCTTCACGACCAGCGTCTTGGGGCCCATTTTGAAAATATGCTTTGCCGCGCGCATCAGGTTGTGCTCGTTCGAAAGCTGCCGCGTTTCCGAATCGTTGATCATTAAAATATCCACGTGGCGCAACGTCTCCCGCAATTCGACAGGTGTGCGCTCGATCCAATAGTTCATGGTGTCGAGAGCGGCAAGCCGCGGCTTTCCCTTGACTTGTTTTAGGACGTCACGCTGCAAGTCCGGCGCGATATTCGCGAGGAAAACGTATTTTGAACTCTTGTACTTTTCCGGAAGGCGCGGCTTAAACTCGGCGAAAACATTCAGGTCCGTCGCAAGCGTCACTCGTTCGTTGAGATTTTCGGAATACTTTCCCGCCCAGAAGAAGGTTTTCCCCTTGGCGCGCTCCAGCCCGTCCGTATCGATGTGGCGGCCACGAAAGACAGCTGCATCTTTTTCCGTAAAATCCTCGCCGACAATGGCCACGAGACTCACTGGCGCAAAAAAACTGGCCGAAACCGCGAAATAGGTCGCGGCGCCGCCTAACGTCCAGTCGACCTTTCCATACGGACTTTCG
The DNA here is from genome assembly GCA_049792735.1 of Candidatus Acidiferrum sp. Lineage (GTDB taxonomy): Bacteria > Acidobacteriota > Terriglobia > Acidiferrales > UBA7541 > Acidiferrum. The sequence goes on from JBARBE010000107.1 coordinate 29,164, forward strand.
AGCGCATCAAACGCCACTGATCCGACTACCAGTAAGGACACAGGCTTCTCCTAGGAAATATATTTGCCAATGATTGCTTCTAGTTTCTTCTTCGTGGCCTTGGGAACCAGCTTCATGTCCGTCACCAGCGCGTGCTTCAGAGCCGCGCCGCACTTGCAATTGCGCTCTTCCGGCATGGCGCGAACTGCCTCGCGCAACACGCGCTGCGCGTTCTCTGCATTCTGCACCAGCGTGGCAATAATCTGCGCCGCGGTCACGGATTCGTGCTCCGGATGCCAACAGTCAAAATCCGTGATCATCGCAATCGTTGCGTAACAAATCTCCGCTTCGCGCGCCAGCTTGGCCTCTGTTACGTTGGTCATGCCGATCACTTCAAAGTGCAATTGCCGGTGCATGTGCGCTTCCGCGAGCGTCGAAAACTGCGGCCCTTCGATGCACACGTACGTTCCCTTCCGATGCACCATCACGCCGCAATGCACGCTTGCATCGGCCAGCACGCTGGACACCTGCCCGCAAGTTGGTTTATCGAAGCCTACGTGCGCCACGAGGCCTCCGCCAAAGAAAGTCGAAATGCGGTTTTTCGTGCGATCCACGAACTGGTCCGGCACCAAGAACTCTCCCGGCCGCAGTTCCTCCATCAGCGACCCCACCGCGCTGACGGAAATGATTCTTTCCACGCCGAGGAGCTTCATGGCGTAGACGTTTGCGCGAAAATTAATTTCGCCCGGGAGAATACGGTGGCCTCGTCCGTGCCGCGCGAGGAACGCAACGCGCTTGCCCTCGAGCATACCGAGCACGATCGCGTCGGACGGTTCTCCAAAGGGCGTTTTCACGCGAATTTCGCGCGCCTTCGTGAGACCGTTCATCGAATACAGGCCGCTTCCGCCGATAATTCCAATCTCGGCTTGCGTGCTCGCACGAATCGGCTTCTTTGCTTTAACGACCGCCATTCTGTTTTCTCCGTAAAATTAACGATTCAGGTCTATCGGTTCGAAAACGACCTTTCCGTCCCGCTCGTACAAGGTTCCCGCGGGAAAATCCGGATCGTGTCCAAAAACCACAATCCATCCGTCCCTCACAAATTCACTGATCCATTTGCGCTTCGTCTCGAGAGTCGTCAGCGGGTATAGATCGTACGCAATGATCCATGGCAGGGGCAAATGGTGACGCGTGGGGATCAGGTCCGAAACATACATGAGTTTTTTTCCGCTGCCCGTGATCTGAACGCCCTGAATATTCAGGTTGTGACCGGGAATCTTCACCACCGAAATTCCGGGCAAGATTTCCGTGTCTCCGTCGACGAACTGCCATTGGCCCGCCTCTGTGATCGGAACAAAGTCATGCGGATAGTAGCTCGCGCGGTCGCGTTCCGTTGGCTGCATCGCGTGGTCCAGCTCTGCTTTCTGCACGACATATCTGGCGTTAGGAAAGGCCGGGACTGCACGGCCATCCGCCAACCGCGTATTGCCTCCTGCGTGATCGAAATGCAAGTGCGTATTGATCACCAGGTCGATTTCTTCGGGTTTCACTCCCGCTTTCGCGAGAGATTCCGTCAAGGGATCGCCGTCCGAAAAACGATAAATATTTCTCAGCTTTGCGTCCCACTTCGTGCCGCTTCCCGTTTCGATCAGCACAGTTTTCCCACCCGCGCGCACCAGCAGCGAATTCGTAGCGAAAGCGAGACGGTTCTTCTCGTCGGGAACCATCTTCTTTTCCCACATCGTTTTCGGCACAACGCCGAACATCGACCCGCCGTCGAGCCAGAAGGTTCCGGCGTGGATTGGCCTTACTTCGATTTCGCCAAAATGCATTCTTCCCTCGCCCTCACTCTCCAACGCCGCTTTTTGCAAGCAGCTCATTCACTGCAGTGAATGGGTCCTTCTTTCTGGATGCCACATCTTTCGCCATTTGCGCTAGCCGCGCCTCCCCACCGTCGCCCCCCAAAACACGCTCTACGAGCCGCGATTCGATCAGTCCCAGCAGCCTGCGTTTCCAGTGCTCAATATGTTTGCGTTCGCGCTCGCCGCTCGATTCGAAATGCTTCCGAAATTTGGCGATCGTTTCCGCCAACGTTTCAATCCCTTTGCTTTCGCTCGCCACCGTCCGCACCACCGGCGGATGCCAGCCATCCCGCGGCATCACCAGCGAGAGCATCGCCATCAACTGCTGCTCCAGCCGATCCGCGCCTTCGCGGTCCGCCTTATTCAAAACAAAAATGTCACCGATTTCCATTAGGCCGGCTTTCATGTTCTGGATGTCGTCGCCCATGCCGGGAACGAGCACGACCAGAACGCAATCCGCCAGCCGCACGATATCGATTTCGTCTTGGCCGACGCCCACGGTTTCAATCAACACTTCTTGCTTGCCAGCGGCATCCAGCAGAAGCGCCACTTCGGCCGTGGCACGCGCCAGTCCGCCCATGAATCCGCGCGTGGCCATCGAGCGAATGAACATCCCCGCATCGCTCGCGTGGCTCTGCATGCGGATGCGGTCTCCGAGAATTGCGCCTCCGGTGTACGGACTCGTTGGATCGACGGCAATCACGCCAACTTGCTCTTCGTGTTTTCGGAAATAAGCGGCGAGCCGATCGACTAATGTGCTTTTGCCCGTACCCGGCGCGCCCGTAACTCCTGTGAGATAGGCCCGTCCCGTTTGGGCAAACACGCGCTGAAGCAGCTCTTCCGCTTCCGGCTGATGATTTTCAATCGCCGTAATCGCGCGCGAAATCGCCCGTACATCTCCCGCGCGCACTTGTTCCGCCCAGCCTTCAACTGACAGAAACATAGATTCCCTGTGGGGTTCTCGAAAAGACCAGCTGCATCTTCCTATTATTTCTTGCCGAGTAGCTGGCGGGCAATGACCAATTTTTGAATTTCGCTGGTACCCTCGCCAATCGTGCACAGCTTCACGTCGCGATAATATTTTTCAGCGGGATAGTCCTTGATGAAACCATAGCCGCCGTGAATCTGCACGCATTCGTTGGCTACGCGCACGGCTACTTCGCTGGCGAACAATTTTGCCATGCTCGATTCGCGTGTAAAGCGGACGCCCTTTCGATCTGCCAACCACGCCGCTTGATACACCAACAGACGCGCCGCTTCCACTTCCGTCGCCATATCCGCCAGCTTAAACTGAATCGCCTGAAACTCGCTGATGGCCTGCCCAAATTGCTTGCGCTGCTTCGCATAGCTGACGGCAGCTTCGAGCGCGCCCTGCGCCATACCCAGCGCAAGCGCAGCGATCGAAATTCGCCCGCCGTCCAGAATCTTCAAGCTGCCCGTGAATCCCTCGCCCTCCGGCCCGAGCAAATTCTCCGCCGGCACGCGGCAATCCGAAAAAATCACTTCCGATGTATCGCTCGCCCGCATGCCGAGCTTGTTTTCTTTTTTACCGGGTTTGAATCCAGGCATCCCCTTTTCCAGGATGAACGCGCTAATTCCGTGCGATCCTTTTTCTTTATCGGTGACCGCCATAGCGACGCAAAAATCCGCGTAGTGGCCATTCGTCGTAAACGTCTTCGCCCCATTCAACACCCAAAAGTTGCCGTCACGGCGCGCCGTCGTACGCGTTCCGCCGGCATCCGAGCCGGCTTCCGGCTCCGTCAACGACCATGCTCCAATCTTTTTCCCCGGTGCCAAGAGCGCCAAGTACTTCTTCTTCTGCGCCTCCGTCCCAAATTTGTAGATGTGATTGCTGCACAGCGAATTGTGCGCTGCAACGATTAATCCCACCGAGCCATCCACGCGCGCCAGCTCTTCGATGGCAATCGCATACTCGATGTAGCCAAGCCCCGCGCCGCCGTATTCCTCCGGAAAAATCACGCCGAGCAGCCCCATTTCGCCCAGCTTCGGAATAATCTCCACCGGAAAGTGGGACGCCTCGTCCCAGTCCATCACGTGCGGCGCAATCTCGCCTTCCGCAAACTCCCGCACGCTCCGCCGCAACTGCTGCTGTTCGTCAGTAAGAGTGAAGTCCACGTCGTCTCCCGCGCGGCTATTTGCGCTGGCTATGCCCAGCCAAACGTACACTTATAATTTATTTTACACCATCGCGCGCCGCGCCGAGCCCATCTCCGCGCGCTGTTTCCTCTAACCTCCGGCCGACTCTCGCGTGACGGAGCACCTTTCGGCGCGGTTGCCGCCGTGGCTCCGGCGACGCCCCATTTTCGCCAATAGGTTGAATCTAAATCTTGATTCCGCTTCCTTCATTTCTCCCGGTACGCGCTATCCTCGGCATTAAGGATGGGATATGATTTCCATCAGCGGTGGATTTATGCGACGGCTGGCGGGGTTCTCTTTAATCCAGGTGTTGTGGGTGTTGCTCGGAGCCTTCGCACTGCTCTTTCTTCCGCAATCTTCCACCGCGCAATCCGTCTCCGATCCATCAGCTCCCAAAACTCGGGGGCTCACGGATTACGCATCGACTGGCCGGCTTACCTTGCAAATTCAGGACACGGCTGGTGCGCCATTTTTCGAAGGCGCCGCCGTCACCCTCCTGACATCGCAAATCGAAACGAAACTGTCCACCACTTCCGATCAGAGTGGACTCGTCCGTTTCACGGCCCTGCCCGTCGGACAGTACGTCGTAGAAATTGCCGCACCCGGCTACCGCACCGTCCAGGAACAAGTCCTCATCTCCGGCACACGAGAGGACCAAAACATCGTGGTCTCTCTGGTTCCCACGGTCACCGGCGGTAAAGTCAAGGTTGGCTCCGTCTCTGCCTCCCCCAAAGCCGTTAAGGAATCTGAAAAAGCGCTCCACGCTCTGCAGTTGAACCGGCTCGACGAAGCGCAGCAGCACCTCTCGCGCGCCCTTGCGTTGGATCCGACCTTCGCCGACGGGAATTATCTGATGGGCTTAGTTCTGCTGCGTCAGAAGCAGACCTCCAAAGCCGCGGCCTATCTGCAAAAGGCTCTGAGCCTCTCCCCGGACCACACGGCCGCCCTGCTCGCCCTTGGCGAAGCCCAGTATCTCGACCACGATTATTCCCACGGCACCGCATCGCTGGAGAAATTTCTGCAGGATCAGCCGAACAGCCCGCAAGCTTCCGCCGCACAAAAATATCTCGATGCCATGAGTAAACTGACCCTGCTGAAGACGACCGGCGACGCGGGGATTGCCACGGAAACTTCGGACACTTCGTCCTCGCGGAGCCTCGCGGTGAGCGGCGCCGCCGCGACCGTGGATTCCGGCCTTCCGCCTCTTCTCGACATCACGCCAATCACGGAAGCAAATTGGGCGCCTCCCGACGTGGACGTCGAGAAACTCGACCTGGACTCCACTGCCACCTGCCAGCTCGATCAAGTCCTCCACTCCGTCGGCAGTCGCGCCAAAGAGCTCATCCAGAATGTCGATCGGTTCACCGCCACCGAAGAGATCGAGCACTCCAACGTCAGTCCCATGGGACTGCAAACCTCCCGCGAGACGCGCAAATTCAATTATCTCGTCGAAATTCGCAAGGTTGGCACAAGCGATCTGGACGTACACGAATATCGGAGTGGTCCCTCCGCCACCGAGGACTTTCCCGGGCACATTGCCACGATCGGTCTGCCCACTTTGGCATTAATTTTTCATCCGTACTTGCAGGCCAGATACGAATTTCAATGCGAAGGTCGAGGCTCCTGGCAGGGCCATTCCGCGTGGGTCGTGCATTTTCATCAACGAGCCGACCATCCCAGTACCATGCTGACCTACCACGTGGGAGACCGCTTCGTCGCTGTCGGGCTTAAGGGGCGCGCCTGGGTCGATGTTGCAACATCACAGATCCTTGCCATGGAGTCGGACTTGATGCGTCCGGCCCCCGAAATCAGGCTTTTGCGCGATCACCAACTCATCGAGTACGGTCCTGTGAGCTTCCACAATAAACCTCTGCAACTTTGGCTTCCCAAGAGCGCAGACTGGTACTGCTCTATTTCCGGCCGGCGCATTCACCGCCGTCACACCTTCAGCCAATTCTTGCTCTTTTCCACCGACGACAAACAGAAGATCAGCGCGCCAATTGTGCCGGTCACGTCTCAACTCCCCCAATAATGAATGGGCGGCAATTGGTTGCTTGTTCACTTTGCCGAATCCTCTCTTCATGCCCTGGCCGTTTGCGGCTTCGCTACGATCTCCTTAAGCGCGATCAGCGCCCGCTCGCATCCCGCCCGATCGACATCGCAATGCGTCACAAACCGCACCGAATAGTTCGCCGTATCCAACGCCCAGATATCCTTCTCGCGCAACGAATCGCATAACTCGACGGCCGTCCTCCCCGTTCCTTCGCAATCGAAAATCACGATATTGCTGACCACTTTCGAAGGATCGATCTTCAGCCCCGGAATTCGCGCCATTCCCTCTGCCAGCAAAAGCGCATTCTCGTGATCGATGTACAATCGCGCCGGCGATTTCTCGAGGGCGATCAAGCCAGCAGCTGCCAGCACGCCCGCCTGGCGCATTCCGCCGCCAAACATTTTCCGATAGATGCGGGCCTTTTCGATAAAAGCCGCCGAGCCAACGACCATCGACCCCACCGGAGCGCCCAAACCCTTCGACAAACAAAACATGACGGAATCGACTTTCTTTGTCATGTTGGCGACATTATCTTTCAAAGTCACCGCGGCATTAAAAATCCTCGCTCCGTCCATGTGTACTTTCAGCCCCGCCGCGTGCGCGCCACCGCAAATTTCATCCACCTGCGCCGTCGGATACACCGTCCCGCCCGCCATATTGTGCGTATTCTCGATGCACACGAGCGCCGTCTGCGAGTCGTAATAAATCTTCGGCCGAATCACTTCCGCTATCTGTTTCCAGGTCAGAATCCCGTCTTCGCCGCGCGCAACGCGCGGCATACACCCCGCGATGGCCGCCATGGACGCCAGCTCATAGAGATTGACGTGGCCCCGTTCATCGCAAATCACTTCGTCGCCGTGATGCGTCCAAACTTTAATCGCGATCAAATTTCCCATGCAGCCGGTCGGGACAAACAGCGCCGCTTCTTTCCCAAACATCTCCGCCGCCCGCTTCTCCAATCGATTCACCGTCGGGTCTTCTCCATATACGTCGTCCCCGACCACCGCCTCCGCCATCGCCGCGCGCATTTCCGGAGTGGGCCGCGTTACGGTGTCGCTCCGCAAATCCACAAGATTGTCCAGCGGCGTCACACTGCCCGGATCACTTCGCATCCCGCTCTTAGCTATCGTCCCGCTCACAATGTCAATTCCCCCTCTTCTCCGCGTCCTCTGTGCCCTCTGTGTTAAGAAAACCCTTCAAATC
>JBARBE010000108.1:0-2839 GCA_049792735.1 Candidatus Acidiferrum sp.
CGTCTGTGTCACCCAGATGCTGGCCACCGTCCAATTCGATGGCGATTCGCGATGGCGCGCAAAGCAGATCAACCTCCATGCGACCCCAGCCATCGAATGGAATCGGCAATTCTGCATTCAAACGAAACTTTCCGTTCGTTGCGGCCAAAGTCTCGAGGCGCCGATATAGAAATGCCTCGCTTGCGCTTCGCGCTCGATTGGCGCCCTCGTCATTCGGAGGTGGTTTTACAGCTACGTCGACAAATAGACTTGCCAGAGGAGAATCTACGCCATCGCGCACCAGGCGGCGTACGCTGGCGGCGTATTGGCTCTTCCACTCGGGATCGATAGGAAGTGGCACGTCCGCAGGCCAGCCGGGAACGGCACTGCCCGGAAGCTGCATCTTGTAGCCAATCGCTTCGTAGCCGCGACTGCGGCGATCAAACATCCGCGCGAGCATCGGCACATTGAGGTCGGCGTAGTCGTAGACGCGCACTTCGCGCTTGCCGTCATAGAGGCGATGCAGCCTGCCCACGTATTGCGCGATGGTTCCATGCCACGAGACGGGCAGCGCCAGAAATAAGGTGTCCAGCCGGGCGTCATCAAAACCCTCGCCCACATATCGGCCGGTGGCCAAGATCACGCGAGCCTCCTCCGCAGGAATGGCGGCCAAGCGGCCGGAGATGGCGTCAAGCTCCTTTTTGCGCATCCCTCCTCGGAGCACCACTAAGTGCTGCACCTCGCGTGCCAATTGCTTGGCCAAAGAGTCCAGATGTTCATTCCGCTCAGTCAACACCAACGGCGAACGTCCCTCCCGAAGGGTTTGAATCAGGTCATGGCAAATAAGCCGATTGCGCTCTTCATCGCCAATCAGCTCCTCATAGAGTTCGTTGAATTGTAGCCGCACATTGGGATTGGCCGGCCGCAATGGGCGAAAGTCAGTCGGACGAACCATGACCGTATGCTTAAAAGGATGAGCCGCCGCCCGCTGCTTGGCATTAACCCGATAACGCACCGGACCGCACTGCATAAAGATGATCGGATGGTGGCCATCCTTCCGTGTGACTGTGGCGGACAAACCCGTGACGAACTTCGCCTTAGCCTGACGCGCAACCAATTCAAAGCTTTGGGCAGATAGATGGTGGCATTCGTCTACAATGAGGTGCCCATAGTTGCCGACCAGATCATCGACTAGACCGTTTCGTACGAGGCTCTGGATCACCGCGACATCCAGTAGGCCAGTGGGCTTGGCGCGGCCGCCGCCGATCCGGCCAATGGCGCCGACCGGCATTCCCAAGAAGATAGAAAGTCGCTCGATCCATTGCTGTTGCAATTGCCGTCGATGCACCAATACGAGCGTATTAACGCCGCGTTGGGCAATCAGCCACGCGGCCACCACGGTCTTGCCAAACGCTGTGGTGGCTGCCAACACTCCCGTGTCCTGAGCAAGCATGGCCTGGGCGGCGACGATTTGCTCGGGGCGCAGTTCACCCTGGAATGTCACCTTCAGCAGTTGGCCTGGGTTGCGCTGGTCCCGGACCACAGTTTTGATGTTCAGATCCGACAGGGATTGAAGCAGGTCATCCAGGCAGCCGCGCGGCAATCCAATGTGCTTCGGGTGATCTTCAGCGCAGGCAATAATTCGAGGCTTGTCGTAGGTCGAAAGCCGCATGGCCTGCGCTTTGTAAAATTCGGGATTTTGAAACGCCGCCAGCCGAATCAGGCGGTTGCGGAGGGCAGGAGGCAGTACTTCTTTCGCGATATATATCTGATTGGCCAACGTGAGTTCCAAGGTTTTCGGAAGGGGACCAGCGATCAGAGTATCTTTCCTGCGCCGCGAGGGTGGAGCCATCCAGGGTGCCGCTTCTTCTTCATCGCCCTCTGGTACTAAACGGACGCCAATTACTTTCCCTTTCGCTTCAGCGAGACGGACCACTTCTTCAACTTCACCGCGGCTAATTTTGTGGACCGAGGACAAGAACTCCCATTGGTCGGGATACGGTGTCATTCGCTCATCCAGGAAAAGGCCGTTGCCTGATTCCCGCGGCCGCTTCTGCAATGGCAGCGCAATTAAGTTGCCGAAGCCGCCCGGCGGAAGTGTGTCTTGATTGGGAAAGAAACGGTCGTACGAATCCAGGCCGATGTCGGGGCGGCGTTCCATGGTTTCCGTCAGAATATGCGCCCCCAACTTGCGCGCCAAGGTGGCAGGCACGGGTTCGTTGAAGAAGAACCAAATGTGTCCGCCCCTGCCTGACCGCGATCGCTCCAAGGCCGCCGGCAAATTCATTTGACGGCAAGTTTCCAAAAACGCGGCGACATCGTCCTGCCACGTTGTCTTGTCGAAATCGGCGGCGAGGAAGAAACAGGTTTCATCCAGAAGCATCGGATAAACACCCATGACGAAATCACGGCTATGGTCGTCATGACCCTGCAGATGCCAGCGAATCACATCGTCAGTTACGGGAAGAAAACGCTGGTGAGGACATTCGGAACATTTGATCTTTGGCTTTTCGCAAATGCCCTGGACCCATTCATTACCACAAACCGGTGAATAACCGGCCCTGCCAGTCTTGCGGCTTTCGAAGCGACGCGGGTAAACATCTTCGCGTCCATGAAACAGCGAACGGAAGAGGACGATTTTCGTCTCCGCAGGTGAATGCTGATTCACGCCAGCTTGCTGCAAGGCAGGCAGTCTGACAGGGGCGTCCATGACCCTATTTTACATTTGCATCTCCGCAAAACTCCAAGCATACATTGTCGTCATCGAGTCAAATCTCTCTCCGGGTCTTGATCGGGGCGCCGGTTCCACGGGACCGTTCGGGGCTCTTTCGCGGCTGCCCGATTCCGAACTAGCCTCCAG
>JBARBE010000109.1:0-1870 GCA_049792735.1 Candidatus Acidiferrum sp.
TTGCGCGCCCAGTTCACGGCTTTGTCGAGCGTGGTAAAAATGATGCCTTCGTCTTCGAGCAGGCTGCCGAAGTCGTCGGGCTTTGTGAGTGTGACGTGCTTGCCGAGCGATGTGCTCATGGTCCCTCGTCTAGCCTCATTTTCTCACAGCCCGATGGCGTATTCAAATGACAGCGGATTCACCTAACCACAAATCTAGCAGCGCTGGTTCACATCCGGCGCGGCGTCTGGTAGTCTGTACTAGAGGCTTCGCATGGCAACTTCACAGATCATCGCCTCAGCACTCACCGTCCTTCTCGTCTTGGGTCTCGTCGTTTATCGCCTTTTATGGGCTGGGGCACAAGTGGCTGGCGCGGACGGGCTCCAAAGGTTCCCAAAATTTCCGAAAAAGTGGCGACGCTGGCTTTTTGGCGAGCGCCACACTTCGTCAAACTGAAGCCATTGCCAAACCCACGCTTCCAGAATTCTGGACGCCTCTAACTTAATTCGTAGTCGGCAGCCGATGCGGAGCGCGTGCGGCGGAGGTAGGCAACTACCGAACCTGGCCAGAGCGTGGTGTTTTCGCCGGTGCGCTGGTCTTGATACCAGCTTTGGCAGCCGCCGGATTGCCAGACGGTGGTTTGCAGGCGGCGGTGGATTTCGGTGACGAAGTTGTTTTGGGTTTCCGGGCGGACTTCGAGGACGGTTTTTTTGCGGCTCTTCATTAACTTGAGGCAGCTCATCACATAGCGCACTTGCGCTTCAATCATCAGCACCACGGAATTGTGGCCGAGGCCGGTGTTGGGTCCCAGGAGCAAAAAGAAATTGGGGAAGCCGTTCACCGTCACGCCGAGGTAGGCGCTCATGCGCTCGCGCCAGGCATCATGAATTTCTATGCCACAGCGGCCGACAACGCGGATACCGATGAGCGGCTCGGTGGCGCGAAAGCCCGTACCGAAAATAAAGACATCGACTAGACGCTCAACGCCGTCCGTGGTCACAATGCTGTGCTCGCAGACTTCTGCGATGCCTTCCGTGACGAGCTCCACATTTTCGCGTTTCAGTGTTGGGTAAAAATCGTCGGAGACCAGCACGCGCTTGCAACCTAATTCGTACTTGGGCGTCAATGCTTCGCGCAGTTTGGGATCGCTGATGCTCCTCTGCATGTGGCGCGTCGCAATTTCGGTGGACTTTCCGCGAACGAAGCGGTTGCCGAGAAAGCCGAGCACGCGGAACTCTTGCCGCCAGAAAATGAATTGCCGGAAGCCGCGCATGACCAACGGGAATCGCCGGAACCGCAACTGCCATTTCTCGTCGATCGGAAAATCGATGCGCGGAACGATCCACGCCGGCGTGCGCTGAAAAAGATAGAGCTTCCCGGCGCGCGGCGCAATTTGCGGCACGAACTGGATGGAGCTCGCACCCGTACCGACGACGGCGACGTTTTTGCCATCAAGCTCGGTGGCGTAATCCCAAGTAGAAGAGTGAAATTTCGGCCCGGCGAAGCGCTCGAGGCCCTTGAGATTGGGATATTGTGGGACGTGCAGGCCTCCAATGCCGGAGACGAGCACATGCGCGCGGATGCGCATCCCTTCGCCAGCCGTTGCGTGCCAGAGGCCTTCCGCTTCATCCCAAACCGCTTGGTGAAGGCGCGTGTGCAGCCGGATGTGCGGCGCGAGTTCGTATTTTTCAACGCTGCGTTTCAAATAATCGTGAATTTCCTGTTGGCCGGGATACATGCGCGACCAGTCGGGCCACAGGTCGAACGAGAAAGAATACAAATGCGAGGGAATGTCGCACGCACAGCCGGGATAACGGTTGTCCCACCATGTGCCGCCGATGTCCCCGCTCTTTTCGATGAGCAGAAACGACTTTTGGCCGGCTTCGCGCAG
>JBARBE010000110.1:0-2621 GCA_049792735.1 Candidatus Acidiferrum sp.
CATCGGAAATTACAGCGACCGGGATTTCTTAAACGCGGTCCAGAAGGGAATTTTGCCGGACGGGACTCGTCTTTATCCGGCCATGCCGTTTCCTTCCTACACTTACATGACCGATGCCGACGCGTTGGCCATCAAGGCCTATCTGTTCAGTCTTCCTACCGTGCATTCCGCGAACCGCCCCGATACTCTGAGCTTCCCCTATAATCAGCGGTGGGCGATGGGCATGTGGTCGTTGTTGTTCAACGCCGACCGGCGTTTTGCACCGAATGCGGCGCAAACCGCGGAGTGGAATCGCGGCGCTTACATCGCCGAGGCCTTGGCTCATTGCGGCGAATGCCATACGCCGCGTAACTTTGCTTTCGCGTTGAACAACCGCGCGAAATTTGCCGGAGCCGTTACCGCAGGCTGGACCGCCTACAACATCAGCTCCGACAAGAGTAGCGGCATCGGCAGCTGGAGCGATCAGCAGGTATTCGACTATCTGGCGGCCGGCCACGCGTCGGGTCGTGGCACGGCAGCGGGACCGATGGGCGAGGCTGTCGATCAGAGCTTCAGCCGTATGGAGCCCGCCGATATCCACGCAGTCGTTGCTTATCTTCGTACCATTCCCCCGATCGCCTCGCCCGACCTGCCGGCGGTTATAGCGCCCCCGGCGCCGGCATCGCCCAATAATGGCGGTGGAACAGCGGACGTCGTCGGCAAGCGCGTATTTGAAGAGGCCTGTGCCAGTTGTCACAACTGGACCGGGGTAAGCCAGATCTCCCAATTTGCCACGTTCAGCGGCTCGCGCGCGGTCAACGATCCCACGGCGACGAATGTCGCGCAGATCGTGGTCTCGGGGACGATGCGGCACGCACCTGCCGGCATCATTTCCATGCCGGCCTTCGGCGGCAGCTATTCCAATACGGAAATTGCAGCCGTAGCGGATTACGTCACCGCGCGTTTCGGCAGTGAACAGTCGCGGGTCACGGCGGGCGATGTCGCGCACTTGAGGGAACAAACTTCGCGTTGACGATTATCTAATCGGCGAGGCCATGCGAATTAACGCCTCGTTCTCGGATGCTAACGTGCCTTCATCCCGATCTGCGTTGATCATCGGGGGAGACCAATATGATTTGTCGTCCGATCCCCAGGGCTGCCCCGCTTAGCTTGCTCCTGCTCACGGCATTGTGTTGCGGCGACGCCGTGGCCCAGAGCGCTCTACCGCCCGCAGTCTCGGTGCATCCTGTCGTGAGCCGGCAAGTGACGGAAACCGGCGACTTCATCGGCCGTGTCGTTGCGATCGACAAGGTCGACGTTGTGGCCCGGGTGCCGGGCTTTATCGAGGAACGAAATTTCACCGAGGGGCAAGAGGTCAAGAAAGGCGATCTTCTGTTCCGCATCGAGCAAGATACCTACAAAGCAGCCGTCGATCAGCAGGACGCCAATCTCGCCAAGGCGCAGGCCAACGAAGTCAATGCGAATTTGCAGCTGCAGCGCGCCCAAGCGCTGGTGAAGAACCAGAACGTGCCACAGGCCACCGTCGATCAACTGGCCGCCGCCGAGCAGTCGGCGCAGGCCGACGTGCTGCAGGCCAAGGCGCTGCTCGAACAGGCCAAGATCAATTTCGGTTACACCGAAATCCGGAGCCCGATCGACGGCCGCATCGGACTTGCCAATTACACCGTGGGCAATCTTGTCAGTCCGACATCGGGACGGCTGGCGACGATCGTCAGCCAGAACCCGATCTATGTCACGTTCCAGGCCAGCGAAGCCGATATCATCGCCTATAAGCGCCGGGTCGCCGCTTCGGCCGACAAGGACCCGCACGTCACCATCCATATCAAGCTGCCCGACGGCAGTATCTATCCATATGCCGGCGTCACCAACTTTCTAGACGTCCAGGTGCAGGGCGAGACCGACACCGTCACGGCGCGAGCCACGGTGCCGAATCCGAACAACGAATTGATCCCCGGCGGCATCGTCGGCGTGCTCGTCGAACGCGGCAAACCGCGGTTTGCGCTTTTGGTGCCGCAATCCGCCGTGCTGCTCGATCAGGCCGGCCATTACGTCATGGTGGTCGACGCGGAGAAGAAAGTTGAGCAGCGGCGCATCACGACAGGGCCCGAGCACGGGCCGGACATCGAGGTAGTATCGGGCCTGAAAGAGGGCGAACTCATTATCGTCGACGGCCTACAAAAGGTGCGGCCCGGTCAGGTCGTCACGGCAACTGCAGTTCCGGAAAACTGACCCGATGTTTTCCGGAATTTTCATCGACCGGCCGCGCTTTGCCATTGTCATTGCCATCGTTATCACGCTGGCGGGCCTGATCGCGATCTCGGCGATTCCGATCGCGCAGTTTCCCGACATCGTGCCGCCGCAGGTCACGCTGACGGCGAATTATCCGGGTGCCGACGCCGAGACGGTCGAAACCACGGTCGCACAGCCGATCGAAGAACAGATCAACGGCGTCGACAATGCGCTTTATTATCAGTCCGCCAGCGGTTCCGACGGCAGCTACACCCTCAACGTAAACTTTGCGCTCGGCACCGATCCCGACATCAACACGGTCAACGTGCAGAACCGGGCGAGTCTCGCCACACCGCAACTCCCCGACGAAGTGTCGCGCGCTGGCCTGACGG
>JBARBE010000111.1:0-64808 GCA_049792735.1 Candidatus Acidiferrum sp.
CAGCCCGTCGGAGGAACCAAGAGCCGGTTCGACCGCGCGCTCAGGATGAGGCATCAATCCGGCGACATTCCTTTCGCGGTTGCAAATCCCTGCGATATTGTTCATCGAGCCGTTGGGATTTCCGGCGTCGTCATCCAATCCATCCGCCGTTGTGTAGCGAAAGACGACCTGGTTGTTTTTCTCGAGTTCCGCGAGCGTCGTTTCATCACAATTGTAATTGCCATCGGAATGCGCGATGGGGATCTTCAGGATTTGCCCAGACATCGCCGCGTTGGTGAAGGGCGTATCCGTTTGTTCCACGCGGATATAAACGTGGCGGCAGATGAAGCGCAGCCCGCTGTTGCGCATCATCGCGCCGGGAAGCAAGCCCGCCTCGAGCAAAATCTGGAAGCCGTTACAAATTCCGAGCACCATTCCACCGCTCATTGCGAACTTCTCAACCGCTTTCATTACCGGAGAAAAGCGCGCGATCGCTCCCGTCCTCAAATAATCGCCATAAGCAAATCCGCCGGGCAGAATAACGGCGTCACAATTCGCGAGGTCCTGCGATTGGTGCCAAATGAACTCGACAGGTTTGTGCAGAATGTTCCCGATGGCGTAAAACGCGTCGTGGTCGCAATTGGACCCGGGAAAAACGACGACTCCGAATTTCATTGCGCGTTGGCTCCGTATGGCATTCGCGGAGTTCTTATTTTAGCACAGCACGATGATTTCAGACCGCGTCGAAAACCCAGCAGGAAGATAGCGCGGACGCACATAGTCCGCTGAGAAAACGCAAAGGAGAGAAAAGCCTAACGCCGGCCTTTTGCGTTCCGACGAGGCTTTGTTTTTCTTCGCGGGCGCTTTGTTTTTTTTGGATTTTCAGCAACGGCCAATTCGCGCCGTTTTTTGGAAGCCCAACCAGGCTTGTTCGCTTGGCGGCCTCGCGCGATGGCAAGCGCCTGCGCCGGCACATTTTCCGTGATCGTCGAGCCAGCCGCGACATAAGCGCCGTCGCCGATGCGCACGGGCGCGACCAGCGCCGTATCACTCCCAATAAAAACCTTGTTCCCAATCTTCGTCGGAAATTTGTGGAAGCCATCGTAGTTGCACGTAATCGTGCCAGCGCCGATGTTGCTCTTCGAGCCGATCTTCGCGTCGCCTAGATACGTAAGGTGATTCGCTTTGGTGCCCTCGCCCAGAGTGCTTTTTTTCAGCTCGACGAAATTCCCAATGCGCACGTCGGCTTCAAGGTGATTGCCGGGGCGCAAGCGCGCGAAGGGTCCGATGTGAACCCGGTCATCGAGCCGGCTTTCCGTCGTCACGCAGTGCGGCTCAATGATGACGTCATCTCCGAGCATCGTGTCGTGCAGAATGCTACCGGATCCGACGTGGCAGCGCGCCCCGAGCTTGGTCTTCCCCAGAAGCTGTACGCCCGCTTCAAGGACGGTGTCCTCGCCTGCCGTAACGTCGGGATCAATCACCACCGTCTCCGGCAACTGGATGCTGACTCCTGCATCCATCAGTGCCACGCGCTTCCGTTCGCGAAAAACGCGGTCCACTTCCGCCAAATCGGCGCGCGTGTTGCAGCCCAGAATTTCGCGAGGATCGGCGGCGACTTCAGCAAGAACAATCTCGCCGCCCGCAGTCATAGTAGCGATCGTGTCCGTAAGATAAAGCTCGCGATGTTTGTTGTTCGGCTTAACGTGAGCCAGAGCCGGCCAGAGCTTTTCCAGCGTGAAACAATAAATCGCTGAATTGATTTCGTTCAACTCCCGCTGTTCTTCCGTGAGCTGCGATTCTTCGACGATGGCCCCCACCGCATTTTCCGACTTTCGCAAAATCCTCCCGTACCCAGACGGATCGGCGAGGACGGCCGTCAAAATTGTAGCTGCGGCATTTCCAGCGCGATGTACAGCAAGAAGAGATTTGAGCGTTTCAGTCCGCACGAGCGGCGCATCGCCCGGCAATACAAGTGCGAATTTAGCTCGACCTAAAGCGCGCCGCGCCACCTGCATGGCATGTCCCGTCCCGTGTTGCGGCTGCTGAAGCACGGTTACGGCTCCAAGCGCTTCAACAACCGGCGTGACCTTCTCCGCTTGGTGACCCACGACGACCACCGTCTGTTTCGCGCCCAGCGGCGCGCAAGCCCGGACAACATGCTCGACGAGTGTCCGTCCCCCCGCGCGATGCAACACCTTTGCGAGGCTCGATTTCAGCCGCGTGCCTTTTCCTGCTGCAAGAATGACAACGGCTAGATCGTGATTGGACATGGTTTTCAGCCATTCTGCGGGAGCAACGAAGATTTCGCAATCCGGGGATGCGTGGGAAGCGGCGAATCCCTAATCGGTGGCCGTCGCAGGCGAAAGCGTGGTCAGCCGGACTTCCCGTTCCACCGGCGCAGCTTCGGCCGTAGTAATGGTCCACAGCGATGGGTCGGCAAGTAGCCGGCTCACAAGTTGAGTATGGAGCGCATGCCCCGCTTTATGTGCCTCGACGCGAGCCAATAGGGGCAATCCAATTAGGGCCAAATCGCCGATCAAATCCAATGCTTTGTGCCGCCCAAATTCGTCGGGAAACCTCAGCGGCCCGTTCATCACGCCGTCGTTCGTCAAGACGATGGCGTTGTCCAGTGAACCTCCGCGAATCAGGCCCATCGAACGCAGAGGCTCGATATCCCGCTCGAAACAAAAAGTCCGCGCCCGCGCCAGTAGTTGCCGGAATGTCTCGGGATTGACCACCATCTCGATTTCCTGCTGCCCCACAAGCGGATGAGGAAAATCAACATAGCATCGCACGCGGAATCCGTCTGCGGGATAAATCCCAATCCGCCGGTCGCCTTCCTCGACCTCCAGCGACTTGAGCACCTTCAAATAGCGGCGCTTGCGGCGAAGCTTCCGCACTCCAGCCCTCTCGAGCATTTGAATGAAAGGCTCTGCCGAGCCGTCCAAAATGGGAATCTCGATCGAATCGATGTCGATGTAAACGTTGTCGATGCCGCAAGAATAGATCGCCGCGAGGAGATGCTCGGTCGTGGACAGCAAAACGCCTTGTTTCATCAAGCTCGTCGCGTAGCTGACCCGCGCCACGTTGTGGCCCTGCGCCTCAATCGGAAAATGATCGAGGTCCGTGCGCCGAAAAACGATCCCCGTATCCGCTGGTGCAGGTAGCAGGCGGACGTGCCCAAAGACTCCGGTGTGTAGACCCACACCTTCAGCCAATGCCTCTTTCGCTATGGTGGATTGAAACATCGCCCCTAGGTAAGATAGCATTTTGTTGGCCAGGGTTTCACCTCTTTGTCCATTTTTTTCAGTAACTTATAGGAACACCGTCTGGCTATTCTTGTCGCGGTGTGTCAATTACGCATCATTTGGCTCGCTGGCCGTGTCTTATGCCCAACCTCCCTTCGTCCCTCGCCATAACCCATTTCCAACCTTGAGGCTTCCTTTCTCATTCCGGCCGCGTCCCAACATCTGACAGTGCTATACTTAAAAGTCTGTATTTGTAGCAAGCGACGTTTGGACCGAAGTAGAAGAGGATAGGTGAGGCATGAATCGAGCGGCTCGCATCGGGGTTCTCTTTGTTTCCGTGGTTATTTTCTGTTATGCCGGGCTGGGTCATGTTCTCGGCCGCACGTCAGACGACAAGGCTTATAAGTCGCTGACGGTATACAGCGAAGTGCTGCAGAAAATCCAGCAGGATTATGTTGACGAGCCGAATCTCCATTTGGTGACAACTGGATCCCTCCACGGTCTTCTCGAATCTCTCGACCCGCAGTCCAGCTATTTGACGCCGCGCGAGTTCACGGAATACAAGCAAAAGCAGGCCGCCAATGCCGTCGGCGATGCCGGCCTCACGCTCAGCAAGCGCTTTGGTTACATCATTGTGATTTCCGTTCTGCCGGATAGCCCCGGTGAAAAAGCCGGCATCCACAGCGGCGACATTTTGGAATCCGTCGCAGGTTTCACCACGCGCGACATGTCCGTTGGTCAAGCGATGAATTTCCTCCACGGCCAGCCGGGCACAGGCGTCAAAGTTGGAGTCATCCGCCGCGGCAAAGCGGATCCCGATCAGGTGGACATTGTGCGCGAGAAACTCGCTCCTGAAAAGTTAGTCAGTGAAAAAGTCGATCCCGACATCCTTGCGCTTCGTTTGCCTTCCTTAAACCCGGGCCGCGCGGACGAAATTCGTGCCCGCCTGCTGGAAGCGGACAAACAGGGCATTCACAAAGTGATCCTAGATCTTCGCGAATGCGGCCGCGGGCCGGTTTCGGAAGCGATTTCCGTCGCCAGGCTTTTCGTGCCGTCCGGAACCTTGGCCACGCTTAAGGGCCAAACGATCTCCACGCAAGTCTTCTCCGCCGATCCGAGCAAGGTGGTTTGGAAAGGGCCGGTTTCCGTGCTGACTGACGCTACGACTTCCGGCGCCGCCGAAGTGTTGGCCTCCGCGATAGAAGTCAATCATCGTGGCGATGTCGTCGGCGAGCGCACCTTTGGACTCGCTTCGGAGCAAAAACTGATCACGCTTAATGATGGAGCCGCGCTCTTCCTGACCGTCGGCAACTATTACAATGCCGATGGGAAAACCATTCTCGCCGAAGGCGTCGTACCCTCCGAAGTAGTTACGGCTTCGGCTGACGACGACTCGGACGCCGCCGATGACGGGAGCGACTCTGCCGACGCGCAGAAAGAGCCCACGCCGCCTCGACCGCTCTCACCGGAGGATCCGATCTTCCGCAAAGCGCTTGAACTCTTGAAGACGCCGCAGAAAAAAGCCGCCTAGCGTTCTGTGTTGGCGAGCCGCGGGGCAATAATCCACACTTCTACTTTTCCAAAATGGCGGCGCGATCAGCGCCGTGCTGCCGTTCCTTTTGCATTGCTCTTTGCTTTGACCCTTCTCACCGGAGGTTGCAAGACCGAGCAGGGGAGGCGTTTATCGCCTGGAAGAGTGCATGCCATCACCCGCGAAATGATGCACGCCGCCGGGGGTTTCAGCAGGAAACCCGGAGATATCGCCGCCCACCTGCAGTTTGACTCCGCGCACCCCGGTCGTCCGGACCAACTATTCGTTATGCTTCCCGTCGGCGCCTCCGAGCAATCCCGCCGCGAATCGGTGGCTCAGTTCATTCAATCGCTGGACGCCATCGCCACGTCGAACCACCTAACGCGCGACGCCCCCACAAAATCCGGAGCGCTCCTGCTGCTGAATTTCCGCAGTGGCGACGTGATTACAAATTCGGTCCACATTGTGGCCCCGATGTCCGCCCGTGCGATTTCGCCTGCCTCTCCGCCTTCTGCCCGGCAAAGCGGTGAGGCGCGATTGGCCATCATCCTGGACGATTTAGGCAGCGATCGCGCCGCGGCCGATGCTATTTTCGCCTTGCCCTATCCGCTAACCGTCTCGGTCCTGCCCAATCACGCGCATTCCACCGACATCGCGGAAGAAGCGCATCGCCGCGGCTTCGAGGTCATGCTCCATCTCCCCATGCAATCCGTTGGCAACGAAACGCCAGAAGCACAGGAGCTTCATCCTGGCATGCCCGCGGACGGCATTCCCCTGCTGTTCGAGCAAATGATGGAAAGCGTTCCTTTTGCCGCCGGCGTCAACAACCATCAAGGCTCTCAAGCCACTGCAGATCCCGCGCTCATGGAGGCGCTGATGCCGGTCCTTTTGAAATGGAATCTCTTTTATGTGGACAGCCGCACCACCGCGGCGACCGTCGCCTACGACACCGCCCAGCATCTCGGAGTGCGCTCCGCCTATCGCAACGTGCCCTTCTTGGATGATGTCGCCGAAGTCTCCGCAGTGCGCAAGCAGCTCGAGATCGCTCTTCGCGGGGCGCAGCAACAGGGAGGTGCCATTGCCATCGGTCATCCGCATCCCGCTACGCTCCAAGCGTTAAGCGAAGTCCTGCCGCAAACGAAAGCGCGCGGCATTCAGTTGGTCTACGCTTCCGACCTCGTGCACTGAAGCCCTTTGTCTTCAACCCGCCGCTTCACCGCTTTTCGGCCGCTGCCCGCCAGCAGGATATAGAAAGTGAACTGCAACAAAAAAGCCAGCCAGAATTAGAAAATCAAAAAGGCTCCCCTCCGGCCCCGCAGTGCCTCCTGTCAGCCACTTCGGCCCGTGCAGTGTAGCGTTCGATAGATGGCCAGGAAAAATCATCCCGCTATCCGGAACAGAAAAAAGGAACGTCTCTCCAAAATCGAAAGTCGCATGCATTCCCAACGCGAACCAAAGGTTCCCCGTGCGCTTCAACGTGAAACACCAAAACAGCCCTACAAATGCCACCCCTGCCACCCCCACCCAGCCTTCCCCCGGGTTGCGCAGATGTATAGCGCCGAAGGCTCCCGACATCAGCGCGGCGGCTGGCCAAAAACCAATTCCATCCGCCAGGGTGTACAGCGTATATCCCCGGAACAAGAACTCCTCGAATAGCCCGACAACCAGGAAAAAGAATCCCCAATACAGCGCCCATTTGCCAATCGCCGCTCCATGTTCCGCCATACTTCCCAAAGAATAACCGCCGAACATTGCGATGAGCCCGATCAAAAGGCAAATCTCGCACAAGCCGAACAGGCATCCCTGGATAAAGAACTTCCCAAAAATATCCCGCACCGGCAGCCCGTAAACTCCCACGGGAACCTCTTCGAGGAGCGACATAATACAAGCCGCGAGAAATACCGCCAGGAAGCTGGCCGCTTCTCCGTAGAGTTGAAAACTGGGCGAAAAGACACTCCGGCCCGGTCGTATGAGCTCGCTGAGGAGGAAGATGGAAAGGCTCCAAAGTATGAAAGAGATGGCCAAATAAATCAGCAACCGCCATCCAGCCCCCAAGCCGGTTTGGTTGGGATATACCTTCCAAGAGGAATCGCTCGTGGAAGCATCGGTCTCCGGGTGGCCTCGAGGCGCCAGTCCAAACGGATCGCCATTCATTCCTTGTTCCGGCAAAGCTCTCCTCCACTCCTAGTCTCTATATTTTTTTGATTTTCCGCTTCCCGGCCAGATAAGCGATACTCCGATTGAAAGCCCTCGGATTGTCCCCACCAATGATATGGCTAACCTCGTCCATGGCGACTCAAAGCCTCCTCAGTCCGCGAACTACCCGTCACTTTGCGCTGCTCTCAGAGACTGCGGACATTGGTCAAAATGGCGCCCTGTGCTCTAGCGTTCGACTAGATGGGCGCACCGTTGATTAACCGCTGTGTTGCACCTAACCGGTTAAAGAAAGCGCCACGCTTAACTTCTTGATATAACCGGTGTTCTACGCTATAACCCGTAGCCACAATGTCTGGCTCCTCCACACTTCTAGGTGGACGTCTCTCCCTCGATTACGTCAACGAATTAGGGTTCTCGCCTGACTTCTCTTGGCAGGAGCTACTCCGCTTTCTCCTGCTTACCCGCATCATCTCCCCGGAACGTAGCGCTCAATTGCTCGCTCTCCCTCAAGTCGATCCTCAGGGCGCAGCTGCACTTCTCGGCAAAGCCCAGCGCCTCCACGCTTCCCTGCACGCATGCTTTAGCGCGCTGCTCCGCAAGGAAGCCATTTCCCGTGAATGGGTTGAACCCATCAACGAAGTCTTGCGCATCACCGAAGGGCACGACGAACTTCGCCAGCAAGACGGCGCGTGGGGCCTGGAATTTGTCGCCCGCGAAGGCGGTTTGGATTGGCTCCTGGCGGCCATCGCACGTTCCGCCGCTGAGCTGATCGCCGAAGGACCCGGCCCCGCCCTTCGCGTTTGTTCCAATCCTTCCTGCGGCCTCTTTTTCTATGATACCTCGCGCACGCATCGCCGCCGCTGGTGCTCTATGTCCAGCTGCGGCAATCGCCACAAAGTCGCTGCCTTTTCCCGCCGCCATTCTGGCGACCGCCGGACACACTGACTTCCCATCACCATCCGTCACGCTGGGCTATTTCACGTACTTGGGCGATTCTCCTTTGGCCCAGGGGTCATAGCTGTACGCGAACACCAGCCTATCCGCGAGCGGCGGATGCGAGTAAAGCCAAAAGGTGATGAACTCAGGGGGATTCGGGTCCGCCAGATCCACTTCCCCCAGCACTTGGAACGATTGCGCCGCCACCTCTGATGAATCCGGCACGATCCCGTGGATCACTTCCAGCCCATATACATCCGCGGCGTGTTCCTGCATTCGCGAGAATCCGTTCACAATCGGCGAAGCCAAAAACATCGCTATCTCCAGCAAGAGCAGCAGTACCGCAAGCGAAGCCCAATCCTCCGGCCCGTAAATTCTCCAATCCCCGCTCCATTTTCCCAGCGCCCAATGCAATCCGCGGAACAGCGCATAAAAACCAACCAGAAGAAGTCCCGCAAAAAACAAAAATCCTTTCCAAACATGTCCGAGAACGTAGTGGCCAAGCTCATGCCCCACAACGAACAGCGTCTCGTCCGTGGTCATTTTCTCAATCGTCGTGTCCCAAATCACTACGCGCTTCGACGCTCCGAGCCCCGTCACGTACGCATTCACATCGTTGGTTTTTTCGCTCGCCTTCATCAGAAACATACGGTCCGGGGGAATCGGCACGCCCGCATGTTCGGTGAGCTTCTCGATGGCCGCCACCAAATCCGGGTGAGACGCTTGCAACGGCTGGAATGTATCGAACAGGGGATCAATGAACCATGGGCTGATAAAAACAAAAAACAGCAAGATCGGTAGCACCGCAAACCAGAAATGCAGCCACCACCTCCGCGGACTCCTGCGGATAACCGCCGAAAAAATCAGCGCAAAAATCAGAGCGAATCCCGCCGTCAGCAACTGCTCTTTACCCCAATCCAAAAACCACGATCCCCAGTTCTGCACCGACACTTCATACCGCCGTGAAAGCACATGACCATACATCCTCAGCGGCAGCGCGATCACATCGAGGGTCAGCACCAGCAGCGGCACAAATGCCAGCGCTTGGGCCCACCGGTTGCCGCTCACGCGCTCTGCCCAATCCCGAAACCTCGCGGCAATCCCCAGCTGCAAAAGGATCACCAACGCCAGCACGGAAAGCGCGACGGAGACAAAATACAAAGTGTAGGACGCGCGAGAATAGCTGACCGCCTTTTCATAGCGGTCCTGCGAAAGCTTGTATCCCCCTGTTTTGATTTGCCGGGGAGTCGCCGATTGAGCCGACCGCGTTTCAGTAGGGACCGGAGGCGCGGGCAACGCTTGCGCGGGAAGCGGCTTCTCGGTCGCCATCTCCGCTGGCCGCGCCCCTACGCAAACCACCGCGGACATACACAGGCTCAAACAAACCAGCACGCAGAAACGGTGAAAACATACGCACCGCTCCATTCAGACCTCCTCGCAAACCCTGCATCAAAACCGAACGAACCGTGCGTCACCGACCAAGGCAGCACGCCGCGGAGTATGCCGCACGTGGCGTAAGCGCGCAAGACTCGAGGTTGCGAATTGGGAATTGCCGCAGGCATGCGGACGCCCAGCTCGAAAGCCCCGACGCAATACAGCCCTCTATGGCGAACCCGCGCTTGGCGCGAAGTGCGCCGTCTTCAAGCAATAATTTCGCACCGAACCCGCTGTCGCCAGTCCGATGTGCACGAACGAAGTCCAGCGCTCCAATTTGTGATGCCCGTACCGGTGAAACAAGTATGCCGCTCCAATCGAAACTCCGGTCGCCGCCGCTTCGACCGCCGCAAAGCCCGCGTGATTGTCCACCACGTCATTCGTTAGAAAAATTTCCTGCCGCCCGCGCCGCCGCATATTCAGCGTCGAGAAATAATCAAGCGTCCGCGCCGCTCCCACTCCCGCGAACAGCCAATCATTCTCTTTGTCCCAGAATCGGTGCACTTTCCTCGCCGAGGCAGTCTTCTGTTTCTCGGAAAAAGCCGGCGTAGCCGCAACTGGCGCGTCCGGCTTCGTTCCAGTCGGCGCTGGGGCCTGAGTCTGAGCACAGGAAATCGCCGCGCCGCCGACCAAGCTGCCCGCTATCCATAACAGCGCCCTGCACCCGAAATTTCTCCTCATCGCTCGGCCGTGCCGCCCCTGTTTTTACTTGTACTCACGAAAGAGTATAATCTTGACTTCGCCCCCTGCGGCAACTCAGCTAAGGAGTCCCGAAATGTCCCGTCGCCTTATCCCTTTCCTGGGCCTCTTCTCTGTTTTGATCATCGCGATTTCCGTCCCGCGGACGGCTCGCACCACGTCGCCCGTCACGCCTCCCGAGCCGTCCACTCGCTCCTTCGAATTCACCTATCAAGTCCATTTCCCCGCCACGGAGAATCCCGCCGGGCCCATCCGTCTCTGGATCCCTCTCCCACAGAAGGACGGCTATCAGGACCTCAGCAACCTACACATCGAAAGCCCTGTTTCCTATTCCAAAGGCCGCGACCCGGAATACAAAGACGCTTTCGCGGAGTTCAAACCCACCGCGAAGCAAGCCGCCGCCGGCTTTGACGTTACTCTTCGTTTCACTGCCACCCGCCATGAGCACAAAGTCGCCCTCGATGGCGCCCTGAAAGACGTCTCCGCCACCCTGCCTGCCGATCCGATGCTCCATCGCTATCTCGAGCCAGATAAGCTCGTCCCCCTGAATGGCGTTATCGGCGAACTCGCCAAAGAGCACACCGCTGGCAACACCACCCAACTCGAAAAGGCTCGCCATATCTATGAGTATGTCGTCGCTACCATGCGCTATGACAAATCCGGCGAAGGCTGGGGCCACGGCGACGCCGTCTGGGCTTGTACCTCAAAACGCGGCAATTGCACGGACTTCCATTCTCTTTTCATCGGCATGATGCGCGCTTCCGGCATTCCGGCACGCTTTGAAATCGGCTTCCCGCTTCCTGAAGGCAAAACCGAAGGCGACATCCCCGGCTATCACTGCTGGGCCGAGTTTTATCTCAGCGGCGTCGGATGGGTGCCCATCGACGCCTCCGAAGCCTGGAAGCACCCCGACAAACACAATTATTTCTTCGGCGCACACGACGTTAATCGCGTTTTCTTCACCTACGGTCGCGACATCCGCCTCTCCGCCGACCAAAAAGGCGCCCCCCTCAACTATTTCATCTATCCTTATGCAGAAGTGAGTGGCCAGCCGGTCAAGAACCTGCAAACCCATTTCTCTTTCCGCGACGTAGCCAGCACCGAGCAGGCCGCCGCGCGATAGCGCCGGGCTCAGGCATCGGCGTAAGCTGGTCAATCCTGCGACAGCTTTGGCCCCTTACTCGGTAATTCCAGCCGCGAGCGGCAGTTGTCCGATTCGCAGCATTTCCATCCTGGGCAATTGTCCAAGGCCGGCGCAAGCTGTATGCTTAATTTTGTCCCGGCCCGCGTAGCCCAAGGGGTAGAAGACCATGTCACACTCCATCTCTTTGCGCTTGGCCCTAGCCGTCCTAGCCGCCGCCATTGTCCTTCCATTCGCCGTGCCCGCGAAATCCCAGAGCTCGCAAACCGATTCTGTAGCCGAAGCCGCCCGCCGTGCGCGCGAGCAAAAGAAAGCAGCCGAGAAGCCTGAAAAGGTAATCACGAATGACACCCTGGAGCCTCTGCCTCCGGCGCAGGCTGCCAGTGCAAACGCCGCAGCTCAATCCAACTCGGCTGCCCCGGCGCCCTCGTCAACTTCCGCTGCGGCGCAATCCTCGGCGGATTCTTCCAATGCAGCGGCAGCTTCAGACGCTTCAGCCACTTCCAGCGCGCCTGCTCCGGCCGCAAGTGCCGGCGACGCGGACCAAAACGCAAAAGACGCCGCCGAGCTGGCCACCCTGAAACAGCAGCTCGCCGATGCACAAAAAGATGTCGATCTCCTTCAGCGCGAACTCGCCTTGGATCAAGACAGTGTCTATTCCAATCCCAATTACACGGACCAACCCACCGGAACGTCCAAGCTCGATGACCTGAAGCAGCAAATCACTGGCAAACAGCAAGACGTCGACGCCCTCAAAGCGCGCCTCGCCGCTCTGCAATCTTCCGTCGACAGCAAAGCCTCCCCAGCGGCACCCCCTCCTTCAACTCCGCCGCAACTCTAGAAAATTCCCCCCCTTTTACTTCGATTCTCCGCTAAATATCTTCTTGAGGACTGCCGGCTCGACGAGATTTTCGAGCGCCACGTTTCCCGCTCGTTCCCTGACCTCGCTCCACAACATTTCGCGGTACTCCATCTTTGCCTCGTCGTTCACATGCCGGTACATGTAAACGACGTCCGAAGGCCCTGACGGTTTGTGCTCGTGCTGGCCATAACCCTGCAACTCATACGAAATGACAAATGCCAGCGCATGTTGCCGGTCGTCCGTGGCGACTTTGCCTTCAAGCGAACTATCAAACGAATTCGGATCGCACGGATCGTCGGCCTTTTGGCAATAATCCTGATGCGTTTTGAAAAACTCACCCAAATCCTTGCTTATTTGCAGCCGGATTTTCTGATCCGGCTGGTGCGGGAAAATCGTGAAATCCTTTCCGGTAGCGGGGTCGTACACCGCAATTTCCGCAGGATGAACCGTCGCGAAATGAACCTGGCTTCGATGGTAAATGATCCCGCTATCCCCAAAATGTCCGACGATCCAGCCGTAAAGACTGGTCTTCAATTTCAAGTCGTGAGTCAGAATCAGTTCGCAACCCGCCGAAGGGTTGTTGTGCGTCTCCAGCGCGTAAAAATCCGAAATCGCCGTGATCGAGAGCACCGACCCAAAACAATCCACATCCATCCCTTCCCATTTCGCCACGGCCGTTTCGATGGTTCCGCTTCGCCATCGTCCAGTTTTTCGATCAAAGACGTCCATGTAGATCGGCGCTTTCAGCATCTCCGTCGCATCGCTCACGTAATACGCAATCGCAAATTGCGCAGCATCATTCAACTCCGCCCCGCTCGTAATCGTCTTGTCCAGGTTGTGCAGCGAGTCCGCATCCACCGGCAGAGTCTCCCCCGCAAGCACCTGCCGCAGCGTTTTCCCCTCGCCTTGCCCCCACGCCATCGGCGCGGCAATCGCCAGCACCGCCGCCAGCAACAAGCTCCCTCCAGCACCGCGCATCACCACGCCTCCGCCATCTCGAGCGCTCCACTCGCTATCCACCACACTCGGCTCGCTTTTCTTTCCGCAACCATACCACAATCCCTTGTAGTGTTTTCTCTTGACACCACAGTCATCCGGCGGCAGAATCCGCGCAGCATTTCTGTCTTGCCCGCCCACGGGAGCTTCCGTCGCATCAACTGTTCGTTGTGCCGCGGAGCTGGCGAGCCGCTAAGGGAGCGCTCATGCAATATCTGCCCGGTTTCACCGTGCAATGTATCAATCCTTTGTGTGAAGCCCGCGGCCACTGGCTCCGCGCCGATGCCACCGGTCTCATCTCCGACGACGGCCGCTGCCCCTGCTGCGGCGATTTCCTCCGCAACGTTCCCCCGCCGCTCAACCCGCGCTTCCGTATGCGTCCACGCCCGCTAACCGCCCGCCCACCCCTCCGCCCGCGTCACCGCTGATCGCTCGAAAAATCAAGCAGGTACGCCGCGATCGAACTCTCACCTTTTCAAGAACCAACTAGAAAAGGCTGGCCACCCTGAAAAAATATCTCCAATTCAGTTCTCCCGCGTTAAAGCTCTGCCGCCCACCCCATCGTGCGTATCGCCAAAACTAAAGAGCGAAAGTGTTCGAAACGTGACATCCCTCCAGCTCCATTGCGACTACTTTGATTTGTGCGTGGTGTCTCCTGCACGCGAGTAGGTTTCGGTGGACATAGGGACGGCAAGATGGTCTTCACGCTCGGCCGCTAGAAGACGAAAACAGCATGGCAAGAATGACCGCAGATCTGACTGTTTCTTGGTTTCTTACATTTTTTGCACTCTCATCGCCAGAGCCTTCATCCACATCGGCTTGGTTATGGGCATCGTCCCATCGGTGATGCGTTTCATGAGGCGCTCCTCCGCGAGCGTGCAGAAGGCCAGCCATAACGTAACCAATCAATTCGAATTTGCGACTTCCAATTAGCCATGCGGAAATCGCGACGAATCAAACCTAAAGGAGAAATACAAATGTCATCTAAAAAAGTCGGAGTATTTGGAATCTACTCGACCCGGATCGCAGTCGATAACGCTACGGAAGCACTTGTCAAGGCCGGCTTCCCCGTTGCCGACGTTTCGGTACTTCTGCCCGAAAGTCTGGGCGTGCCGAAAGAAATGGGTACGGAAAAGGCTTCGAAAGCGCCAGAAGGCACGGCCGCGGGTGTGGCGACGGGGGGCGTAATCGGTGGAACTCTAGGAGTGCTGCTCGGTGTTGGTCTTCTGACCATCCCCGGTCTCGGCCCCTTCCTCGCTGCAGGTCCGATCATGGCCGGTCTGGCGGGATTGGGCGTCGGCGGCGCAGTCGGCGGTTTCACGGGTGCCTTGATCGGCATGGGCATTCCCGAGTTCGAAGCCAAGCGCTATGAAGGCCGCCTGCAGAAGGGCGGCATTCTTCTCTCTGTACATTGCGATACGTCCGGAGAAATCCTGCGGGCCAAAGAAGTTCTCAAGGCCACCGGCGGAGAGCATGTTTCCTCCACGGGCGAAGCCTCCGTTGACACCAAACAACCCGATCGCGAACTCGCCGCTAAGGGAACGCACGGCTCGTATTAATCCGAATGGAGGAGGATCGCATCACGGATTCCTCCTCTATTTTCTCCAAAATGTTCGTGAAGTCGCACCGGAATTAAGAAAACTATCAAGGAAGCAGCGGTAAGAAAAGCCAACACAAAGGACGGAAGCGATGAGCCACAATAATTGGTCCAACAAATACACCACATTTGCCGTAGGACTTGGGGTAGGCGCGGTTCTGGCCTTGCTCTTTGCCCCATCTTCAGGAGAAGAAACGCGCGACTATATCTCCAGCACCGTAAAAAAAGGAATGGACGATGCCGCATCCACTGGAAAGCGCTGGAAGCGCCGCGCACAAGAAACCGTGGACGACGTCAAAGCCACCGTCGCGGGCGCCGTGGAAGCCGGCCAGGAAGCCTACCGCTCTGTCAGAGACGCCTAAGTCTTTCGTCGGATGATTTTGTCCTGATCTCCGCCGACAGCGCCGGAGTCTGCTTGGATGTAAAGATTAAAGGAGTCCAATTTTGAAAGCCGAAAAAATAGAAACCACGCTCCACCTCACAGATGAAATCTCGCGCGACGATTTGATCAACCTGCTCAATGAAGATCTCGCCGGCGAATACCAGGCCATCATCTCCTATGTCGTTTATTCGCAGGTCCTCAGCGGCGCCGAGTACATGAATATTGCCGGCGAACTCGAGAAGCACGCCGCCGAAGAGCTCAGCCACGCTCTCATTATCTCTGAACAGATCGATTACCTCGGTGGTATGCCCGCTGTCTTGCCCAAGCACGTGCGCACCTCAAAGGAACCCAAAGAGATGCTCCAATTCGATCTCGAAAACGAGATGGCTACCATTCGCCATTATCGCGAACGCGTCCGCCAATGCGAAAGCCTCGGCGAATACGCCATGGCCGGATACATCCGCGAAATTCTCAAGGACGAACAAGACCATCTCATCGCCCTTGCCACCGCTCTCGGCCAAGACGTCCCGATGGTAACGAGCGCCACAAGCGCTCGCGCCGGCAAGTAAGCGATTCGCACTCGCGTGCTGGAAACGCCCAAGTTTTCCGCGAAGACTGGCTCCTCAGACCTCGTCCGTAGCTGGTGACGCAGAGATTAGGAAGGTGCTGAAATCTGCACACTTGCTTTCATATTCCAAACTCCCCATGAACTGATCCCAAGCCGCACCGCTGTCCGATATTTCGTAGATTTTCAATCAATACTCGATTGTTGTACGATACGGCTCTGCTTTAGGAGGACCCCATGGCCATCGCTTTCACACTGAACGGAAAATCCCAAACCGTGGACGTCAGCCCGGACATGCCCCTTCTCTGGGTGCTGCGCGACACCCTGAATATGACCGGCACGAAATTCGGCTGCGGCATCATGCAATGCGGCGCCTGCACCGTCCACATCGATGGCCAGGCTTCGCGCTCCTGCATGTTGCCGATCGCTAACGTCTCCGGCAAAAAAGTCACCACCATCGAAGGCCTTTCCGAAGACGGTACCCATCCCGTCCAAAGAGCCTGGATCGAAGAAGACGTTCCGCAGTGCGGCTACTGCCAGTCCGGCCAAATCATGTCCGCCGTCGCGCTCCTCGAAAAAAAACCGCATCCCACTGACGCCGATATCGACGATGCCATGAGCGGCAATATCTGCCGTTGCGGCACGTACCAACGAATCCGCAAAGCCATCCATCGCGCCGCAGGCTCTCCTGCCGCAAAGGCATGACCGCGAAGTGCCACGCGAACACGGAAGCAAGATGTCCGGATTCGCCGCCTCCCGGTTCGCGCTGAAGACTTAGCTTAGCCTCGCGCGGCCCGCGCCCATCTGTTACATTTCGCCATCCATGATGGCGCTGACTCATGTCTCTGTCGTCGGAACCATCGGCATTATCACGCTCGCCATCTGGCTGCACCTTTTTTTTGGGCGTGGTTGGTTCTGGCGGGTAAAAAAGTTCGACGCCGATGGAATCCAGATTGACCCGCCCCGCATGTGGCCGAAGATCGTCGCAGTTGTACCCGCAAGAAACGAAGCTGTAACCATCGGCGACGTAATTTCAAGCCTTGTGAAGCAGGATTATCCCGGCCCGTTTTCCATTGTGATTGTCGACGATCACAGCGACGATTCAACCGCCGACATTGCAAGACGCGTAGCCGAAGAAAATGGCCCGGCAGAAATGGTCCAGATTCTCGCAGCCTCCCCGCTCTCCGAAGGTTGGACGGGAAAGCTCTGGGCGCTAAACTTGGGCGTCGACAGCACACGATCGGATCCGCCCGCATTCTATTGGTTCACGGATGCGGATATCGCCCACGCTCCCGACACCCTGCGGCGTTTGGTAAGCCGCGCCGTTCGCGACAGGCTCGATCTCGCTTCGCTGATGGTCCTCCTTCAAGCGAGGTCGCTGCCAGAGCGCGCGCTGATTCCCGCATTTCTCTATTTTTTCCTAATGCTGTATCCGCCCCGATGGATTGCCGAAGAAGACCTCGGCACCGCGGGCGCAGCGGGCGGGTGCATCTTGCTGCGCCGCAAGGCGCTCGAAAGCATTGGCGGTTTCCCCGCCATTCGCGGCGAAGTCATCGACGATTGTGCCCTCGCCAAAGCCATCAAGCACAGTGGCGGCCTCGTCTGGATGGGCCTAACTAGAAAAAGCCAGAGCCTGCGTGTTTACGGAACCTGGGGTGAACTGCGCGATTTGATCGCGCGCACCGCCTTCACGCAACTCCATTATTCCGCCCTCTTGCTATTGGGCACTCTGCTCGGCCTCGGTCTGACATACGTTGCTCCAATCGTTCTACTCTTTGCTCATGACGGCACGGCAAGAATTCTTGGCTGCTCGGCTTGGGTTCTGATGGCCCTTTCGTTCCTTCCCGCGGTGCGCTTCTACCGCCTCTCGCCGCTCTGGGCGCCGCTCCTCCCGCTGATCGCCGTCTTCTATTCGTATGCCACACTGCTCTCCGCTGTACGGTATTGGCTCGGCAAAGGCGGCCAGTGGAAAGGCCGCGCGCAGGCGCCAGGAAGCACTTAGGCGGCGTTGCCTCTGCGCTTCGCACACGAACGAACAGCCTTGCAACTCATCCTTGTAACGCGAAACCTCCCGTTGCCTAAATCAATACGACACGCGCATCAAAAGCCCGCGCTGGATATTCGATTTGATACGCTCCGGGTAGGCCCTCTATTTCCAATAAAGGAGATCCCCAAATGAAAGCCTTGCTGGCAATCGCTGCTGTGCTTGTTGTGCCTGCGTGTAGTTTCGCGCAAGGTCCAAAGGCTTGCGAAGATCTGAAGACGGAAATCGCCGCCAAGCTGGATGCGAAAGGCGTCAAGTCCTATGCGCTGGATATCGTTGCGAAAGATGCGGAAGTCACCGACGGAAAAGTGGTCGGCACCTGCGAAGGAGGGACGAAAAAGATCGTCTACAAAAAGACGACCTCAGCGCCCGCCGCAGACAAGGATGCGACCAAGCCTTCCTAGGGCTTGTGCCAGTGCACGTCCCATCCCAGGTAGCGCGTCGTAGCCTCGTGGACGGCCGAAGCTACAGTGGAAAAATTTGCCGCGACGTGATGCTCGAAGCCGCGCTCGCAAATGTAGCGCAGCAGTTTTTGTAGGCGAGGAATCTTCACTACGCCGGCGCCGCCGAAAGTTTCCAGCGGATCGTCGGTGAATTCGCCCTCGCCCACGTAGCCGGAAATTTTCCCCTCGCGGTCGTTCGTCGAGAAGCGCGCGAAACTCATCGGCCCGCTCTTCACGCGCCCCACGCACGTTCCGAAGGTGTTGTCCTTGCCGACAGTGCCCGCGATGATTTCCTGAAAGTCCATCCGCACATCCTTAAAAAAATGTTTGGGCAAATTGCTGCAGTGGAAGCACACCGCTTTGTCCGGATCGTCCGCATAATTGTTGTTCC
This sequence comes from Candidatus Acidiferrum sp., assembly GCA_049792735.1. Lineage (GTDB taxonomy): Bacteria > Acidobacteriota > Terriglobia > Acidiferrales > UBA7541 > Acidiferrum. Next base: position 18,409 of record JBARBE010000111.1, read on the forward strand.
AGTCGAGCAGCGCGCTCGGCGTCTGTGACGCCAGTTGCAGAGCGTGCATCCCAATCACGCCCGCAACGTCCACTTCGCACGCGCTCGACAGGCCCTGGTCGCTCATCATGCTCATCACCGTGCAGGGCACCACGCCGAAAAATTCTTCCAGCGAAGTCCAGCACTGGATGGCGCTGATCGTGACTTCCGCGTCGCACATCCAGCCGTCGATAACCGCGCCGAGTTTAGCCATCTTGATCAGTGATGCGTCCGGAATGCTCTGCGTCGAAACGTACTGCCGGATCGCGCCGAGCCTCTGGGTGACTTTTGGATCGTCGTCCTTCAGCCGCGCAGTCCTCCCCATGACTTCCGAAAGGTCCAGCGTTTCGACCGAAATGCCCGCGCCCTCGAGGATTTTCTCGCTGTAGCGCACCGTGTTAAAAGCCGCGGGACGCGCGCCAATCGCGCCGATGCGAAGCCTCTTAAGCCCTCTGACAACGCGGCAAATTGCCAGAAACCAGTCCAGATCTTTTTTGAAAGTTTCAGAGTCCGGCGCTTCCGTATGAAGTGTCGTGAGCGAATAAGGGATTCCATACTGCGCGAGGTTGTTGCAAGCAGACATTTTTCCGCAAAAGCTGTCGCGGCGGTCACGAATCGTCATTTTGGATGGCGTATCCGGCGTCGCCTGCATCAACACCGGCACTCCAAGATTCGCCATTCGCAGCGTGTTCGCGATAGCGCGTTCATCGCCAAAGTTCGGCAGCGTCACGACAATTCCATCGATCTCTTCGCGATGTTTTTTGAACAAATCGGAACATCGCGCCGCATCCTGGTAGCTTTCGACGGCGCCCCATTTGGAATCGCTCTCTTCGAGAACGATCGGCTTGATGCCTTTCGCCGTCAAAGCAGCGATCATGTCCTGACGCCCGGAGCGCGCCAGATGATCAGGGAAAAATCCCCGGTTGCCAACAATGATGCCGAGTGTCATCTGTGCCCTGGAAGCCTGAGTCATGATTCCTCTTTTAAGTTTTTCGCGAAATTGCCCACTACGCAGATTTCACTTCTTATTGACGGTCCCACTCTTGAACTAGCCAGGTCCACGATCACCTGTCGGCCACGGTCAAAGTCGTCTCGATCAAATCCACCGAATTCCCGCCCACCATAATCTTGAAAGTGCCGGGCTCAACCACGCGGTGCATGTCCCGATTCAGGAAAGAAAGCTCCTCGAACCCGAGCGGGAACTCCACGGTTTTTGTCTGTCCTGGATCAAGCGAGATCCGGCGAAAGCCTCTCATCTCTTTCACGGGCCGCGTGACCGAACTGACTTCGTCGCGAATATAAAGCTGCACGACTTCGTCTCCGCGGACGCTGCCTGTATTGGTCACATCCACGCTGACGTGCGTCGTTCCCTCGGGCCCGATCGTGTCGGGCGCCAGGCGCAAATTGCCGTACTTAAATGTCGAATAGCTCAAACCCCATCCGAAGGGAAAAAGCGGCTGTGTGCTGTCGTCGAGATACTCGCGCTTTGCCGAAGGTTTCTGGTAGTAGTAATCCGGGAGCTGGCCCACCGAACGAGGCACGGTAATTGGCAATCTGCCTGCGGGATTGTAATCCCCGAAGAGCACTTCCGCCGCCGCGGTCCCGCCCTCCTGGCCCAGATACCACCCATCGAGAATTGCCGGAACATCTTCCGCGATGTAGTTGATGGAATTTGGCCGGCCATGAATCAAGAAAACCACGACTGGTTTGTGAGTCGCCAGCACGGCTTTGACGAGATCGTCTTGATTGCCGAGCAAATCGAGTGAATCCCGGTCGCCCTTGTGCTCCGGCGCCCACGCTTCCCGCGAAGTCTGCTCGTTGCCGCCTAGCACGAGAATAATCACGTCAGCCTTCTGCGCCACCTTCACTGCTTCCGCGATGCGCTTGGCATTCAGCGCCGGATCGCCAAGCACAACTTTGTCCGCGTCCCAATCCGGCTGCGTTTCGGTAATTTTCACGCCTTCCGAATAAAGAACTTCCGTTCCCGGTCCGACGCGATTCTTGATTCCCTGCAAAATACTCACACCGCGGCCCGGTTTGTTGCTGTATCCGCCAAGGTGAAGGTCGGCGGCGTTCGGCCCAATCACGGCGATGCGCTTGTACTTCGCGGCGTCCAGAGGCAGAAGATGATCCTGATTTTTCAGCAATGTGATGGTCTCGCGCGCCGCTTGCAGAGCGAGCTTTTGGTGGTCAGCGTCGTTGGTGATTTTTACCGCGTAGTCAGGATCAACGTAAGGGTCATCAAAAAGGCCCGCGCGAAACTTCTCGCGAAGCACATTCGCCACGGCGCGATCGACCTCGGCTTCCGCGATTCTTCCCTCCTTCACCTGCTCCGGCAAGGTCTGGTAGGCGTCTGGAAACGGCAGCTCGATATCCACTCCGGATTCCAACGCAAGTTTCGCCGCCGCTTCCTTGGTGGCCACCACGTGATGCACCCGCATGAGCTCAGCAATGCCGAAATAGTCCGACACCACCACTCCATCGAAGCCCCATTCTTGGCGAAGCACGCCGATCAACAGTGGTCCATTGCTGTGCGAAGGAATTCCATCAATCTCGTTGTAGGAAGGCATGATGCTTGCCACGTGGGCTTCCTCGACTGCGGCTTTGAATGGCTTGAAAAAATATTCTCGAATCACGCGCTCGGAGTAATTGCCGGGCGCGACGTTGGTGCCGCCTTCGGGCTGGCTATGCACCGCAAAATGTTTCGCCGTCGCCAAAACATGAGCCTTGTCGATAAAAGGCCCCGTCCCCTGAAAGCCCTCAATCGCCGCCACGCCAATGCGCGAAACGAGATAGGGATCTTCGCCATAGGTCTCTTCCGTGCGTCCCCAGCGCGGATCGCGTGCGAGACCCAACACCGGCGCCAGACACTGCTGCGCTCCTTGCGCTCGAACTTCCGCCGCAACCGCGGTAAACACGTCGTGGACCAGCGCCGGATCCCAAGTCGAAGCCAAGCCAATCGCCGACGGGAACGAGGTGCTCCCCGGCGCGATATGTCCATGGAGGCATTCCTCATGAAACAGCACGGGAATTCCCAGCCGCGTGTTTTCTTTGACCCATTTCTGCATGGTGTTGGTGAACTCCGCCATCTCGCGCGGGCCGGAAGCGACTTCGCCAGGCCGCGACATTTCTCCGATGCCATCCTTCAACAGGACCGCCGCGCGCTCCGGGAGAAAGTGGCCCTGGTCATCCACGAATCGCGATTCGGGCGTCTTCATGAATTGCTTGTTCTCCCAAACACCTTCGAGCTGCGCGACTTTTTCTTCCAGCGTCATCCTGGAAAGCAGATCGGAGATGCGCTGCTCGATGGGCAGTTTCGGATTGCGATAGGGCAGAACCTCTTGCGCTTGCACGCCGAAAAAAATGTGGCTGCAAACAGCGAGAGCAGCGACAGTCACGACTGCCAGCCGGACGCCAGAAAAAACCCTCATCAAAACCTCCCAGAAAAAATACCGATGCTTGCAATCCGAAAAACGGCTGGTACTATAGCACGGCCGTTAACGTACACGGTTATTCTTTTCGGCGGATTTCCGAATCTTGGCTCTGATGCCTCGTTTTCTCAACGTCGTAGTTTGCGCCGCCTTCTTGCTTCTGGCGTTTGCGGCGCAGTGCGCCCACGCCGAAACTGGGGCTGAGGCCTGGCTGCGCTATGCGCCTGTGGATGCGCGGGCCGCTCAAAAATACGCAAACTTGCCTGCAAGCGTGGTCACCCTCGGTGGTTCCCCAGTTCTTGCCTCCGCAAAAAACGAACTGATCCGTGGCGTTCGCGGCATCTTGGGAAGAACTCTTCGCGACGACAAGACCTTGCCTCAAGAAAACGCCATCATCCTGGGAACTCTTGGCTCGTTGCGATCTCTGGCTTCCGAGATTGCCGAAGGCACCGCCCTGCGCGACGACGGTTTCTTGCTTTCCACGGAAAAAGTCCATGGATTCGACTGCCTGATTATCGCCGCCGCGAACGATCGCGGCGTTCTCTATGGCGTGTTCGCTTTGCTGAGCAAGATCGCGCGCGGCGAGAGCGTTTCCCAGTTACACGAAACGCAGCAATCCTCGGCGCCCATCCGCTGGGCCGATGAATGGGACAACCTCGATGGCCGCATCGAGCGCGGATATGCTGGCCCATCGATCTTTTTTGAAAACGGCGGTGTGCGCGCCGACTTGACGCGCGCCGGCGAATACGCGCGCTTGCTCGCTTCCATTGGGATCAACGGATGCGCCATCAACAACGTCAACGCCAACCCGCGCGTTCTCGAAGATAGCTTTCTCCCGCAGCTCGCTCGCGTTGCCGATGTTTTTCGTCCCTGGGGAGTCCAGCTATCTATCTCTGTCGACTTCAGCAGCCCGAAGACAATCGGAGGTCTGGACACTTTCGATCCCGCTGATCCCCGCGTCGCCGAATGGTGGGCAAAAAAAGTGGACGAAATTTATCGCCAGATTCCGGATTTTGCCGGCTTCGTGGTCAAAGCCGATTCCGAAGGCCGCCTCGGCCCGGCCACGTATGGCCGCACTCCTGCCGACGCCGCCAATGTGATTGCACGCGCGCTTGCCTCGCATCACGGAATCGTTTTTTATCGCGCGTTTGTCTACAACCACCATCTCGACTGGCGCAATCTCAAAAATGATCGCGCGAGTGCCGCTTATGACATTTTTCATCCGCTCGACGGGAAGTTCGACGACAACGTGATCGTCCAGGTCAAATACGGGCCGATTGATTTTCAGGTGCGCGAGCCTGCTTCACCGCTCTTCAGCGGCCTCGAAAAAACAAATGAAGCCATCGAGCTGCAAGTCACGCAGGAATACACCGGCCAACAGCGCCATCTATGTTTTCTTCCGCCGCTCTGGAAAACGGTTCTCGATTTCGACATGCACGCCGGCGAAAATCGTACGCCAGTCAAGGGCATCGTCGCGGGCAAGACCTTTCATCGTTCCCTCGGCGGATACGTTGCGGTGGTGAATGTCGGCATGGACACTAACTGGTTGGCGCATCCGCTGGCGATGGCGAATCTCTATGGATACGGCAGGCTCGCGTGGAATCCGGATCTTTCTTCTGAGGAGATTGCGGAAGAATGGACGCGCCTGAGTTTTGGAAACGATCCCGTCGTGGTCAAGACGATTTCAAAGATGTTGCTCACGTCCTGGCCCACCTACGAAAGCTACTCTGGGCCCTTAGGTGCGGGAACGCTCACCGATATTCTCGGCAGCCATTATGGCCCGGGAGTCGAATCCTCTGAACGAAACGGCTGGGGACAATGGCACCGGGCCGACCACGAAGGTATCGGCATGGATCGCACGGCGGCTACCGGCACGGGCTATGTCGATCAATACCGGCCGGCGGTCGCGAAGGTGTACGAATCGTTGAGCACAACGCCGGACAATCTGCTGCTCTTCTTCCATCACGTCCCCTATACCTTCGTTTTGCATTCGGGGAAAACCGTCATCCAGTACATCTACGATTCACACTATGAGGGCGCGGAAGCCGCGGCAAACCTAGTCGAGCAATGGAAATCGTTGCAAGGCCGCGTCGATGATGAGCGCTACGCCGACGTTTTGAAACGTCTCGAATATCAAGCCGGTCACGCGATCGTCTGGCGCGACGCTGTTTGCACCTGGTTTTTTAGAATTTCCGGCATTCCCGATCAGCAAGGCCGGGTAGGTCATTATCCCGGCCGTATCGAAGCCGAAGCGATGCAACTGCAGGGCTATGTGCCCTTCGATGTCGTTCCGTCAGAAGACGCTTCGGGCGGCAAAGCGGTGGAATGTGCCGCGCCGGCGCAGAAATGTTTCGCAGCCTTTCGCTTCGATGGCCGCGCAGGGTGGTACGAGCTAGATGTCGAGTACTTCGACCAAAACAACGGCAAGTCCAGGTTCCGCGTTCTGGTCGGCGATCAACAAGTCGATGAATGGTTTGCTGACGATAATTTGCCCGCGACAAAACCGAACGCCGATTCTTCCACGCGGCGCCGCATTACCGGCCTAGCGCTTCGTCCCGGCGACACCATCCGCATCGAGGGAATCCCCGACGGCGAAGAGCGCGCCGCTCTGGACTATGTGGAAATCCACGCTTCGCCCGAATGAACAAACGCGGTCGTAGCTGACCCTGCCCGAGCGTTCCTAATCCGGATCTAGCGTTTGCGGAGTTTGATGTCGTCGTAGGCGATGATGGAGAGGACCACAAGGATCCACACGGGGAAGACGCCCATTCCGGGGATTGCTTCCGCAACCAAGCCCGGCAATATCGCCCATCGACGGCCGAGGACCAGAAACAGGAGTAATGCCGTTCCCAGGTCGATCAGCCATTGCATGGGTGGGGCAAGCACCGTCAAGAAGGATAGAACGTCTGAGACGGCAGCGATCAGGAAAGCAACGGCCTGCCGTTTACGTGAAGGACGCTGGACGGGAGTCAGCACTTCCACAGGTGTCAGAACGATTGGATGATCGGTCGGGGTTGTCATGGCCTCGGTAGCGCTCCTCAAGCCCCTTCAAATTATCCTGTCATGGGTGTCGGCGAACCGCAAGCCATGACTGCGAGAGTTTGGTCCTGAGCACTTCTTCAGGAGTGGCGACAAGGTCCGCGATGGGAAGGAATGCAGGCAACGAGTTTCGGCTTGTTTTACACTCAAGTTGTTGGGCAGAGAGATGACGATGGAAAGTCCAGCTCCCGCGAACGAATTGGCGCCACGAGGAAATCGAGGAACTTCACGGAGCACGTACTCCTGGGTTCTGGGAGCTTTGCTAGGCGCAGTTCTCACGATGGTCCTGATTGGAGCGCTTGTCTGGTTGTCGACCGGGCTCGGGCTATTCCACCTGCTAGGCGATTTGCGTGGAGGGCGCACGCACATTAATGTGGACCAGCCGACCGTGGTTCATCAGATTCAGCAACTTCAACGGCTGGAAACCGTGAGCTATACCATGGATAAGATTATTTCCGGCGAGCACGACAATGCTTATCTGCCGAAATTTCTGGCTGGCGACCGCCTGCTGCTGGTGGTGCACGGCGAAGTAGTTGCAGGCATCAATCTCGCGAATCTGCAGCCTGCGGACGTCCTGATACAGGGGCACAACGTGTCCATTCACCTGCCGGCTGCGGAAATCCTGAGCACACGAATCGATAATGCGAGGACGAGAGTATATTCACGTGACACCGGCCTGTTTTCTTCCCCTGACCCCAACCTGGAGAGCGAAGTGCGCGAAGAAGCGGAGCGCCAGTTGCGGCAGGCCGCCCTGCAAGATGGCATCCTCAAGATCGCTGACGACAATGCGCGAACCACGATCTCCGGCATGTTAAAAGGCTTTGGGTTCCTCCAAGTAGATACTCGGTAGCCTGCTTGCGAGATCAATTTCAGCAGGCTTGCCATTAAGAGGAGCTTGGAACGGCAAAACTAACGAGATTCAGGATGCCCTGGAACGAGGGTCCCTGTTCGACAGCGCAATCGTCAAACAACATTTTGCTATTTATGTCCGCGACTAGGACAAGTCGCAAAATCAGAAACTCATGCGTTGCAGGACGAATTCTCAGGCTTGCAAGACGGTGCGGCTCTTGAGAGCAGCCTCGCTCGGCTTGGCTTCCGCCTGGCGCATCTCGCGGAAGAGATGCAAGTTCGTTGACATCACGACTCCGGGGCTCAGATGCGCCGCTGGCGGCAAGTGGACTTGGTTGGTGAGGTTATCGGCAAGGAGGCGCACCGCGACTTGCCCTTGCCGGTGAGGGTGCTGGTAAATCGACGCGGTGATGATTCCCTTTTGAAAGTACGGCGCCATCTCTGCAAAGAGGTCCGTAGTGATTAGCTTTACTTTCCCCTCGAAACCTTGCTCTCCGAGCGCGCGGCAAACCGGCAGACAATTGACCGTGTTTACGTAAAGTCCGTCGAGTTCAGGAAAACGCCGCAACAGTTCCGATGTTTTTTGAAAACTCTCGGCCTCATCCTCGTGTCCTTCGATGACGCTGACGATTTTTCCCCCGGCACAATGCCGCAGAAATCCTTCGGAAAAGCCGTCTGTTTTTTTCCGGTGATCTTCGGTCGAGAGCATTCCGGCGACGACGCCCACTTTGGAACCGGGAGGAAGAAACTTGCCCATCAATTCGCCCGCCAGGCAGCCGTTCAAGTGAGGCTCCACGCAAACAATACTGGAGCGTTGGCTCTCTGGAGCATCCGTGGAAACGCAAACGACGCGCACGCCTTTTTCTTCCGCGTCATCAATCAGCGGCGTTAATTCCTTTGGGCTTCCTGCCGTCAGAACAATCCCATCCACACCGCTGGCCATCAATTCCTTGAAAACCTCGATATCTCCCTCTCCAAGCGTCTGCACGGGGCGGTTCACAAACTCGACGCCGAGCTGTTCCAGATGATGCGCTTCGTCCAACACTCCGCCCCAAAGCTGGTCGTAGAAAAAGTGAATTTCCTTGGGGATGCAAACACCGATGCGAACCCGGGCTTTCGCGACGGAAAGCGCGCGCGCCGCAAGGTTCGGCGAGTACCCGATCTGCTGGGCGATCTGCAAAATGTGTTTGCGTGTCGCCTCTTTAATTCCGCCGCGGCCGTGCAGCGCGCGATCCACGGTCCCGATAGACACTTTCGCCATTTCGGCGATCAAATGGATCCCGTGCTTCTCCTTGCTCATCTAACGCGCTCCTCGACTCCGCACTTGCAACGCGCACGTCCGCTTTGGTCTGGCGCTGCCACGCAAGATCAAACGCTTTCTACTCCCCAATTGGCTGATTGGTTTCAGCTGCTCCGGGTACCTTCCCTGAACTTCCACCCCTCAAAAAGAGTTCAGGAGTTAGGACACCGCCCGCGTACCTTAACACGATTTAACGAAATGTCAGTGGGGAACCGCAGAGTAGTTCGAGCAACCTAGACGTTTACCTGCTTGCGCCGCCCCAGGGAGTGAGGAGTACAATCACACTCGGCATGGCCGCAGAGTCAGGTCCAGCGTGTCAGTAAACGTGTTCTCGACTTCCGCTGCCTGGCAGTAAGTGCATATCTTGGGAATCAGATTACAGGGGAGCTCCTCGAATGCGTCCTATCTCACGACGGCATTTCCTGCAAGATGCTACGAAAACGGGCGTGGCTATCGGCGCGAACCTCGCGCTCGGCTCTCATCTCCTAGGCCAATCGAGCTCTTCGAATCCCGCTCAGCCAGTTCGCATTTATGCCGACTCCCGCAGGACCATTGCTCCTATCAACCGGGACCTGTTCGGTTCCTTCCTCGAGCATCTCGGCCGCGCCATCTACGAAGGCATCTACGATCCGCAATCCAAGCTCTCCGACGCCAACGGCTTCCGCAAAGACGTGATGGACGAAATTCGCAAGCTCGGCGTTCCCATCATCCGCTATCCCGGCGGAAATTTTGTCTCGGGCTACAACTGGCTCGACGGCATCGGCCCCAAATCCGATCGTCCCGTCGTCTTGGACAAAGCCTGGAACACGATCAATACGAACCAGTTTGGAACGGATGAGTTTATGGCTTGGTGTCGCCTGGTCGGCACAAAGCCTCTGATGGGCCTGAATCTGGGAACGGGCACTCCCGAACAAGCTGCTGCTCTCGTCGAATATTGCAACGTGGATAAGGGCACCCGCTGGAGCGATCTCCGGCGCAAAAATGGAATCGACGAGCCCTACAAAGTCGACCACTGGTGTCTCGGCAACGAGATGGACGGCCCCTGGCAGATCGGCCACATGACCGCCACCGAATATGGTTTGAAAGCCGAAGACGCCGCGCGGCAGATGCGCTACGTCGATCCTTCGCTGAAGCTCATCGCTTGCGGCTCCAGCGGCCCTGGCATGCCCACGTATCTCGAATGGGATCGCGAAGTCCTTGAGCAGTGCTACGACTACGTCGATGCCATTTCCTTGCACCGTTACATCGGTAACACGCCAGAAGAAACCGGCGGCGACAGCTCGAAATATCTGGCCATGAACCTCAGCATGGAACGCCAAATTGAAGAAGTCGCCGCGGTCTGTGATGTGGTACAGGGCCACAAACGTTCGCCGAAAAAATTGTGGCTCAGTTTCGACGAATGGAATGTCTGGTACCGCGCGCGAACAGGCGACGCTGTGAATGGCCACAGGAAAATCGCGCCACATCTTTTGGAGGAGGTTTACAACCTTGAGGACGCTCTCCTCGTCGGCGGTCTTTTGAACGCGCTGATTCGCAAATCGGACCGCGTGAAACTCGCCTGCCTCGCGCAGCTCGTCAACGTCATCGCTCCCATCATGACGAACGAGACCGGCTTGCTCCGGCAAACTATTTATTACCCGTACAGTTGGGCGCTCGAATTTGCACGCGGCTCGGCTCTTGATCTCCTCGTGGAATCTCCCACATACGCCGTCTCTGGCATGGGTGCGGTGAACTATGTGGACGTGGCCGGCACTTTGCAACCCGACACCGGAAAGATCGCGCTCTTCCTCTTAAATCGCGATCTCACGAAGTCTCACGAAATCCAAATCAATTGGGAAGGTTCGTCTCCGAGTCCCGGCGAAGCTCTTGTCCTCACCGGTACCGACCTCAAAGCCACCAATACATTCGATTCCCCGACGCGCGTCCTCCCGCAAAAAGGGGAACAGCCCTCGATTTCAGGAAGCCGCGCGACCATCGTGCTGCCGCCCCGTTCCTACACCGTTGTCCAGTGGAACGCCTAGCCCTCCCGGTTCCGACCCGGAAAATCCGGCCCACGGCGGTTCGGTGGCATCGGGCGCAGCCTCCTGCTAACATCTCCGCAGGGAAGTGTCCTATGCAGCGACGGTACTCACGAGTGTTGCTTTTTCTTCTTCTGGCTGCCTCCTCCACATGTTTAGGGCAGGAACCTCTTAAGCAGGCTTTATCGGGTTACGTCCGAGAGGCGGGCACGGGTCATAATCATTGCCGATGCTTGCATCGAGCTGCAAAACGCCATGGGCACCCCGATTGGCTTTGCCTATTCGGATCGCAACGGGGCGTATGAGTTCGATGATATCGGCGGCGACTGCTACATCTCTGTTCAGCGCGAAGGTTACGAGACCGTTCGCGAGTTCGTCCGCCCCGACGGCTCTGGCCACGTCTACAAAGACGTCCTCTTGCGGATGGTGAGCACGGAGTCCGCGCCTAAGTCCGTCAGTCCAGTCTCCGAACACCAGCTCGGCATCCCTCGCAAAGCGAGAGAAGAATTCGACAAAGGGGTTCAACTGGTCGTCGAGAAGTCCGACTACCGCGCCGCTGTCGCTCAGTTCACCAAGGCTGTCGCCAACTATCCGTCATACGACGAAGCCTATGCGGCCATGGGATTGGCGCAAGACAAGATCGGTGATGCGACAGCAGCCGAAGCCTCGCTCAGAAAGTCCATCGACCTGAGCGCCGAAAAGTATCCGCAAGCTATGGTCGACCTCACCTCCATCTTCAATGGCCGCAAGCGCTTCAACGAAGCCGAGCCTCTTCTCCGAAAAGCGATCGCTCTCGATGCTTCGTCTTGGCGCGCGCAGTTCGAATTAACCACAGCCCTGGCAGGTGAGAATCGTTTCAAGGAAGCCCTCCCTTGTGCCGTCTCGGCTCGTGGCCTGAAACCGGACAATCCTCAAATCTATCTTCTGCTTTACAACCTCCACATCGAGTCAGACGACTTTCCCGCCGCCTCGCAAGATGCGGATTCCTACCTCAAAGTCGAGCCAACGGGTCACATGGCGGACCGTGTCCGCAAAATGCGCGATCAGCTTCAGAAAGCCGTGCAGAGTGCCCCGAACAATTCACCCCAGCCGCCGTCTAACGAACCGTCCAATGCGACGTCGGCGGACTTGTCCAAGATCAGCTTGCGCCTTTCGCCCCTTCCTTCACCGTGAGGATTCGATCTATTCCGGGTGACATGATTTTTTGTTTTGTCCCGCTAGGCCAATCGATTTCGATGGAATCAACCTCCGTGGCTTTCCCCAACCCGAAGTGGATCCGCTGATCCGAACTCGATCCATAAGATCCGCCGCTGTAAACGTCCCCACGTTGCCGCACTCCCCCGGCTGTCAGAAATGCTTTCGCTCCGTTCCCATCCCGCGGGCTCTTCGCTCCGCCAATCAGTTTCAGCTCCAGCCAATGATTTCCCGTCTTCAGCACGTTTCGCAGCAATGTGGGATGGGAATCGATGTTGTTGATCACCACGTCAATCACGCCATCGTTGAAAAGATCGCCAAAGGCCGCGCCTCTCGCCGTAATCACGTCCGCCAGTCCGCTCCCTGTTGCTGGCGGCACTTCTTGAAATTTCTTCCCATCCACATTCCGGAAAAGCTGCGGCCGCTCCGCCCACGTCGTGCCCCAATCCTGCTTATCGACCTCCGGATAAACGTGCCCATTGGCAATAAATAAGTCGAGCCATCCGTCATTGTCGTAATCCAGAAACCCTGTTCCCCACGAAAGGAATGGAGTCGTTGGCCCGGCCAGCCCCGCCGCGTACGTCACATCGGAAAAGCTTCCATGCCCGTCATTCCGATACAGTGTTTTGTAATCATCCGAAAACGTGGTCGTGAACAGATCGATTCTTCCCATGTGCTGATAATCGCCAATCGCAATCCCCATCGACGCCTGCTCGCGTCCGTCATCGCTCAGCGCGAATCCTGATGCATAACTTATGTCTTCAAAAGTGCCATCGTGTTTGTTGCGGTAGAGATAATTCGGCGTCGAGTCGTTCGCCACCGCCAAATCCACCCATCCGTCGTCATCCACATCCACAAACGCCGAAGCCAGCCCATAATATCCGTTAGGATCGGAAACGCCCGCTTTTACGCTAACGTCCGTGAACGTCCCATCGCCGTTGTTGTGGAATAAATGGTCGCTCTCCCCAGGCAATCCGCGCGGCCCGCACATTACGTCAATTCCCCGAAATTGACAAAAGTTCTGTGGAATCCGTCCTTGCCCGGCGATCGGCGGATTGTCCACGTCATATTTCACGTAGCCCGGCACAAATAAATCCAGCCGTCCATCGTGGTCGTAATCGCCCCAAGTGGGTCCCGCGGACCAGCCGCCGAGAGCGACGCCCGCCTTTTCAGCCACATCCGTAAATGTCCCGTCGTGATTGTTGTGATATAGGCGGTTCTTCCCGTAGTTGGCAACGTATATGTCCGGCCATCCATCGTTGTCGTAGTCGCCTACCGCGACGCCAAATCCCCAGCGCTCGTTCGCGACGCCCGCTTTCTCCGTCACGTCCGTAAATGTGCCGTCGTGATTGTTGTGGAAGAGCATCGCTCGCGGCGCAGCTTCCTTCCCCTGCATCGCTGCTTCGGTGGAACCATTCAAAAGATAAATATCCAGCCATCCATCGTTATCGTAATCGAGCAGAGCCACGCCGGACCCAATGGTATCGAGAATCGTTTTTTTCTCTCGCGTTCCCGAACGATGCAGGAATTTATCGAGCCCAGCCTGTTTGGTGATGTCGCTGAAAACCGCCGTCGCGCCGTCCACAAATCCCCCGGCCGTGATCGGGCGGGACAAAGAATCTTTCACGGCGGGGTGGGCGCCCCCCGTTGCCACCCCCATCCCGGAAGTGGCCTGTTTTGTCTGCGGATTTGCCTGCGGATGCCCGGTTGAGCTCACCGCCAGTATCAACAGGCACAGCGAAACCACGATCGCACTTGCGGCGACAATCGCTTTCCATCGCCGTTGCCCTCTCCGGCCTAAATGTAGAAAACCCATTGATAAATCCATTTACTTGCACCAAGCCAGGAGGCTCGCGAGCGGATTCTCACGCCGCGCCGCCGCTTTCAGATGCCAGATCAAACGCTTAGCTCTCATTAACAGTACCAAAACGCGAGGTTTGGCACATCGGCCCCGCCCCTCGAGCCTCCCGCCCCATCGTTTGTTACAAAAGGATGCATTAGGCGCACCACTTCGACAAATCAAAAAAAGTGCTTGACATCAACCTCCCTCCAATGAAAAGCTCCGTTTACGTTAACGGCGTTTCCAATCGCCGTGGGGTGTGGAGGCATAACTATGCGTTTTGCGTTTCCTTCTGTTAAGAATATCGTTTTTGCGGTCAAGCCCTCTCGACTGCGCTTTCTATTTGTTCTTTTGGTTTCTCTGATTGCATTTTCGTTTTCAACCTTTGCTCAGCAAGCCACCATCGTCGGCACCGTCACCGATCCTTCCGGTGCCGTTGTCCCGAATGTGAGTGTGACCATCACCAACACGGACACCGGCTTGAGTCGGACGTTTCCCACAACCGAGGCCGGCCAGTACGTGGCCCCCGATCTCCTGATCGGCCACTACGCGGTCAAGGCTGAGGCCAAGGGTTTCAAAGTCGCAGAAAGAAAAGGGATCGTTCTCACCGTTGGCGACCGCATCCGCGTCGATTTCCAGATGCAGTTGGGCGCGGCGCAAGAAACGGTCACTGTCGAAGCCACCTCCGTTCACGTGCAGACCGACACGAGCGAGCAGAGTACCCTGGTCAACGATAAGCAGATCACCGAACTCGCCACCAACGGTCGCACCATCTATAGCTATGTGGCCTTGACGCCAGGGGCTGCTGCCCTCAACCCGGATTCCCAGCTGCCGGTGCCCGTCGGCGGCGCCAGCGGCAATATCAGCTTTAACGGCAACCGCCCAGGCCACAACATCTACCTCCTGGATGGCGGCGAGAACGATGACCGCGGCGGAGCCGGCAGTTCCAGCGTGTTGCCCTCCATCGACGCGATTGCGGAAACCGAGACGCTCACTTCAAATTACAGCGCCGACTACGGGATGTCTTCGGGCGGCACCATCAGCTCGGTGATCAAGTCCGGGACGGATCGTTATCACGCCTCTGCTTGGGAGTTCTTCCGTAACGACGCTCTGGACGCCAGGAACTTCTTCAATCCCGCCCCACAAGCCGTGGCGGAGTTGCGATACAACATTTTTGGTTTCAACGCCGGTGGCCCGGTTCCCCTCGGCCACGTTCACAAGACGTTCTTCTTCTATAATATGGAATGGCGCAGGTTCGTTTCCGGTGGGTCGCCCATCAACCAGACGGTTCCTCTGCCCTCCACTTACGGCGGCAACTTTTCTGCTTCCGGATTGAGCGCGGCTGGTCTGCATGTGCCTTGCACGAATCAACTCTCATCCGCGCAGATCGCCAAGTTCAATACTGCCGGCATCACGACCTTCAGCACTCCCGCTCCTGACGGAGCATGCGCGAATGATACATCGGGGAATGCTACCTTCGCGGCCTTTCCGGGCAACCAGATTCCTTCGTCTTTGCTCGACCCCAACGCCCAAGCATTGCTGAATGCCGGTGGCAAATATGGCGGCATCTTCCCGGCACCCACGAACGGCACGCAGTTCCAAGAGCCTGTGAGCTTGCCCACCAACGTGAGGGAAGAGATTGTGCGCATTGACGAAAATCTCACCAGCAAGTTCACCCTCTATGGTCACTTCGTAGCCGAGCAGATTGCCCAAAACATGGCCACGACGATGTGGAGCGGCGATAACGTGCCTTCCGTCGGAAACACCTTCGGCAATCCTTCTTATGCTGGAGTCGTGCATACCGCGTACGTCATCAATCCGGACTTGGTCAATGAGGTTTCCTTCAATTACAACGGCAACCGCATTCACATCCTTCCGTCAGGGTTATATTCAGCGCCGTCCAGCTTCACGTTCAATCGGTTCTTCACCGGACCAAACGAGGGTGATCGTATCCCTTCCATCAACTTGGGCGGCGGCACGGGGACCAACTATACGGCCAACTGGACGCCTTGGAACAACAAAGCGGACAGCTATCAGATCCGCGATGATGTCTCTTGGACCAAAGGACGCCACCAGTTCAAGATGGGCGGCGGCTGGCTCCTGTACAAGAAATCTCAGGACTGGTTTAAGAATACCCAAGGCGGGTTCACCTTTAATGGTTTCTATACTGGGAACGATTTTGCCGATTACCTGCTTGGATACGCGGATTCGTATAACGAAGATGCGATCAAGAGTACCGGCCAATGGAACAACGTTTCTTGGAACCTCTACTTCCAGGACAATTACCGTGTGAACAATCGTCTCACGCTCAATCTTGGATTGCGTTGGGATGGAATGCCCCACACCTATGAAGCGAGTATGAACATGGCCAATTTCTTTCCCAACCTCTATAACGCCGCGGATGCAGCCACTTTGGCTTCCGGCAACCAAACCATCGACCCCTCAAGTCCGGGACTTGGGACCAGTCCTAACCCCATCCTAGCCGGTCAGCAGCTTTACACCAACGGCGTCAGCATCTGCGGGCAAAATGGCACTCCCCGGGGCTGCGTGAATGGAGCTTGGACGAACTTCGAGCCCCGCGTCGGTTTCGCCTACGACCTGAGCGGAAACGGCAAGACCGTGATCCGTGGTGGTTACGGCATCATGGACGAACGTATTCAGGGAAACGACGTTTATAACAACGCCGGTACCGTCCCGCTCGCCGCAAGCATCAGCTTCCCCAACGTCTCGCTCTCGAATCCCACGACGAGCGTTGGGCCGAACCCCATTTCCGTCTCCATACCCATCAACAACATTACTGGCATGGACCTGAACGATTACGGTTCGCCGCGGAGCAGCCAATTTAGCCTCGGCATCCAGCATTCGATCGGCACCTCCGTGCTGTCCCTTGCTTATGTCGGCACGCAGAATCGCCATCAGAACTATTACACCGAGACGGACCTGGTTGACCCCGCGTCTCTACCGGCCCTGGTTTCCAACAGCGCATCCTACAACACCCTCGTCCCTTATCTCGGATACCACAGCATCAAAATGTCGGAGAACGAGGCCAACAGTGATTACAATGCCTTCCAGGCTTCTTTGCGCGGTACATTCAAGACCGATCTGACCTACCAGATCGGCTATTCGTACGCCCACACCAATGATGTTTTCACAAGTGGCAACAGCGCCGGTGACCTTGGTGCTCTTTCCAATCCCTATCAGGGCTGGAGCTACGACTACGGACCAGCACCCTATGACATTCACAATATTTTCTCTGTCAATTTCGTTTATAACGTTCCCTTCATGCGCCACAGCGACAATCACTTGATGAAATCGCTCGTGGGCGGCTGGGAAGTCTCCGGCATCGTCACCGCTGAATCGGGAGCTCCTCTCAATATCGGACTCAACGGCAATAACGTCGCGAGCATCGTCCCGAACACGGCTAACCGTCCGAATCAGTCCGGTGTTGCGTCAAATCCGCACACCGCCGCGGAATGGTTTGACACTTCCATCTATTCAGCCCCGGCCGCGGGAACATGGGGAAACACCCCGCCCGACTCTGTGGTGGGCCCCGGTCGTGACAACTGGAACATTTCCTTCTTCAAGAATTTCATGCTGAACGAAAGTCGGGGGAGCAATCTCCAGTTCCGCGCGGAGTTCTTCAACATCTGGAACCATACCCAGTTCGTTGGAAATACCGTGCAAGGTGGGATCAGCACCAACTACGGAGCCAGCAACTTCGGCGCCGTGACGAGTGCGAGCGACCCGAGAGTGATCCAACTGGCTCTCAAACTCTACTTCTAACGTTCGTACAGAGTAGCTAACCCCCAAACCGAATGCGGCGTGGCGGCCACCCCCGCCCGCCGCATTTTTTCTTTTTCCGGCTCGGACCGGCCCTCGTGGCAATTTTCCCCGGTGCACTTCCTCCCAGACCCTTCCATCGGCACAAAAGATCGATAGCTCAGCACTGCAACTTTGAGAATTGTTGAATTGTGCTTTAAGCGATTGTGCGCGTGGCGTCTATTGGCGGATCTTGCCGTTCGTGACTAGCCCGTCCAGCCAGCGGCGCGCGGTAGCAGCGTCCGGGCCTTCCGCGTTGTTCTTTAGGAGCTGGCGCAAGACTTGTGCTGCATCTTCGTAGCGCCCTCCTGCCGTCAGGCATTGCGCCAGAAGTAGTTCGACTTGAGGATTTGGCTCATGCGCGCTCGTCCGCGCTTGCTCGGCCAACTTGAGCGCCGGCTCATACTGCCCCTGATAATAATAAGACTTGGCGAGCGCCCACTGCGTTTCCCAGCCCGAGGCAGGTTCCAACTTCAAAGACGTCTCCAAAAGCGGGATAGCCCCCTCGTATTTCTTTTGGTTGCAGAGAGTCATACCTAGCGCCGCAAGCACGCGTGGCTGATTCGGCTCGATCTGGTTGGACTTTTCGAGGACCCCTTGTGCTTGCGCCCAATTGCGCTCCTTCATTTCCAGCAGGCCCTCCGCGTAAAGCACCTCGGGATTTCCTGGGGCGAGCCTCATGACCTCACTCAAGCACTTTTTCGCCGTTTCGAGTTTGTCCGCCTTCAGGGCTTCCAGACCCTTCCTCAACAGCTCTTTGGCCTTCGGCGCAAGTAGTGGTTGGCCAGGAACGCCGACGCTTGTGCCCGGAGCCCTTTCCTTCTCAAGATAGACGTCCACTTCCTCCAGGACCGCGACCTGGACTGACACATCCTTCTGGGCCGACTTGTAGCCCGCCGCCTCAACAACAATAGTGAAGTCTCCCAGGGTTCGGGGGACAAAAAAGGCGCGACCTCGGGACGCCTCCGTTTGATCGGTTGGAGCTCCATCTTTGTAGAGTTTCACGGTCGTGGGCACCGCCAGAACTTGGCCAGAAGCGTCACGAACCGTGACGGCGATTTCGGCGCGGCTGCCTCGGCTCAGCGTCCCCTCGTCCCCGGTATCCTGCCCGTCCGCTGGCGTTGTGAGAAGCCAAGCGCCAACCCCGAACAACAGCAAAACTCGTGCAAAGTGGCGGCAACCCGTCATAAAATGCATTTTGCCCGTACGACCAAGCTAAGCCTAATCTTCACCATCCGCCACGTCAAGGATCACGCGATCCGTGAGCGGGACGTTTTTTCTGAAGCACCTCTTCGGACGCCATAGGGAACTGCCGTCGTTCCCCCTCCGCCAATTTCCCGCTCGAAGATCTCTTAAATCTTTTTCCACAGGTCATTCGAATACCAATAACTTTCATATAGACAGTCGGTAAATCTTGTGCTACCATTCAGCGTGATTCTCGGCCCCTATACTCGAAGCCTCGCTCCGGCTCCCCACATTTCTGTCTTGTGGCTCCCTGCCTCGCTCACGCCTCCTCGCCCTTCATTCCCCCAGTTTGGCTGGCTCCCTTCGCTGCTTGCCGAGCAGCTGCTCTCGCTCCTGCACAGGCCTCTCTCGTCGCGGCATGGCATCCCCCACTCGCTGCACTTCGCCGATCATTGCTCGTCGCACGCATCTAACTCCTTTGGAATGTGCAGTTCCAAAAAATGTGCTCATAACTTCTTTAGAATGCGCAGTTTCAAAAATAAGGACTTAAAACTCTTTAGAATGAATACTTTCGAAAAAATCCAGGGGGGGGCCTAAGAATGTTAACCAAGCCTCTCGCTCCCAAACTATCCCGCTTGTGGGTGCTGGTAGTCGCCCTGTCATGGACTTTTTTTTGGTCGGCTGCCTCAACCGCGCAGTCTTCCACCCCCACACCGGCAGAAGCCACCGCATTGGAGCAGGAAGGAAAGCTGGCTGATGCCGTCCATGCATGGCAGTCCATTATCGCCAGCAGCCCGAGCAATGCCGCTGCCTTCGCCAGCTTGGGCGTTGACCTTTCCAGGTTACAAAACTATCCAGAGGCCGCCGCCGCCTACAAAAAGGCCCTCGCCCTCCATCCAAAGCTCCCAGGCATTCAACTCAATCTGGGCCTCGCGGAATTCAAGCAAGGCCACTTCGCAGCGGCTGTAGCCCCTCTCAACGCCGCCCTGGCGGAACAACCGAACAGCATGCAGGCCCGCACCCTTCTCGGCCTGAGCTACTACGGAACAAAGCGTTTTGCAGAAGCCTCAAAAGAATTGGCGGCGGTGGTTAAGGCCGATCCGGACAATACGGAGCTGCGTAAGGTTCTGGCCCAAAGCTGTTTATGGGCAAAAAAGTTCGATTGCGCTCTCGATGAATTTCGCCAGATTGCGCAGCGGGATCCGAACTCGCCTGCGGCTCACGTCCTTATGGGAGAAGCGCTGGACGGCTTGGGCAGAACTGCGGAAGCCATCGCCGAGTTTCAGGAAGCCGCAAAAGCCGCCCCACAAGAACCCGACGTGCATTTCGGCCTGGGCTATCTGCACTGGAAGCTAAAGCAATATGATGAAGCCGAATTTGACTTCAAGGCCGAGCTGGCCCTCGATCCGGATAACGCGCAAGCCCTGGCCTATCTTGGCGATGTGGCCATGAAGAAAAACGATCCGGATACAGCGCTAACCTACCTAAGGAAAGCACTTCAGTCGCGCAAAGACATCCGCATCGCCTATCTCGATCTGGGCGCTATCCTTGCTGAACAAGGGCACAATCAAGAAGCGATTGTAGCGCTAAAACGCGCCGTCGAATTAGATCCGGAACAGCCCGACGCTCATTTTCGCCTCGGCCGGGTCTATCAAGCCACCGGCGAGGCGGCGGCC
Source organism: Candidatus Acidiferrum sp. (assembly GCA_049792735.1). Lineage (GTDB taxonomy): Bacteria > Acidobacteriota > Terriglobia > Acidiferrales > UBA7541 > Acidiferrum. The sequence goes on from JBARBE010000111.1 coordinate 38,778, forward strand.
GCTCAAAAAGAATTCGCCAAAGTCCGTGAACTCCACAACAAAGCCGAGGAAGACGTAGCCCGCAAAATGTCCGCCGCCCCCCCGCCCTTGCCGCACTAGGATTTCGTCAACGGAGTCATTTATGCAGCGCCGCTGCTGTGCTAGAGTTCCCGGCATTATGAGAAAAATTCGCGCAGCTTGCGTCGCCGCGGTTTTCTTTTTCCTCGGGATGTCTGGATCAACCGCCTCACGCGCGCAGACAAAGCGCGGCGTCACGCCCGAAGATTATTTCTCCTTCAAATTCGTTGCCGATCCCCATATTTCTCCTGATAGCAAAGTTGTCGTTTATGTTCTGACGACCATCAACCAGAAGAAGAACCATCGCGAATCCTCGATTTGGGTTGTGCCCGTTGACGCTTCCTCTGCGCCGCGCCGGCTGAGCGCGGAAGGCTTTAGCTCGAACGCTCCCCGCTGGAGCCCGGACGGGAAGACGCTGGCGTTTCTATCCGCACGTTCTTCCGATTCCTCGTCCGCCGAAAAACCCAAGACGCAGATTTATCTGCTGTCCATGGCAGGCGGCGGTGAAGCGATGCCGCTTACCAAGCTGAAGAACGGTGTGCAGAGTTATCAATGGTCTCCAGAGGGCTCTCGAATTGTTGTTGTCAGCACTTCCGGCCCGATGGACGGCGTCGCGGCTGCCGATCGCAAGAGCGACGTGCGGCACTACAAACACATCCGGTATAAGTTCAACGATACCGGGTGGTTTGACGACGAAAGGCGGCACTTGTGGGTTGTCAGCGTGCCGAGCGGGGAAGCGAAGCAAATAACCGAGGGGCAAGATTGGGATGACACGGATCCACAATGGTCGCCGGATGGCGCGCGCATAGCCTTTGTCTCTGATCGCACGGGAAAAGCCTACGACGGCAGCCACAACACGGATGTCTGGGTAATTCCGGCCGCCGGCGGGGCGCTCACCAAAATTTCGGATCATGCGTTTGAGGACGAAAATCCGCGCTGGTCGCCGGATGGGAAGCGGATTCTCTTCGCCGGACAGACCGCCGTCCACCAATTCCCCAAACTCTATCTAGCGGACTCTTCCGGCGGCTCGCCCTCGCAACTTGCCGTAAAAGATCTCGACATGATTGCCGGAGAGTTGCATTGGCCGGCGGCTGGCTCGGTTTTTTTCACGGCCGGCGTCAAAGGCGAAACCCACATTTTTCGCGCCGATCTTGGTTCGCGCACTTTCTCGGCCGTGACCTCCGGCCCGCGCGGGATTCACGCATTCGACGTAAACGAGAGCGCCGGCAAAATGGCTTATCTTGCCAGCGATTTCCAGCACATGGACGATTTGTACGTAGCCAATCTCGATGGTTCCGAGGAACGTCAGCTGACCCATGCGAACAGCGAACTGTGGGCGCAACTCGATCTTCAGCCCGTCGAGCGCTTGCCCTACAAGAGCACCGATGGCTGGGCGATCGACGGTTTCTTCGTCAAGCCGCTTGGCTGGGAGCCCGGCAAAAAATATCCGATGGTGCTGGTCATTCACGGCGGACCGGAGGGCATGTTTGGCGTGGACTGGTACCACGAATTCCAGGTCTACGCCGCGAAGGGCTGGGCGGTTTTCTTTTGCAATCCGCGCGGCTCGACCGGCTACGGAGAGAAATTCGAGCGCGGCGAAATCAATAATTGGGGAGGGATGGACTATCAGGACATCATGGCCGGGGTGGACGCCGCTCTGAAGCAATATCCCTGGGTCGATGCGAACGATCTCGGCGTGACCGGCGGAAGCTACGGCGGCTATATGACCAATTGGATCGTTTCTCACACCACTCGCTTCAAAGCCGCCGTGACGCTACGCTCGATTTCCAATTTCATCAGCGATGACGGCACGCGCGATTTCCCATACGGCCACGAGGACTATTTCAAAGGAATTGTGTTCGATGATTTCGACCAATACTGGGACGCTTCCCCACTGAAATACGCGCGCAATGTACGTACGCCTACGCTAATCCTCCATTCAGACAACGACTTCCGCGTTCCCATCGAGCAAGGGGAGCAGTGGTTCCGAGCGTTACAGCATTACGGCGTTCCTTCGGAGATCGTTTTCTTTCCCCGCGAGAACCACAACCTCACTCGCACCGGCGAGCCAAAGCACCTTGTGGAAAGCCTGAACTGGCAGCTCTACTGGTTCAAGCGCTATCTGAACGCAGACGCAGCAGCGAAACCCCCAGACGCTCAATAAGTTAGCGGCAGGCCCGCCGAGTCCCAGATTCGTCCCCAAGAACTGCAGATAGAGAAGGTGAAGAGGTTTCTGGCCAGGGCAAAGGGCGATTACAGAATTTTTACATGAAAATGGCTTGCATCTGAATTGCGACTAATTTAGTCTTACATCCAACTTGTTGTAAGTCATTTGCAACTAAAGCGGGGTGTGGATGAGATTGGACTTTCTTTTTCGCCGGATTTTCTTCGCGGTGAATCTGCGATTTGCCGGTTACTTCATTGTGACCGCGGCCTGCTTCACTTTTTGCCCGCGGATGGCGAAGGCACAGGAGCCTCCTTACCTGGTGACCTATTCGGACGCCCTTGAGGAGCCGGGAAACCTTGAGATTGCCGTAAAGGGCGTGCAGGCTGCGCCCAAGAACGGCAATTCTTTCACGGGGGCCACCCTGGAATTGGAGTACGGGGCCAAAGGCTGGTGGACCACGGAGGTTTATCTCTCCGGGCAACACACGCAGAACGACAGCACGGTGTTTACGGGTTTTCGCTGGGAGAACCGGGTGCGGCCCTTACTCCGGCAGCACTTCATCAATCCTTTGCTGTACATGGAATACGAGGATGTGAATGGAGCGGATCGCAGCTTTTTGGAAATCACCGGCCACCACAGCATTTCGGATTTGCTTCTGACTAACGCTCAGGGGCGAAGCAAGGTTGAGCGCTCGATGGAGCTCAAGCTGATTCTTTCCAGCACGGTGAAAGGCTGGAACGTTTCCGAGAATTTCATCGCGGAAAAGAATTTGAGCAACGAGCCGTGGGAGTTCGGGTACGCGCTGGGCACAAGCAGGCCTTTGACGTTCAAAGCCAGCCCCCGGTCCTGTTTTTTCTGCCGAGAGAATTTTTCCGCCGGTGTCGAAATGTACGGAGGCCTCGGGGATCGCTATAGCTTCGGGTGGAAACAAACGTCGCAATACCTGGGGCCAACGGTGGCCTTTGACGTCCCGAAGGGCCCCACGATTACCTTCTCTCCCAGTTTTGGACTGAACGCCAACAGCGTCGGCGTTCTCTACCGCTTCAAGGTGTCTTACGAAATCCAGCAAATATTCAGCCATTTCCATAAGCGAGCGAGCTGATGGCCGGGCAGGCACCTACCTTTCGCAGAAATCTACTGGCCCTGGGGCTTGTACTGGCCTCAGCGGCAATGGCTTTTGCGGCCGCGGATGGCTCCTGGCTCAAACATGTCCCCGAGGCCGACCGTACCCGGATCAATCCCTATGCGGGCCAAGCGGACGCCATTGCAGCGGGAGGGAGGGTCTTCGAGGACCACTGTGCGAAATGCCACGGAGCGGATGCCGAGGGCAGAGGCAAAAAGCCGAGTTTGCGCAGCGCGAGGGTGCAGGGAGCGACCGACGGCGAACTCTTCTGGCTGCTGAAGAACGGAAATCTCGCCAAGGGCATGCCGACCTGGAACAAGTTGCCGGATGACACGCGCTGGCAACTGATTGCTTACGTGAAAAGTTTGGGCAAGAGCAGTCTTTTCAGTTACTCCAAAAAACCCGCGAATAACAAGGACGGCAGATGAGGGGAACCATGCGACGCAAGGGTTGGGAAAGACTCGTATGTGGGTTATGTGCAGCTACGCTGATGTGGTTTTCCGGATGTGGTTCCGGGAAGGCTCCGAACTTTGAGACCGACGTGGATGTGACTCCCGCGGAACAGAACATCGGGGAGCGCATATTCGTGGATACGCGCTTTGCGGAATACTTCGCGGAAAATATGACCGACGTGAACGCCCCGCTGGCCGTGGGAGACCCGGTGGTGGCCACGGTGCAGACGCCGAATGGCCCGCTGCCAGGACCGTTTGCCGGACAATCCATCAACTGCCGGTCGTGTCATTTTGTGGTCGAATTTCAAGGCGTGCCCGGCGCGGGGAATCGCACCTACGCGGACTTTACAGACCATAGCCCGATTCCGCGGGTGATCAATGGTTTCACGAAAACGCCAAGAAATTCCATGCACATGGTGGGCTCGATGCAGCCGCACGCGGGCCCGACTTTTCTGCATTTCGACGGCGAATTCACCGACCCCGCGGACCTTGCCAAGACGACGCTGACAGGCCGCAACTTCGGCTGGGGGCCGGATCAATACCAGGAAGCCATCGCGCACATCGCCGACGTGATTCGCAACGACAACGGAAACAATACGCCGGCCGCGACTTACGGCTGCGGGCTATCCTATGCAAAGATCCTGCTTGCGACAGATCCCACCATCCCGACGGATTGCAAGTTGCCCCAGCAATACCGGCTCGATGTGACCACGGCGAGCGATGAAGATATTGTCGAGGACCTTGCTCAAATGCTGGGGCAATACCTGGATGGCTTGCTCTTCAAGCAAGACGAAAACGGACGCTATATTGGTTCGCCTTACGACGTCTTCCTGCGCATCAATCATCTTCCCGTGCAGCCAATCGCAGGGGAAACGCTTCCTCAATACAACCAGCGGCTCCTGGGCTTGCTTCAGAACCTGAACAATCCGATTTACGTCGACGGAACGTACGGCAGCTTCAAATATCACGCGCAGCCGTTTGCGTTTGGCGCGACGGAACTGGCGGGGCTGAAAATTTTCCTGAAAGTCGCGGTGAACGCCACCGACGGCTCGCAGCACGCGGGAAATTGCGCGGCATGCCATTTGCCTCCGGACTTCACGGACTTCAGATTTCATAACACAGGCGTATCGCAAGTGGAATATGACGCCGCCAACGGCGCGGGGGCGTTTGCTGCGCTGGTGATCCCGACGCAGGCGCAACGCCTCGCGAATTTCGACGCATACATGCCGGCTTCGGCGAACCATCCGAATGCTTCCGAGAGTTTTCGCCACCCGGCTGTCGCCGGCAATCCTATTTACGTAGACCTTGGGCTGTGGAATGTTTATCTAAATCCGGACATTCCGAATCCGCAGGCGAATCTGAGCACGGTTGTGTGCGCCATCGTGCAAAACTGCGCGGTGGATCAAGGACTGGCGACGACCATCGCGCAGTTCAAGACGCCGACGCTACGCGATCTCGAGGATTCGGCGCCGTACTTCCACAACGGAAGCGCGCCGCTCTTCACGGACGTCGTTGAGTTTTACATCAACAGTTCGCGGCTTGCTCGGCAGGGGCTGTTGCGGAATGCGCCGCCGGAATTTCAGGGGATGTCGCTGAGCGAGGATGACGTCAATGCGCTTGCCGCCTTCCTGGCCTCGCTGACGGAAGACTACGACGACGCGTAGGATGTCTCGCGGAGTCTCGCGATTCCTATTGCTTATGGCGGGACTTATCTCCAAAATGTGCGCGCCGATCAGCATCTGGCTGAATACCTAATGAAGAATCCGCGCCCGCGACGGCTAAGGGGCAGCGCTGATTCTTGAAGGCGGACTGCACGTGACGATGCATAAATGTTGGGGGCTAATTTTTCTACTGCTCGCTAGCGCGCCCACTGCGGTGCGTGCGCAGACCCTCCCCGAATCCTTAGCGGAAAAGCTGGGCTACGCGCGCGATGCGAAACTCGTGATTGTGCACGCCGATGATCTGGGTATGACGCACTCTGTGAATGCGGCTTCGATCAAGGGACTCGAAACAGGACTCGTGAATTCCGCCAGCATCATGGTGCCTTGTCCCTGGTTTCCGGAGATAGCGGCGTATGCGAAGGTGCATCCGGAAACTGATTTCGGACTTCACCTGACGTTGACTAGTGAACGCATCTTCTATCGCTGGGGGCCCGTCGCTCCCAGAGACCAGATTCCGAGTCTTGTGGACTCGAACGGGTACTTCCACCTGGATTGGACCAGAACAACGCGCATCGACGCCAAGGAAGTAGAAGTCGAACTTCGCGCGCAAGTCGAGAAAGCGATGGCCATGGGTGTCCGCCCTACGCACCTCGACTCTCATCAGTATCGCCTATACACGAATGGCAAAGATCTTTTCCAAAGCCTTCTCCGTGTAGCCCACGATTACAAACTGCCAGTGTTCATGGTTCGAGATTGGTTTGCGGACCGCCCCTACCTCGAAGCAGCCCTTGGCCCCGATGATCTGGTCGTCGACCACACCGTGACGATGGAGCCGGGAGTGCCGCCGGAAAAATGGGAAGAGTTCTATATCCAGGCGCTGAAAAACCTACAGCCCGGCGTGACTGTCTTTATCATTCATTTGGCCTTCGATGACGAGGAAATGCGCGCTGCCACACGCGAGCGAGATACTTGGGGGGCGGCCTGGCGCCAACGCGATTTCAACTTCTTCACCAGCGCGGAGTTCCGGGCGCTTCTGCAACAGGAGAACATTAAGCTTGTCACTTGGCGCGAGCTAGCCCATGCCATGAAGTGAGCCGCTATTGTCAGCAGAATTCCTCCGGCTTGCGCAAACAAAAAGCAATCTGCTCTTCCCCGCAGGACACATTCGCGTTAATTTCGTTTCAGAGGCAACGGCCCCCTGGGAGCGCACATGACGTCTGACCCGGTTCCTGAAGAAAAGTCTTTTCTTAGAAATCCGTTGCTGTACTCATCGGCTATTCTCGCGGTTGCGCTTCTTGGCGTGGTGTACGTCATGCTTTCGCGATGGCTGGATGGCCGCAACATCGAACGGCAGGCCGCCCAGCAGCGAGCGGAGAAGCAACGGCAAGAAGACAGCCTTGCTGTCGAGCAGATGGGAGGCAAGGAGTTCGCCATCCTGGATTTCTACGCGAGCCCGAAGGTGATCCGGCGCGGGGAGTCGGCTCAAATATGCTATGGGGTGTCCAATGCCAAGAGCGTCAAACTCGAGCCGCAATCGCACGCGGTATGGCCGTCGCTGGCGCGCTGCGTGGACGTATCTCCAAGAAAAACAACCACTTATACGCTCACGATCGAGGATGGGGCGGGCCATGCAAAATCCGAGAGTATCGACCTCAATGTTCGTTGAGTCGTCCAGCTAACAGCTTGGCGGGATCCATGTTCTGCTACCTGCCTTGCATCCGTTGCCGGCCGAGTTGAGTAGCGGCCAAAACTAACTGCGACTGCCCCTTGTGGCGGGAATTGCCCCGCATCTATAATGCTTGTTCGCGCGGGGTCCGGCGAGCCATCCAGTAAAACCGGGCTCCGCGAACATTTTTTAGCAACGGAAATCCTGGTGATCGACAACCATGTCTGACCCGCTCGCGAAGATCAAGCAGCGCTTGCAAGGAGAGATCGACCAGCTCGAGCACGAGCTTAACATCGATCTCCCCAAGGAGATCGCCAAAGCTCGCGCGCATGGCGATCTTTCTGAAAACGCCGAGTATAAGTACGCCAAAGAGCGGCAGGGCTACGTGAACGCGCGTATCGGCCAACTGAAAAAGAGGATGGGCGATCTCGGCATGCTGAATCTCAGCAATATTCCGAAGGACCGCAGTGGTTATGGTTCGCGGATTTTGGTGCTGGATACGCAGCGCGAAGTGAAAATCGAATACAAGCTGGTGACCACGGAAGAGGCCGATGTCGAGAAGGGGCTGATCTCAACCACTTCGCCGATTGGCAAGGCCTTGCTGAACCGCAGGGTAGGGGACGAAGTTCAGGTGGCTACGCCCGCGGGGCAGAAAGAGTTTGAAATCGTCCGGCTGGTAACCATCCACGAGGACGAGTAACCTTTGGGATTTTCGTTGCGTCCTATTTTTTGCAGCGGGATCGTCTGCGAGGCGAAATGTATTGGGGAGCTGGTCCGGCGCTCGGGCTACTAACATTGTTGGGTTATGTGACATTTTCCATCGGCGCCGCTCTGATCTGGCGCAAGAGGGATGATTTCTCGGTGTGGGCGCACGACGAAATTGGCGCCTTTCGGCGCAGCCTTTCCCGTTATACGGTTATCGGCCCGTTTTATGGCCCTCGCGAAGAGTCTCGCCTGAAGGCCGTGCCTTCGCAGTTCTTCGTTTCGCTCAGTCGCTTCCCGCGCCGGCATGTTAATCCTGCTTTCCTACTCCTTTTTCTCGGCGTGGTTCTTTTTTTTCTCGATTTCTTTGTCTAGGGGATGAACACAGCCGTCCCTGCCCGTTCTGGACAATTTCGGCGGGCTTTGCCATTCTCCTCGCGATGAAACCTGCCCTCATCGTCCATGGCGGCGCCTGGGATATTCCTGATGAAGCCGTGGACGCCTGCAATTCCGGCTGCCGAGCGGCGCTCGATGCCGGTTGGACCATACTTTCCCGAGGTGGCTCGGCGCTAGATGCCGTCGAGGCTGCGATACTCGTGCTTGAGGACGAGCCTGTCTTCGATGCCGGTTTCGGCTCGCATCTGAATCTCGACGGCCGCGTCGAATGCGATGCCATCGTGATGAATGGGGCGACGCTTCGTTCCGGCGCTGTCGCCGCTTTGCAGCGCATCCGCAATCCCATCCGGCTAGCGCGCGCCGTGCTCGAACATTGCCCGCACATGATGCTGGTCGGCGAGGGCGCCGAGCGCTTCGCCAGGGATCATGGCATTTCTCTCTGCGATCCAGAGGAACTCGTCAGCGAGGCGGAGCGGGAAGCCTGGCGGCATTGCAGCCAGGACAAGCACGCGGCTGCTCATCATCGCGGCCATGAACAGGGCACGGTGGGGGCCGTGGCGCTGGATGCCGAAGGGAAACTCTTTGCGGGAACGTCCACTGGCGGCACATGCTGCAAACTTCCTGGCCGCGTGGGCGATTCGCCGCTCATCGGTTGCGGGTGCTACGCCGATTCTGGCACTGGCGGCGTTTCTTGCACGGGGTATGGCGAAGCGATTATGAAAATAGTCATGGCCAAGACGGCTGTCGACCTGCTTCGCACCGGCAATGGGGCTTTTTGTGTGTCTGATTCCTCACGCGACCCTGCCGATCACGCGGCCGCCTCTTGCGCCGCGGATGCGGCTATGCTCGCTGCCCGTCAAGCAGTGCACATGCTTGCGCAACGGACCCACGCTACTGGGGGCCTCATTCTTCTCGACTGTGAAGGCAATCCCGGGTTTGCGTTCAATACTCCCCGCATGGCTTATGCATACGTTGCAAAGGATGGCTCTTTCTTCAGCGCGGTATAGCGGTCCACCCCGCCCGCGACGCTCAAGCCCTTGACCTTGGGCTGGTTCGGCTATAGTCTTCGGCGCAAATCTCCCGTCTTTTTCTTCGCAGATAAAGTCACAAGGAGGCCGTCGATGGCTCTTCTCGCTGCTCTTTGGCTCCCCATCCTGCTCTCGGCTATTATCGTGTTCATCGCCAGCTCGATCATGCATACGGTTCTGCCGTATCATCGCAGCGACTACCGCAAACTTCCCGAGGAAGACGCCGTGCTTGCCAGTCTCCGCACCGTGGGTCTGACGCGCGGCATCTACAACTTCCCGCATTGCACGCACAAAGAGATGAAGACGCCCGAAGCGCAGGAAAAATTCAAGCGAGGGCCGGTCGGCTTCCTCACCATTTTCCCGAGCGGTGCCATCAACATGGGGAAGTTCCTTGGACAATGGTTCACATTTTGCCTGCTAATCGTTTTCTTTGTCGCGTATCTCGCGGCGCACACGGTTTTGCCTGGAGCTCCCTTTCGCCACGTGTTCCGCGTCGCAGGCACCGCCTCGTTCCTCGGCTTTGGCTTGGGCTGCTTCAGCAACGCCATCTGGAAAGGGCAGACTTGGAGCATGACTCTTAAGGAAGTCTTCGACGGCCTCGTTTACGCCCTGCTAACCGCAGGCACCTTCGCCTGGCTTTGGCCACGTTGACATCGGCTTCGCAGGGTGCGCCAGCCGCCCAGTCTCCTCCAATTCTGCGTGGATGCAGTTCCAACACTGCCGATAGCTCAATTTCCCAGCAGGCAACGAAATGGCGTTAGGAGGACTCTCTGATAGGATAAAAGAGGCCGCCGCGTAGGCCGTAGAAGACGGAACCAGGACCTAAGACGGACCCTATGCCAATGACTCACAAATCGCTAAGGATTGCACAACACCTGACGGCGCTGGCCCTCGCGGGACTGGGACTTCTTGCTGCGGCGGGAATTGCAGTGACGCAGACCGCGGCGGGCCAAACCACCGATGAAATCGTGGCAAAAGTACTGGCTGCGCGGGGCGGACTGGAAAAAGCCAAAGCCATTACGACGGAGCGCATCACGGGAACGATCTATTTCAATCCGGAAATGTATGGGCCGTTTTTGGCGGAGTTCAAGCGGCCTGGGAAGATGCACAACGAAGTGACCATCCGGGACAAGACCGTTGTGCGGACATTTAACGGCAAGGATGGGGGCTGGGTGATCAACCCTTTCGCCGGGAAAAATGCTCCGGAGCCGATGTCTGAGGACGAAATTAAGGATGCGGCGAATGAATCGGACTTCGATGGGCCGCTCGTGGATGCCAAAGCAAAAGGGAACGCGATCGAACTGGGGGGAACCGAAAAAGTGGAGGGCCGAGACGCCTACATTCTGAAAGTGACGCACAAGGATGGCACCGTTTCAAACTATTCGTTCGATTCCGAGACGTTCTTGCTGACCAAGTGGAGCGGGGTAGATACCGTCAACGGCGAAGCTGTTACACGCGAGACTTTTTTCCACGATTACCGGGATGTCGGCGGACTGAAATTCGCGTATGAGCTGGTTTCCAACAACCCCGGCTCCGAAGACACGCAGAGAATTGTGGTGGACAAGATCGAACTTGACCCACAAATCGATGATGCGCATTTCGACAAGCCGCCGGCGCCTCGCGCTGCTCCCGCCGGTGCTCCCGCGGCTGCACCGCCCGCGAGGCGTTAGACTCTGGCAATCTTCTCAAAGCGAGAACAGCCTGCTTGCGCGCCGAAAGTGGTATTCTGCCAAAGCAAAATCGTACGGGTTGGGCCATGCATCCCTGCTGTTAGCTGGAGTTTATGCTCCCTGAACTTCATAAGGGCTTCCGTGTCGCAAAAACCACTGGCAGAACTCTCTTAATTCTCTGCGCTGTTATCGTTACGGCTGGCCGGACAATCGGCGCCGAAAGTTCGATCCAACACTCGCCGAATGCTTCGGCTGCTTTCAATTCGGTCTTTGCTATCGCCGATTTCGACGGGGACCGCAAACCGGATTTGGCGACCGTCGAAATCCAGAACGGCAACTCTACCAGCGGCACAGAGTATTCGATTCGCTTCCGTCTGACGACGGGAGCGGCGCAGAGTTTCGGTGTATTGGCGCCTGCTGGCGGGCTGCAAATCGTTGCGCGCGACGTGAACGGCGACGACGCCATGGACCTGCTGATCAGCACAGCATGGCTGCACCAAGAAGTCGCGGTATTGCTGAACGATGGCCACGGAAACTTCACGCTGGCCAATCCGGGCGAGTTTCCCGCGGCCGTTTGGGAATCTGCGACGGTTTGGGAATCTGGCGCGGTTTCACGGTGCGATAGCGCCGCACTCGTCAGCTCCGAGAACTCCGCAAGAGACCTTGAGGCAATAAATCGGCTCGATTGCCTGAGGCAGCAGCGTGGCCACGGCCTGTCGCAAACTCTCGCTGGCAAGGCTCGCCTGCTTCTTTTTTCCCTGCTTGGCCGTGCTCCTCCTGGTTTCACCTCTGAAGCTCAAACCCGTTGATTGTTAGCGCGCGAACTTGCGCACATGCAGCCGTTTCTGTATCGCAACGGCCATGGCGATACATCCCTACGCGGCGCCCCTGAGCGAAAAACAGCGCCGCGCCTTTCCATCAAGAACTTCCATTCAGCACAGGTTGCATTGCTGCCGGGAGACGGTGAATCTCTCGGCACGACGAGGGATTAGAGAATGATTCGAACGAGATTTGCATACTTGGCCCTTTCGCTGGTCTTTGCTGGAGTTGCGGGAGGGTGCGGAGAGAGTCGAGGGGACCCGAAGGCGGAAGCGCCACCGGCGGCGGTGGTCGAACGCGAACAAGACACGAATATTTTCAAGGTAGACCATCCGGAACGATTTCCGTTGTCTACCGCCGTCGAGCACGCGGCCACTAAGGAACTGGCGGCGACGGGCGTCGTAGCGCCGGATGTTGCGCGGACCGTGCCGGTGATTTCGATTGCGACTGGGCGGGTGGTGGAGATCGATGCCCGGCTAGGCGACACGGTGAAAAAAGGGCAACTGTTGATGCGCGTGCAGAGCGCGGATATCGCGTCGGCGTTTTCGGACTATCGAAAAGCGGTGGCGGACGAAAAGCTGGCGAGCGCGCAACTGGAACGAGCCAAGCTTTTGTATCAGAAGGGCGCCTTCTCTTTGAACGATTACCAGACCGCGGAGGACGTGGAGAACAAGGCTCAGGTTGACGTTGAAACAGCTGCCGAGCATCTCCACGTACTGGGTAGCCCACTGGACCATTCGTCGGGAATTGTGGATGTTTACGCGCCGGTTTCGGGAGTGATCACCGATCAGCAGGTTACGAATGCGGCGGGAGTGGCGGGGCTGGGATCGCCAAATCCATTCACGATTTCCGATTTGAGCGACGTCTGGATTCTCTGTGACGTTTACGAGAACGATCTTGCGGAAGTGCACGTGGGTGAGACCGCGGACATTCGCTTGAACGCTTATCCCGACAGGGTGTTCCGCGGGCGAATCGGAAATATTGGCGCGATTCTCGATCCGAACATCCGAACGGCCAAAGTGCGAATAGAAGTCGCAAACCCGGGATTGATGAAAGTAGGAATGTTTGTGACGGCGACGATCCACAGCGAGAAAAAAGAAATGCATGCAGCGATTCCAGCGGATGCCATCTTGCATCTGCACGACCGGGACTGGGTTTATGTCCCCGTGGGGGAAAAGACGTTTCGGCGCGTGGAAGTCACGATGGGTGAGTCGCTTCCGAGCAAAATGCAGGAAATTATTTCCGGAGTGCATGCGGGGCAGCAAGTCGTGAGCAACGCACTCGTTTTGCAGAACACGGTGGAGCAGTAAATGATTCGAAAAGTTGTCGATTTCGCGCTGGAGAATCGTTTTTTTGTGCTCGGAGCGGCCTTATTGCTGCTGGTATGGGGCGCGATTTCGTTCCATCAGCTCCCCGTGGAAGCGTACCCGGATGTGGCGAATAACTACGTCGAGATTATCACCCAGTGGCCGGGAATTTCCGCGGAACAGATTGAACAGCAGGTGACCATACCGCTGGAAATCGTAATGAATGGCATCCCTCACGTGGTGCACTTGCGGTCGTTCTCGCTTTTCGGGCTCTCGGACCTAAAGCTGATTTTCGATGACGAAGAAGAAAACGCGTGGAACCGGGAGCGGGTCCTTGAGCGGCTTTCGCAGGTGACATTGCCGCCGGGCGTTGTGCCACAGATGGGGACAGACTGGAGTCCCGTAGGTCAAATTTACTTCTTCACACTGAAAAGCACGAATCCGAACTATGACGTGATGGACTTGAAATCGCTCGAAGACTGGGTGGTGGAAAAGAATTTCAAGGCCGTGCCCGATGTCGTCGACGTAGCCAGCTTCGGTGGCCCGACACGCGAATATCAGGTTCGTGTCGATCCCAATAAGTTGATCTCCTACGGCCTGAGCCTCGCCCAAGTAGAACAGCAACTCGCCAACAACAACGCCAACGCCGGAGGCAGCTTCATCCAATCGGGCTTACAGCAAGTCAATATTCGGGAAGTCGGATTAGTAAAGAACGTTCAGGATATCGAAAACACCGTCATCCTAAGCAAAACCGGCACTCCCATTCGTGTCAAGGATATTGCCGTTGTCGCTCAAGGACCGAAGATTCGGCTGGGCCAGTTCGCGCGGGCGATTCATCGCGAAGACGGGAAAATCATCGATAACGATGACGTAGTTTCGGGCATCGTGCTGCTGCGCAAAGCCGCAAATGCGGAGCAGGCGCTCGCTGGAATTCATGCGAAGGTTGAAGAGCTGAATGACCATATTTTGCCGCAAGGCGTGAAGGCAGTGCCGTTCATTGACCGCAGCGATTTGGTGCACCTCACGACGCATACCGTCCTCCACAACCTTACGGAAGGCATCGTCCTGGTCGTCATCATCCTTTTTCTATTTCTTGGGAATGTCCGGGGAGCCCTGATCGTCGCCCTGACGATTCCGTTTTCCCTGTTGTTTGCAGCGACGTGTCTCAGACTGAAAGGCATCCCCGCAAACCTGCTATCGCTTGGCGCGCTGGATTTCGGGATGGTGGTGGATGGAGCGGTGGTCATGGTCGAGAACATCGTGCGGCACCTTAGCCATCCAGCGAACAACTACAAGACGGTAATCGAGCGCGTGCGCGACGCGGCCCACGAAGTGCAGCGACCCGTCTTCTATGCGATTGGGATCATCATCACGGCGTACTTGCCGATTTTCACGCTGCAGCGCGTCGAGGGAAGGCTGTTTCACCCTATGGCCTGGACGGTGGCATTTGCGCTGCTCGGCGCACTGCTATTTTCCATGCTCATTGCGCCAGTTCTGTCCAATGTGTTCTTCCGCAAAGGCGTGAGCGAATGGCAGAACCCCGTCATGGAATTCTTGAAGACGCAATACCGTGCCGCGGTGGGATGGGCAATCGGGCATCGGTCGATTACGGTGTTTGGTGCACTTCTTGGATTGGTCCTCGCAATTTATTTGACTGTAGGCGGTGTTATCGGGTCCGAGTTTCTGCCTCACCTGGATGAGGGCGCTCTGTGGGTCCGCGGCACGCTCGCGCCAAGTACTGGACCGGATGAAGGCGTCCGCGTTGCGGACGAGGCGCGCGTACTGCTGTGTTCCTTTCCCGAAGTGACGCAATGCACCAGCCAAGTGGGGCGGCCCGACGACGGGACGGACACGACGGGCTTTTTCAACACAGAGTATTTTGTCGATCTGAAGCCGAAAGAAGAATGGCGTCCCGTGTTCCGCGAAAACAAGGATGAACTGATCGCGGCGATGAACCGGGAATTAGAAAAAATCCCGGGCGTTACATGGGGCTTCTCTCAACCCATTGAAGACAATATGGAGGAAGCGGTCAGCGGAGTGAAAGGCGAACTCGCAGTGAAGATTTATGGGGACGATCTGAAGCTGCTCGAGGAAAAGGCCGATCAGGTTGTTTCCATCATGCGAAACATTCAGGGAATAGAGGATCTCGGTGTATTTCGAGTGTTGGGCCAACCGAACCTCGACGTACAAGTGGACCGCGCCGAAGCTGCACGGCACCAGATCAATGTGGCGGACGTACAGGATGCCATCCAGACGGCGGTGGGAGGGACTGCCCTTACGCAAGTGCTACAAGGCGAGGCGCGCTACGACCTGGTGTTGCGCTACCTGCCGCAGTACCGCGACACGAAAGAGGCCATTCAGAGCATTCGTTTGCTCTCGCCGTCTGGGGAACGAGTCTCGTTGGCGCAGCTCTGCAAAATTTATGAACGCGATGGCGCTTCGGAGATCTACCGTGAGGGGAACCAGCGGTATGTGGCGGTCAAGTACAGCGTGCGCGGGCGGGATTTGGGAGGGGCAGTCGAAGAGGCTATTAAGAAAGTCAAGGAACAGGTGCAGTTGCCGCGTGGGTATCACATCGATTGGGCCGGTGAATACGAGAGCGAGCAGCGCGCTGAGGCGCGGCTACTCGTGATTGTTCCGCTGACGATTCTGCTTATTTTTGGAATTCTCTATACGATGTTTGGTTCGCTCAAATGGGCGCTGCTGCTTCTCGGTAACGTCGCCATGGCACCGGTGGGGGGACTGCTTGCGCTCTTACTGACAGGCACGCACTTCAGCGTTTCGTCGGGTGTCGGATTCCTGGCTCTTTTCGGAGTTTCGGTGCAGACCGGCGTAATCATGCTGGAATACATCAACCAGTTGCGCGCTCGCGGTCACACGGTGGTGGAGGCGGCTGTCGAAGGGGCCGTGTTACGGCTTCGGCCCATCATGATGACGATGCTCGTTGCGACTCTGGGATTGTTGCCAGCGGCGCTCTCACGCGGCATTGGTTCAGATTCGCAAAGGCCCTTTGCGATAGTGATTGTCGGAGGGCTTGTCGGCGCTTTGCTTTTGAGTGTCTTTCTGCTGCCGACTCTCTACGTATGGTTTGCGGTCGACGGCGATAGACTGCCAGAGCCCGAGCCAGGATTCGAGGAGAGCGCTTAACCGCGTTCCTGAGTTGATTGGGTTATTCTGACCATATGGCGGTTGAGTCCGGCATACGAATGGGACGGGAGGACGCGGGTCTTTGCGCGGATTGCATGCACGCGCGTTGCTTGAAATCAGATCGCGACGCGGTTTTCCTCTTCTGCGAACTGTCGCGGAGCGACCAGCAGTTCGCCAAGTACCCGCGGCTTCCGGTGCTTTCTTGCGGGGGATACAAAAAGAGCGTTGAATCGACCGAGCGTCGCTAGATTTGTCCTTCTTCTAACTATAACAGCATGATATAGTAACCATCCGGTTTATCCATTCGACGAGGTCCTCCAATGGCTTCGTGCTCGGTCGCTCGTGCCGCGGCAACTCTCCTACTATTTTTATGCGCGCTGGGTGCCTCGGCGGAAACGCTTAAGATCACCAGCAAACCTCCCGGAGCGAGAGTCGAGATCGACGGAGTGCTTGTGGGCACGACGCCGTTCGAGAAGGACTACCCGGGAGGCTACTTTCACAAGCCGAGGACCTCGATGGGCGCGCGGCTGGAACACGCGATGGTTGCGCGAATTAGTCTGGCTGGTTATGCGACAAAAGAAATTCGCATGACGGATGGGCCGATGGAGTGGATTTCTCTCAACGGCAGAAACCATGGGGAATATTACCTGCTTAAAGGCGATCACTTTGATGTCGAACTGGAAGCGATCGGGCAAGTGTTTACGGGCGGGGTCAAGGTGCGATTATCGGCGGACAGAAGCGTTGATCTCGAACAGGAACTTTCGCTCGAGGAGTTGGTGCGGAAGACGAAGCCAGCGGTTGTTTATTTGAAGGGACTGGCTAAATCGGGAACAGGATTTTTTGTAACGGAGACGGGCGTGATCGTAACGAACGCGCACCTGGCACGAGGGGAAGAGACGCTGCACACGATGCTACCTGGAGGCCAGGAGCTGGAAGCAAGAGTGGTGTACATCGACCCTGAGCTGGACATTGCGCTGGCTAAAGTCGAGGGCAAGGATTTTCCGCATTTGACGCTGGCCGATGCGACGACGGTGCGGCAAGGGGAGAGCGTGGTGGCAATCGGCAACCCTGGAGACGCCATGCTTTTCAGCGTGACGAAAGGTGTGGTGAGCGCAGTGGGACAATTTCCGAATGCGGGGCCGGGGACGTGGATCCAGACGGATGCGCCGATCAATCCGGGAAACAGCGGGGGGCCGCTGCTGAACGGCTGGGGAGAAGTAATCGGGATCAACACGGAAAAACTAATCAAGAAGGATGTGACGGGAATCGGATTTGCGCTGAGCGCTTCGGATGTTTTGAAAGTGCTGCATCGTTTTTATCCCAATGTTTCGGCGGTACGCTCTGCGGAACTCGCACGTCCATCTGCCGGAACTACGACGATTTCCCCGGACGGAGGCAAAGGTTCCAATGCGACGTTGGCCGCTTCTTCGGAACGCGAAACACAGTCGGCTTCAGGCGGCGCTTCTTCGGCCGCTGCGGCGGCGGACGATGCGGCTGAACCTGTGACGAGCCAAACTCCGTTGGGATTTGGCACGGTGGCGATTACTTCCGAACCCGATGGGGCGGAGATTTATGTGGACGAGAAGTTCGTTGGCGACGCTCCAGCTAAATTGAAGCTTCCGGCGGGGAATCACAACGTGGTGTTAAAAGCTCCTGGATTTGCAGACTGGAAGCGCACGCTGGAAATCTTGAAGGACAGCCACGTCACGCTGAAGCCGGTTCTCGAACACCGGCCGTAATCCTGGCAAACCTGACAGAGGGAAAAAACGGCAGGACGCCTTGCGTGGCGTCCTGCCGCAATGAACTCAAGAAGATTCTACGGCTTTGGCTGCTGCGGTTGTTGTGGATCCGGAGTGTTCGACGGCATGCTGGCCGGCGACTTTGCGGAAACCGGGGTCACGCTGGCCGAGCTGGCCGCTGCGAATTCGGACGGCTTGTATTTCGGGGCGCTGATATAGCCGTGGACGTGGTCTTTATCGATCTTGTTGACGATGATCTGCACGGGCTGCGAATCGGCGTCGGCGTGGATCCAGATAGGCTCGTAGAGGTTTACATTCTTCTTCTGGAGTTCGTTGTCGTCCACCATCATCGCAAGATTGTAGTGCTTATGCTTGGTGTCCGCTTTGCGAAGAGAAATGGTGAGCGGCCCGACGCGCTGGAACTCTTTTGACTTGGAGAGGTCAAACTCGAAATAGCTGCGCTCGCCGCGCTTCTCGAGGGCGACAAGTTCGTCGTGCGTTTTGGCGATGGAGCCGTTCAGGTCGTCGCGAGTGGAGTTGATGGTGGAGTTGAGGTCGTCGCGGGTGGAATTGATGGAGCCTTCGAGATCGGAGCGGTCCTTAGCGACTTCGTCCTGCGTGGCTTTCAACTGCTTCTGCTGGTCGGTCAACTGAGCTTGAAGCTCGAGGTATTTCTTGTCCACGGGAGGAGTGCGGTGCTTGACGACATGGTGCCTTGGGTGGACCGTCTTGGGTTTTTCGACCGAGACGGCGGAAGACTCGGAAGTTTGCGGGACCATATCCGCGGAAAGAACGGGATCGGTGGCGGGCGAAGGGGCTGTCGCGGGCGTCTGGGTGGCGGTGATCTGATTTAATTTTGCGGTGAGCGCACTGACCTGAGCCTGCAATTGGGCGGTTGTTGCATCGGCGGTCGCAGCCTGCGCAGTGGCTTGGCTAAGCTCCGACTTTTGGTGATAAGCGTAAGCGAAGGCCACCCCGGCGATGGCGAGCAGGGCTACGAGTGCTACGGCCAACCAGCGGTTCGAGCCTTCACGCAGCGCGGCCCAGCCGTTCTCGTTGTGGTTGGATTCTTGATACTCATCCATGATTACCCTCCTGAAAGATCTTCCGACCTGAAAGCAGCTTCCGATGGTGCGGGTTTGGCTGAGAGCCGGTCGCTGCTAACGTCGAGTGATGTAGTAAATCCTGACCTTGCTCCCAGAGGACAATGGTCCCTCTTGGTTTAAGAGCACTTGTCGGGCCGGGCGGCCGCAGAGTGATTATGCGCTAAGAGATGCATTTTCATGAAGTAAGAAGGGAAGCGCGAGGACACTTATTTTGGAGCGAGTACTAGTCCTGGAAAATTTTCCATGGCTGGCCGAAGAGATTATCCGGCTTGGGGGTTGCGGCGAGGAGCGAGAGGCGCTGAAAAGAAGGGACACTAGAACGGATGCGTCGCGCGGAGAAACGAGGTGTCTGTAATGCCTGCACATCAGGATGTGGAGGGAAAATTCTCGGGGAGTGGCGCAGCGGTTTGAGCGGAACGCGAGATTGCCGGGAAGCGAGGGCGTGTGCTAGCATCCGCGGAGTTGGGGAACGGACCAGGGGTAGTTGAATGACCGGCGCTGCATTCTGCGAGACGCCGGGGCAGGGGCCACGCTCTCCTTCATCTTCTGAATCGCACACCCAGGCGCAGGCCCGCGCCTGAATTCTTCGGGACGGACCTCGTCTGACGGCTCCGGCATGGCCGGCGCCACGCAAAGGGAGGTCTATATGAAGAGCTATCTCACCAAGGAGATTCGAAACGTTGGCATTGTCGGCCACGGCGGCACCGGCAAGACGCAACTGGTGTCGTCGTTGCTCTTCACTGCGGGAATGACGCCGCGGTGGGGAAAAGTTGCGGAAGGCAGCACCGCGACGGATTGGGACGAAGAGGAAATCACACGGAAAATCTCGATTCAAACAGGGCTGGCTTACGCGGAGTGGCCGACGTCTGGCGGACAAGCGGGCGGCTCGGAAAAGGTTAAAATAAATTTCATCGACCTGCCGGGATATTCCACTTTTATTACAGAAACGAAGGCTTCGCTGATTGCGGCGGACGCGGCGCTGATCGCGGTAGATGCGCACGTGGGCTCGCAAGTGACCACGGAAAAAGTCTGGGATTATTGCACGGAATACGACATTCCGCGGGCGTTTGTCTTGACGTGGATGGATCGCGAGCTGGCCAGCTTCGAACGTTCGATGGAATCGCTGGAACAGGTTTTTGGGCGCAATGTCGTCGCGTTGCAGCTTCCCATCGGCTCGGAGAAAGGATTTCGCGGAGTGATCGACCTTGTGGGAATGAAGGCGCACATGTACAAGCCGGATGGAGACGGGAAGCCGTCGATTGAGGAGATACCGGCGGCGCTGGCGGATGAGGCCAAGGAAGCGCACGAGAAATTGGTAGAGATGGTCGCGGAAGGCGACGATGAATTGATGGAGGAGTTTTTCAGGGAAGGCACCATCCCGATTGCGGATCTGATTCCCGGCGTGCGGAAGGCCATCGTGGCAGAGAAAATCTTTCCCGTGTTGATGGTTTCAAGTCTCCACAATATCGGAACGGCCAGCTTGCTGACATTTCTGGCGGATGCGTTTCCACATCCCGATGAACACGCGCAGGTGGGATATACGGAACCGAACGGTAAGGGCGAGCGGGTGGAGCGCAAGTACGATGACAGCCAACCGCTCTCGCTCTTCGTGTTCAAAACGTTGGCGGATCCCTTTGCCGGGCGGATTAATTATTTCAAAGTGAAAAGCGGAGTGCTGAAAAACGACGCCACGCTGACCAATTACAACCGGGGAATACCGGAGCGCTTCCAGCACACGCAGGTGGTGCAGGGGAAACAACTCACAGAGATCGCGGAACTGCATTCCGGGGACATTGGAGCGATTTCGAAGCTGAAGGAAACGACGACGGGCGAAACGCTGGGAGACAAAGCATCGCCTATCTACTACAAGCCCGCGCAACTGCCGGAGCCTTCGATTACGTTCGCGATCGAACCCAAGACGCGCGCCGACGAGGACAAAATCGGTGTTTCGATTCACAAAATTATCGAGGAAGATCCCGCGCTGCGTTTTATGCGCGACCCTCAGACCAAGGAATTTTTGCTGGCCGGTTCCGGACAACAACACATCGAGGTAGTGGTGGCGAAGCTGCACAAGCGTTACCACGTGGACCTCACCCTGAAGCCGCCCAAGGTACCTTACCGCGAAACGATACGCGGCAAGGCCGACGCGGAAGGCAAACACAAGAAGCAGTCCGGCGGGCACGGGCAGTTCGGCGTGTGCCGCATCACGATGGAGCCGATTGAGCGCGGCAAGGGCGTTGAATTTGTGGATGACGTCTTCGGCGGCGCGATTCCCAGGAACTGGATTCCATCGGTGGAGAAGGGGATTCGCGACGCGGCTGCACGGGGCTATCTGGCCGGTTTTCCGGTCGTGGATTTCCGCGCAGTGCTCTACGACGGGAAGTACCACGACGTGGATTCCTCGGACATGGCTTTCAAAATTGCCGGGTCGCTGGCTTTCAAGGAAGCGATGAAGGCGGCCAAACCCGCTTTGCTCGAGCCGGTGATGCACGTAGAAGTGTATGCACCGGATCAATACTCGGGCGATTTGATGGGCGACCTCAGCTCGCGGCGCGGACGCATCGCGGGCAGCGAGGCGCGCGGACACAACGTGGTCATCAAGGCGCAGGTGCCGCTTTCGGAAATGCTGAGTTACGCCAACGACCTCATTTCCAAGACGCAAGGACGCGCGAGCTACTCCATGGAGTTTTCGCACTACGACTACTTGCCGAACGAGCTGGCGCAAAAAGTGATCGACGCGCACAAACCTGCGCACGGGGAGACAGAAGAAGAGGAAGGCTAGCCGCAAATCCAGGGCGATTAGCTGGAAAACTTTGGCAGAAACATTCCCGTGTGGCGCTGGTGTTCGGTGAAGCCAGGGCCAAACTCCTGCGACAAGAAGGATTCTTCGCGGCGAGCCTTTACATAGAACGATAACCAAACCATCGCCAAAGCGACGAGACTACGCATCTCGCCATCCTCCAGGAACGTGCCAAGCAGCCCAATAAGAATGCCCGTATAAATCGGATGACGGATGAACCGGTAAGGACCGGTTCGAATCAGTTCGTGGCCCTCCTTCAGGGTGACGAGGCCGCTCCAATTCGAGCCCAAGTGCCAGCGAGCCCAGAGGGCGAAGACTATACCGGCGGCGGTGACCGCCACACCTAGCCATCGGATGACAGAATCGTCGGGGACGAATCGTACGGCGAGCCAGCCGTGGCGGAACTCGGGCCGAGCCACCAAAAAATACGCGGCGATTGGAGGAAGCGTGTAGAGCAGGCGCTGGAGGACCGATTCTCTTTTCTTGGTTCTCTTGCGTTTGAACGCAGAAATCAGCCAGTACAGAACGAAAATCACCCAAAGAATTTCTATCCATGTCATCGGTGAGGAGAGATCCATGCCTGCCTCCGTCGTTGTTACGACTTTTTATGTTCCAAAGTTTCCCTGAGTGCTCCGTTTCATGCGCGAGATCCACTTTCGCTCCATCCGGATCTGCTGGAGGAGGAACATAAGAACTGTGCCTCCCCAGCGTCCTACGCTCAAAGCAGCCAAAAAGGCGAGCGGCAATAGGAGACCCGGGGTGGATGGTTCGGCTTGGTAGGGATCGCTGAAGTTACTCGGCGGCTGCCTGCAACAATCGCTGTCTGGCCAAGGCAATTTCTGCCCGGGCGTCGTTCACGCGCGATGGGGAGGGGATGAACCTTTGCAGCAGTGGTGACACGCTCTTCCGTTCCGCCTCCAGCGTTTCGATGCGCCTTTGCGCCACTGGCGACGGCGCTGTCAAAGCAGCCTGAATTCGCGACATATAATCCTCGAACGTGGAAAAGTCGACGAGCAGTATCGCTGGACGGGTCTTTGAACCCTTTGCGCTAGGAGGAAACGCGACTTCTGGCGCACGCTCGCCGCTAAAGGCTTCGTAGGCCTTGATTGGGTCAGGCGACTTCAACACCTCGCGGAAGCCCGCTTCAAGCAACCCGCCTTCCAGGGCCCACGCTTCGCCCCAGTCGAAGACAGTCTCTGGGAGAGTCTCGACGACGCTCCTGACATGCGCTTTTTCTGCGGCTGGCATTTTGCCTTGTCGGACGATGGTCGTAAGAATTTCAAAATTAGGCAGCAACGCTTGTTCCGCAACGAGTTTGAAAATCAGGGTGCCCCCTTGTGCCAGGTGCTGCGAGAAGCGAATGCCCGCGAGCCACGTGTCCGTAGCTTCTTGGGAATCACCGCTTGCTGCCTGCCGAATGCCGTAAAGGGTGTTCAGGCGGGCCAAAGAACGGGCGGAATTTTGCCAATAGGTAACAGGAAACGCATTCCGCGCCTCAAACGTATCCTCCAGCCCCCAGTCGCACTCTGGGAGCTTCGAGGCGCGTTGCATAGTTCTGATAGCGTCGAGATTGTCATCAACAAAATGTCCAAGCCTTTGTTCGTCCCACGGCACCTCACCCTTTACGGTCCTTTCCAATAGATCCGCAGTGGACGAGTCCGTTGCGTAGTCCTGCATTTCGGCGAAGGCCTGCCAATACAGCAGCGCGGCATTGCTTGGCGGCGGGGGCAGCTTCACTTGCGGCCAGCCGACCTGCGGAAAGCACGCCAATGCAAAAAGAATTGGAATCAGTCGGTACGGTTTCATCGTTTGCCTCGTCTACTCTCTTTCTTTTCCGAGTACACCGAGCAAGGTTTTGTCCGAAGTCGAGGTACTCCGCCGTGTTGCACCGCCCAATAGCGCATCGAGATTGCCGGGATTTTCCACCGCCAGCTTGGTGAGTTTAACCATGGCAATCTTTTTTCTTTCCCCCAACGATCCGTGTTCGTTTTCGGGTTTTTCGAATCGAGTTACCGCATTCGGCAGTCCGTGTGTCCGCATCGCAAACCACAGGCATGCCGCGAGTATTGGCACTAGTAGTACGGCCGCTAGCCGGCGACTCCAAATTGGAATCGCGACGAAACGAGTCGGCAGCGCCCGAGGGCGCCGTGGCTGAAACTCGCTAAGATACTGCTCGAAACGATCGTCATTGCTCTCCATTTTGGCTTCCCCGCAATTAGCGTTCCTTGTAAGGCCGAAGCGCATCACGCAATTTCCCCAGGGCGTATCGGTAGCGAGAGGCTATTGTGTTGAGGGGCACATCTGACGCTCCTGCGATTTCGTCTAGAGTCATCCCGCTCCACACGCGCATAATCACCGCTTCTCGCTGCTCTTCCGGCAGATTGGCGAGTGCTTTCTGGAGAGCCAGGCCACTTTCGCGATCCCCATCCGGGTGGATAAAACAGCTTTCGTCCAGAGCGATATTCTGCTTCCCGTTACGACGCACATTCAGAGCAGCGTTGCGCACCGCGCGATAGATATAGCCGGCCGGGTTGCGTGGCGCAGCTGTAGGCTCCCGGAGAAGGCGGTGAAAAACCGTATGAACCGCGTCCTCGGCGCTGGATGAGTCCAGACCGAAGCCACACGCATAGACGACCAGCGCCGGCCCATGGCGCTCGTACAATCGCCTGATGTCATCGGCGCTTAGACTGGTTTCGCCCAACGTGCCGCCCGCACTCTCCTCCTATAAGACACACCAGTCGCGCCAAATTGTCTACGTCCCTGCCAAATTGGAGCCTGTTTTTTGTTCCTAAAACAGAGCAGAATCTCTCTCATGAAAAAGAATAGTTCTTCGAAACCTGGCCCGCAAACAACCGCTATTCATGCCGGGGAGCCGAATCGCCATGGCGTTGGCGGGCCGGTGGTCACGGACATTACCCGGACTTCGACGTTTACATTTTCCTCGACGGCGGAGATGAAGCTGTGGGCGGAAGGCAAGAGCAAAGCGTACATCTATACGCGCTACGGCAACCCGACGCTTGCGGTGGCGGAAGAGAAAATCGCGGCTCTGGAAGGAGCGGAGGCAGCGGTGGTTACGGCATCCGGGATGGCGGCGATTTCGAGCGCGCTACTCGGCGCGCTGAAACATGGCGATGAATTGATTTCGACGGCGCAGCTTTACGGCGGCAGTTACCGCTTGATGCGCGATCTTTTTCCCGACATGGGCATCACCACCCATCGAGTGGGAATGGATCTGGAAGGCATCGAAAACCTGGTGACGCCGCGGACCAAGGTTCTCTATGTGGAGACGCCGACGAATCCGACATTGCGGCTTGTGGACATTGAAAAGGCTGTGGCGTTTGCCAAAAAGCACAAGCTGGTATCCATCATCGACAATACGTTCGCCACGCCAGTGCTGCAAAATCCTATCGCACTAGGCTACGACATGGTGGTACACAGCGCCACGAAAGCGCTGGCGGGGCATTCGGACATCATTGCGGGAGTCGTAACAGGAAACAAGAAGTGGATGGAGCGCGTGCGGCACATGGTGATTTATCTCGGCGGATCGATGGATCCTGGCGCGGCGTATTTGTTGATTCGGGGAATCAAAACGCTGGGAGTGCGCGTGGAACGGCAGTGCGAAAACGCCATGGCTGTCGCGAAATTCCTCGAGAAACATCCGAAGGTTGCGCGGGTGCACTATCCGGGTCTAGCGTCCCATCCGGATCATAAGCTGGCGAAAAAACAGATGCGCGGATTTGGATCGATGATGGCGTTTGATTTGAAGGGCGGGCTACCTGCGGCCCGGCGTTTCTGCGACCGCGTGCGGTTGTTTTTGCTGGCGGCAAGCCTGGGAGGCGTCGAGTCGCTCGTCATACTCCCCATCTACAGTTCGCACTACAACATGACCATCGAAGAGTTGCGGCAAGCCGGCGTTAGTCCGGGCACAGTCCGCGTTTCGATTGGACTTGAGGATGCGGAAGATCTAATTGCCGATTTGAAGCAGGCGCTGCCGTAGCTTGAAAGTGGCACAGACTGAAGTCTGTGCCACCCAAAAACAAAAACGGGCGGGACGCCGAAGCGCTCCGCCCGTTTCGTATTTTTGTGAAGTGGAATTAGAGGGGTTGGACGTTCGAGGCCTGCAGACCCTTGGGGCCCTTGGTCACTTCGAATTCAACCGCTTGGCCATCATTCAGCGACTTGTAGCCATCA
>JBARBE010000112.1:0-4202 GCA_049792735.1 Candidatus Acidiferrum sp.
CGCTTCGAAGAAATTCTCTCCGACTATCGCGCCTACACCGGCCTCCACTACGCCACTCTTCGCTATTTCAACGCCGCCGGCGCTTCCGCCGAGCGCGGCGAAGCCCATCGCGTCGAAACCCATCTCATTCCCAAAGTTCTCGACGCCGCTCTCGGCATCATGCCGCATCTCGAAGTCTTCGGCTCCGATTACCCTACGCCTGACGGCACCTGCCTCCGCGATTACATTCACGTCCTCGACATCGCCGATTCCCACCTCCGCGCTCTCGAATCCATCGAATCCGTTTCCGGCGAAGCCTTCAACGTCGGCAACAGCCGCGGCTTTTCCATCCTCGAAGTCCTCGACGCCGCCGAAAAAATCACCGGCCGCGAAATTCCTCGCCAAATGTCCCCGCGCCGCCCCGGCGATCCCGCTGTCCTCGTCGCCAGCAAAGACAAACTTCACCGCATGCTCGGCTGGCAAGCCCAGCATTCCTCTCTCGAGGAAATCATCACTTCAGCTTGGTCTTGGAAACGGAAGCATCCGCACGGCTATGGGGAAGCCGCGTCCGTCTAGCTTTCAATCGCTGATTTTGTACCGAAAAATGCACCACAGCGCCTGCACGCCGTCTTTCCACGTAATTTTCTTTCCCTCTTCGTACGTCCGCCCCGCGTAGCTGATCGGCACCTCATAGATTCGCCACTTGCCCTTCGAAATCTTCGCCGTAATCTCCGGCTCAAACCCAAACCGGTTCGAGCGCAACGTAATCCCCTGCAACACTTCTTTTCGGAACACTTTGTAACAAGTCTCCATGTCCGTCAGCTTCAGATTGGTCATCAAATCCGAAAGCAGCGTCAGCATCTTGTTCGCCACATAGTGCCAAAAGTAATGCACTCGCTGTGGCCCGCCCAGAAATCTCGATCCAAACACCACGTCCGCCCGCCCGTCAATAATCGGCGCCAGCAGCGTCGGATAGTCCTTCGGGTCGTACTCCAAATCCGCATCCTGCACCAAAACAATGTCGCCGCTGGCCTCCGCAAATCCTCGCCGCAGCGCCGCGCCTTTGCCCTGGTTCTGCGTCTGAAAGAGAATCCGCAATTCCCGCACGTCCACCGGATCTCCGCCGTCGTGCGCCGTCGCCCAGGTTTCGCCGCCCGCCTGCCGCTCCATCATGCTTTCCAGATACTGCCGCGTCCCATCCGTCGAACAATCGTCCACGATAATGATTTCCTTGCGCATCGTGGTCTCGGCCACTCGCCGCAAAATCTCCTCAATCGTGTTTTTTTCGTTGTAAACGGGTATGACTATCGAAATCTTGGGATCATCCAGCGCAGAAGGGTGTCGCCGCAGAGCGCACATTTTCGCAAAAGATTGTAGCGGTCACTCCCCCGCGAGTAAAGCCGCCGCCGAATGCCCCCTCCCGCTCCCCTTTCCGCCAATCCCATACTCCGGTTATCCTATTCGTTGTCCACGGATTGTCCGCCGACCGCGCCCCTGTCGAGGATCTCTTTCTCCTCCTCTTCTCTGTGCCCTCCGTGAACTCTGTGTTGAAATAAACTTGCTCCATTTTTCGAATCGAGCGCTTCGAGGAAAATGTCCACTTTCTTTATCCAACAATTCGGTTGCCGCGCCACGCAAGCCGACGGCGCCGCCCTCGAGCGCCAGCTGCTCGATCGCGGCTGCACTCCCGCCTCCGATCCCGCCTCCGCCTCTATCGTCGTCCTAAACACCTGCACCGTAACCGCCGCCGCCGACGCCCAAGCCCGCGACGCCATCCGCAAAATCCACGCCCAAAATCCCCACGCCCGCCTGATCGTTACCGGCTGCTACGCCCAACGCGCCCCCGAAGAACTAGCCTCGTTGCCCGGCGTCACCTACGTCGTCGGCAATTCCCACAAACCCCAAATCCCCGATCTCATAACGCAAATCGTTCCGGCTGTTCTCCCTCGCGCCACCCGAGAGCAAGCTGCAGATCAAAATGTCATTCCGAGCGAAGCGAGGAATCCGCTTTTTCCTTTAGCCTCGCCCGACGTTCCCTTCCACTCCTTCGTAGGGGCACAGCACGCTGTGCCCGCTCCTGGCAAGCCTTCCAATCTCGCCGACGCTTCCCTCCGCCCCGCCCAAATCCTCACCGGCGACATCTTCGCCCACCCCGAATTCCTCTCCGCCCCCATCCAAGGCGGCGAATCCCATCACACCCGCCCCATCCTAAAAATCCAGGACGGTTGCAACAACCGCTGCTCCTTCTGTGTCATCCCCTACGTTCGCGGCAAATCCCGCAGCCTCCCTCCAAACGAAGTCATCCGCGAAATCCAAAAGCTCACATCGCCGCACCCGCCCGCGCTGGGACACACATTCCTGTCTGTCTTCTCTTCTACCTCCTTTACCTCCTGTACCTCCTCTACTTCCTCCACCTCCTCCATATCCCCCGCCCGCGAAATCGTCCTAAGCGGCATCAACCTTGGCACCTACGGCCGCGACCTAACTCCCCGTGTAGAACTCCTCGCCCTAATCCGCCGCATCCTGGACGAAACCCAACTAGACCGCCTCCGCATCAGTTCCATCGAGCCCCAAGACGTCACCCAAGACCTAATCGACCTCTTCGCCAGCACCGACCGCATCGCCCAGCACTTCCACATGCCTCTCCAATCCGCCTCCGACCGCATCCTTGCCGGCATGCACCGCTGGTATCGCTCCGAACACTACGCCCGCCGCGTCGACCTCATCCACGACCGCCTCCCCCACGCCGCCATCGGCGCCGACCTAATCGCCGGCTTCCCCGGCGAAACCGAATCCGATCACGCCGCCACCGTTGCCTTCATCGAGCATCGTCCCTTCACCTACCTCCACGTCTTCTCCTACTCCCCCCGCCCCGGCACCAAAGCCGCCTCCATGCCCAACCAGGTCCCCGCCCAAATCATCAAGCGCCGCGCCCGCGAACTCCGCGCCCTGAGCCAATCCAAATCCGCCGCCTTCCGCCATTCCCAACAAGGCCGCGCCCTCCGCGTCCTAACCCTCCACCGCGACGAACACTCCATCTCCGAACACACCGGCACCGAATACACCCCTGCCCTATCCTCAAATTATCTGCGCGTCCAAATCCCAGGAATTTTCGCGCCGAACCTCTGGCAAGATGTTTTTGTCACATCCGAAGAAGGGAACTACCTGTTAGGCGAGCCTGCACAAACTCTCTGCGAATCCTCTGCGTCCTCTGCGTCTCTGCGTTAGATTCTTTTTGTCTTCGTCTTTACTTCAATACGTCCTTACTTCTTTACTTCGTTTCTCCTAACCCTCAAAAATCACCTGCGCCAACGCCTGCGCCTCCGTATGCGTAATACTCAAAGCAATCCTCTTCACCCCCAACTCCTCCGCAATCCTCTTCGCCGCACCATCCAACCGGATCGTCGGCCGCCCGCCCCGCTCCCGCACCACTTCAAAATCCACCCACCGCACCCCCCGCCTCCACCCCGTTCCCAGCGCCTTCATCGCCGCCTCTTTCGCCGCAAACCGCCCCGCATACCGCTCATACTTATTCCTGAATCGTTCACAATATTCTCGTTCCCCCGCCGTATACACCCTC
This sequence comes from Candidatus Acidiferrum sp., assembly GCA_049792735.1. Taxonomy (GTDB): domain Bacteria; phylum Acidobacteriota; class Terriglobia; order Acidiferrales; family UBA7541; genus Acidiferrum. The sequence goes on from JBARBE010000112.1 coordinate 3,560, forward strand.
CGCAAAAACGTCTCCCCATACCTCTCAATCGCGCCCCGAATCCGTTCCACCTCCGCCAAATCCACTCCCATCCCAATGATCACCAGTCACCTGTAGTGGCGGGTCTTTAGACCCGCGTTTTTTCTTATTTCTTTTTCTTCTTTGCGATCTCTGTGTCTCTGTGAACTCTGCGTAATTCTTTTTCCTTCCTTCTGTCTGCACAGGCTCCCGCGCGCCCCCGCCAAAATTATTTCTTAACGCTAGCCCCCGCCAATTCCGCCACCGCCGCCAGCGTAGTCTGCGTCGCATTCAACCCCAGCCGGAAATCCGCATCCGAGTACGTCTTGTACAAGTCCGTCGGTTGGTGCCATTGCGGATCCCATCCGTTTCCAATCTGCGTTCCGCGCTCGTTTTCGCGCACGCTCAGCGAAGGCACCGCGTCCATGAACGAACTCGAATCCGTATTCGTCATATGGCTGCTCACGCTCGCCGGATAATCCGTCGCGTACTTCTCATCGGCTCGCTCCAGCACCCACGCCAAAGCCTGCGACTCCGCGGCAAACTTCGACTTCGACTGAAATTCGATATTGATGTCCGCCTCCGGCCGCTGCTCTTTGCTCACCGTTCCATCCGCCCGCGGCATCCCGTGATCGAACAGCATCAT
>JBARBE010000113.1:0-11369 GCA_049792735.1 Candidatus Acidiferrum sp.
CAATTACCCAGCCTGCCATCTTTAGGGCTTCCATAATCAGGGTGAGTTCGGAGTCTTTGAGGGTGGACCGCACGGGAACGGGGGCAATCGGCTCGCTCTGCGCCGGTAAGAGCAGATTGGGGAGCAAGCCGCCGTCGGATAAGATCACGGCGCGTTCGATCACGTTCTGAAGCTCACGAATGTTTCCGGGCCACGCATAGGACTGGAAAGCGGCCAAGGTTTCGTCCGGAATGTGATCTATCTTCCTTCCCATCCGGCGGGAAAAAATGTCCACGAAGTGCCGAACCAGCGGCACAATATCCGCACGGCGGTTTCGCAAAGCCGGCAGCAGAATGGGAAACACATTCAGACGGTAATATAGGTCACTGCGAAATTCGTTTCGCTTCACCATTTCCGCAAGGTCGCGGTGAGTCGCCGCGACAAGGCGGACATCTACGCGGTGGGTCCGACCACTGCCCAAGCGCTCGAATTCCTGTTCTTGAAGAACCCGGAGCAACTTGGGTTGTAGGGCCAGAGGTATGTCCCCGACTTCATCCAGAAACAGCGTGCCTTTGTCAGCCAATTCGAATCGGCCGATTTTTTGTGCTATCGCCCCGGTAAAGGCTCCTCGCTCATGTCCAAAGAGCTCGCTCTCTAGCAGGTCGAAGGGGATCGCGGCACAATTCAGTTTGATATAAGGCCGTCCGCATCGCGGGCTGACGTTGTGAATCGCTTGTGCGATCAACTCCTTCCCCGTGCCCGTTTCTCCTTGAATCAGCACGGTGGATGTTGTTGGTGCTACGCGTTCCACCTGTTGGAGCACCGCCTCGAGAGCCGGACTGCGGCCCACGATTTGCTCAAATCCGGGCCCCCTAGCGTCGTGGCTCCGAAGAACCTCATTTTCGAAGGCCCCCACTGCGTTCCTCCTGCGACCTTTACGGCAAGTCGCTTCTACGAACTCATGGATTCCAAAGCCGCTCGAACGCGATCCAGCAAAATGCCACTGTCAAAGGGCTTTGCCAAAAATGCCACCGCTCCAGCTCGCATTGCCTGAAGGCGCATTTTTTCATCCCCGTGCGCGGTGATGAAGATAATTGGAATCGGACGCTCAGCCTGCAGCTTGGCCTGAAGATCCAGGCCGGACATGCCCGGCATCCGGATATCCACGATAAGGCACGTAATCTCCGAAAGTTGGTCCGACTTCAGCAGGTCCTCGGCCGATGCGAACGAAGTCGCACCAAGGCCAGCCGCTTTCAGTAGTCGTTGCAACGCGATCCGAACCAATTCGTCATCATCGACAACAGCGACTAACTTTGTTTTCGACGCGGTGGTCATAACAACTGTGAAAATATCTTGCCGCGCAAAAAAGCACAATTGTCATTTTCTATAGTCCGCCTATATGTATATATAAGGATGAAAAGCGAACCCGGAGCCGCCGGGAAGCCCCCCATCGTCGTGCTCAGGAGGGGCTTTCCGCAGGAAGTTTCAGTTTTTCGGCCATTCGGCCCAATTCAGCAGGGGAACCCGCCTGCATCTTATGCATTACGTGTCCGCGATGAACCGCAGCAGTGATTTCGCTGGTGCCGAGTTTCGAGGCGATTTGCTTTGTCTGCATACCGGAAACGAGAAGTCCCATCACCTCGCGTTCGCGCGCGGTTAGACTTCTATAGCGTTCCTGCAATGCCGCAATCTCATTCTGCAGCTGCCGTGCCGCTTGGTCGCGCTGAAGTGCTTGCTCGATCGCATCCAGAAGGTCCTGATCTCGGAACGGCTTTGTAAGGAATTCTACGGCGCCTGATTTCATGGCCTTCACCGTCATAGGAATGTCGCCGTGGGCCGTTATGAAAATGACCGGGATGTTGATGCCTGTCTTGATTAAATTGCGCTGGACCTCGAGTCCGTTCGTTCCCGGAAGTCGCATATCCAAAACGAGGCAACTGGGGCCTTCTGGCATTTTGTGCTGCAGGAAATCCTGCGCAGAGGCAAACAGCTCTGCGCGCAGTCCGACACTTTTCAGCAGTCGCCGCATCGACGCGCGTATATCAGGATCATCATCCACAATGAACACGGTCCGATCCGTTGGGGAACTCATGTGCCGGCCTGCATGTCGCATGGCAGCGCGAAATGAAACGTAGCGCCGCGTCCGGAGTTAGGGGTGGCCCAGAGACGTCCACCGTGTGCTTCGATGATCGAGCGGCTGATTGCCAAGCCCATGCCGGTGCCTTGAGGTTTGGTAGTAAAGAACGCGTCAAAAATCTGATCCACCTTTTCGGCGGGGAGCCCTACTCCCGTATCAGTGACCGAGATCAGCACTTCATTCTCGCGGGCCTTCGATGTAATCCTGAGTTCGCCATTGGTATTGTGCATGGCCTCAATCCCATTGAGCAGCAGATTCAACACGACTTGCTGCAATTGCACGTGATCGCCCATCACTTTTGGAAGATTTTCTGCGAGCTCTCTGTGGATTGAAACGGCATGCTGGCTTGCCTCATTCTGCAGTAAATCAACAATGTCGCGAATGACTTGATTTACATCGACTGCTTCACGTTGAGCCGCATCCTTCCCGAACAGCGAGCGAACACGGTCGATCACTTCTGCCGCGCGCTTGGCAGATCCAACCATTCCTGAGGCTGCATCGCGGGCATCGACCAAATCCGGCTGCTCCCGTTCAAGAAATCGTAAGCAAGCCTCCGCGTTGGTGACCGCTGCAGCAATGGGTTGTTTGATCTCGTGTGCTAGGGAAGCGCTCAATTCTCCCATCGTAGTGACCCGGTTGATGTGCGCGAGCCCCGCCTCTAACTGGCGCAGCCTCTCGCGCTCTTGCTCAGCGCGCTTGCGCTCCGTGATATCACGAATAATACTGGAAATCAGCATCCCTTCCTCGGTTTCCAGTGGACTCAGGCTGATCTCCACAGGAAACTCACGCCCATCCTTATGCAGGCCGTGCAGTTCCAGCCCGGACCCCATTGGGCGCGTCCGAGGGTCAGCCACAAAACCCGCGCGGTGTTCCGGATGCTTACCCCGAAACCGTTCCGGGACCAACATTTCGATTTTTTTCCCCAATACCTCTTGTCGTTGATAGCCAAACAGCTTCTCCATCTGCTCATTGACCAGAACAATTTCGCCCTCACGATTCACGACCGCAATCGCATCGGGCGCCGATTCCAGCAGCCCGCGGAATTTCTGCTCGGCTTGCTTGCGGTCTGTGACGTCTGCCGCCGTGCCAACGTATTCGAGGAGTTCTCCCGCTTTGTCGAGGACCGGATGCCAAACCGCGTGGAGGTGCCTCACAGCCCCATCGAGCAGTAGCAGCCTGTATGTTTGCGAGAATTCTGCTTTCCCGCGGAATCCCCGCAGACACTCTTCAGAAACCCGGTCGAGATCGTCGGGATGTACAAGTCGGCGAGTCTCGTCATAATCGGGAATTCCGCGCTGAGGATCCAATCGGAAAATTCGGAATAATTCCTCGGACCAGAAGAGCGTTTTCCGGCTCGCGGGATTGTAGGCGAAACTGCCGGTGCGGCTCAGTCTCTGCGCTTCCGCCAGATAAGCGTCACTTCGGATTAGAGCTTGCTCGGCCCGCTTGCGATCTTCAATGTCGACGCTGGTTCCGTACCACTTGACGATGTTGCTGTTTTTGTCTCGTACCGGCACGTTACGGATGAACAACCAGCGGTATTCACCGTTCTGCCGGCGCACCCGTGCTTCATGCTCCATAGCTTCGCCATTCCTTACGGCTGCATGCCAATGGCCGACAAACGCGGCCCGGTCGTCGGGATGAACTACGGCTTCCCAGTTCCATCCCAAGGCATCCTCCGGAGGTAAACCTGTGAGCTCCTGCCACCGCTGATTCACGAAGTCGACAGCGCCATCGGGCAACGTACTCCAGACATTGGCAGGCACCGTATTGATAACATCCCTAAGACGCTTCTCTTGGTACTGCAATTGCTGAATGCGGGATTGATACAAAATCCAGAGCGCCAAGACAGCAACGACGCCGCCCAATGTGCGAAACCAAATCGTCTGGTAATAAGCGGGTGCAATCTTGAAATCCTGAACTGCGCCCACTTCGTTCCACACACCGCTGTTATTGCTCGCAGTAACGCTAAAGCGATAATTCCCCGGCGACAGATTCGAGTACTGCACCTGACGCATGTTGACTACCTCCCTCCAGTCGTGGTCCTGGCCCTCTAGCTTGAAGCGGAAGTGCACCTTTTCGGGGTCAACCAGGCTTAGTGCGGTGTAGTCAATAGTCAGGTCGCGCACCAGCGGCGGCAGCTTCGGGGGCGATGAGGAATCCCCGCCCGACAAGTTCTGCCAGTAGGTCTTGTGGTCCGCGATGACTCGTTCGACGTGCACCGGCGGCGGAAGCTTGTTGAACGGCAGGTGCTGCGGATCGATGACGCTGACCCCATCCGGGGGTGAGAACCATATTTTCCCGTCTAGCGACTTGGTCACCTTTCGTCCGTACTGACCAGGAAGGGCACGGCTCCTCACTCCATCGGAAGTGTCGAGAACTGTGGTCTGGACGTTCCGCTTCGGATCACTGTCCCAGGCTTCCAACTCGGAACGGGCAAGCCGCACCAGGCCGCAGGCCATGTATAACCAAAGCGAACGATCATTGTCTTCCATGACCCAGTTAACGGCATCGCAAGGCAGACCATTCTTGCTGGTAAGGGTTATGACTTGACCGTTTTCCACTCGGCTTAAGCCGCTCCCGGTCGCGGCCCAAACAGCACCGTCCGATTCAAGTTGAAGGTCGTTGACTGAGCCACTGCCCAGCCCGTTAGCGACATTGTAGGAAGAGATCTGGCCGTCTTTCAGGTAAGCCATTCCGCCCTCAGGAAATCCGAGCCATAAGCCGCCGTGCAACCGATCAGGGAGCAAAGCTACCGAACCTTGTTTGTGTCCGAATCGGGCCCAAGGAATGCGCTGGACGACACCTTCTAGCGTCGAATAGAAAAGGCCTTCGCCGAGGTTGCTGATCCAAACCTTTCCGTGCCCATCCCCGGCGATGGAGGAGATATTTCCGCCTGGGAGACCAGGAACCCGCACAAACTGGCCGCGGTCGAAGTAGAAAACTCCTTCGCCACCCCCGGCCCACAGTCGTCCCCGATCATCCTGCCCCAGCGAAAAGACCGCTCCTCGAAGTCCGCTGTTCCGGATTTCGGTTGCGCTCGCGTTGGCAATTGACGATCGCTCACCTGTCCGCCCGCTCTGGCCCGGCACATTTCGCGTACCGTAAACGATCACATGCCCGTTTTGCCAGCGATTCAGCCCATCCGCCGTGAGAATCCAAATACTTCCATCCGGAGTCGCTTCCAGCACCGTAACTGCCGAGGTTGAAAGCCCCTGCTCGTTTTCCGAAATTGTCGGCACAGCGAATTCACGAAACCGATCGAGCCCATCTTCTGTGCTGACCCAAACAGTTCCTTCGCGATCTTCAAAAATAGTCCTTATGAAATTACCTGAGAGACCGTTGGTGACCGAAAATCTATCGGTCCTGCCCCGGTGCAGGTGCAATAGACCTTCCGCAGTGCCTGCCCACAAGCTGCCATCTCTGCTCCGGAACAGGCATGTGGGCCTGAACTGCCTGGCGATCCCTGGAAGTGAGTAGCTGCGAATTTTCCCGTCTACAAGTTGTTTCAGTCCTTCGCTCAAACCTGTGACCGAACTTGCGAGCGGGCCGGATGCACCTGTTGCCATCAGGAGTACGCCGTTGTCGCCTTCGATTAGAGCTCTGGCCTCAGTTGGGCTATCGGGCAACCGGAACTGCTCCGGAGGACCGGGTGCCCATCGCCACAGACCGGTTTGTGCGGAGACCCACAGATTGCCTTCGCGGTCTTGGTACAACGCAGGTACGGACCAACCGAATCTCCCGGCTCCGAAACACGTGGTCTGAGCGGATCCGACGGCGCACAGCCTGCCCGGGTTCCTCACCCCAAACCAAAGCGTTCCTTCGGCATCTTGTAGCAGTGAAGTAACAGCCTGCCCGGCAACTTCTGGATATTTCGTAAGCTTGCCTGCCTTCCAACTGGCAAGTCCTTTCTCTGTGCCAATCCAAAGCGTACCGTCGCGCGTAACCAAGAGGGCTTTGATCCAGCTACTGGGGAGTTGCTGACCGTCTGGCGGCTGCCATGGGATGGCTTGGACGCCATCAAAGCGAACCAATCCGAATTCCGTTCCCAGCCACAGATAACCATCAGGCGTCTGCGCAACCGAAAAGATGGTGCCCTTTGTGAAGCCTTCGCGAATCTTCCACGCGGTATGTGCGTACTGGCTGACATCGAGTGAGGGATCTAACGCAAGAGCGCAAGCGCTGGACGTTAGCAAGATGAGCGGCAAGACGAACGCCTTCGTTTGCAGTTTCCGCATAATGGCACTTTGCTTCGGCAGCATGGCTGTGATGAGCACGCCCCGTCACGCCGAGCCTGGCCTCGAGGGATACATATTAATTGAATCGCAATACCTGTGCCATTGCCACCGATAGCCCAAATGTCGAGATGCTGGTAGTCGAAATATTGACATTCCCGGAACCTTGGAGGTGTACTCTAACGGCTTTCTCTGAGACGGCCAGCGTTACCGCCCGTCATATCGAGAGGGCGCCCTAACAGCAGTTGGTCCTTCGACAACCCTCATTCCCTTTTAGGAGGGCCAAGAAAGCGTGTCGAACAAGTATCAAAAAACGAAAACGGAGGTGAGGCTGTCGTCACGCGCGACTCATGGCTTTCTTTTTGTCGTGCTGTTCGGTTTGGTGGCGGTTCCACTAAATGCGCAGGTCGCCGGCGCACGCATTGCCGGAACAGTTATGGACAGCACAGATGCGGTTATCGTTGGCGCTCAGGTGACGATCAAGAATACGGCGGACGGTTTCACCAGAGAGTTGGTCACCAACCGATCAGGTTTTTACAGCACGCCGAATTTGTCTCCCGGCCCGTACAGCGTTACGGCGTCAGCGAAGGGCTTCAAATCCGAGGTCCGCACCGGCCTCACACTCACGGTTGGCGCAGACGCAGAAGTAAATTTTACGATGACTATCGGTAATACCAGCGAGAGCGTCCGTGTGCAAGGCGAGCCGCCGGCAATAGAAGCAAACGACACGAAGCTGGGCGCGGTTGTAAACGGCCAGACCACTCGTGAATTGCCACTTAATGCCCGCGACTGGACTCAATTGGCAACTCTGGAACCCGGCGTTGCACAGATCCGCACCCAGACCACGCCTGCTGACTTCCTAATTCGGGGGAATCGCGGCTTGGGAACGCAGATGACGGTTTCCGGAGGGCGCCCGCAGCAGAACAACTACCGGATCGATGGAACCAGCATCAATGATTACTCGAATGGAGGCCCGGGCAGCGCCCTCGGCGTCGACTTGGGAGTTGATGCCATCCAGGAGTTCTCGGTCGTCACCGCAAACGCTCAGGCGGACTACGGCAAAACTTCCGGTGGGGTAATCAATGCCGTTACCCGGCAGGGCACGAATACACTGCACGGTTCTGTCTATGAATTTCTGCGCAACAGCGCGCTGGATGCGCGAAATTATTTCGATCCGGCCAAGATTCCGCCATTTCGGCGCAATCAATTCGGAGCTGCCTTTGGCGGACCAATAAAAATAGATCACACCTTCTTCTTCGCAGATTACGAAGGGCTTCGGCAAGACCAGAGTGTCACTCAGCTTGCAGTCGTGCCGGCCCGGGCTGCGCGCAACGGCCAGCTGGTCGCCGGAAACGTCACGGTCAGCCCGCTCGCGCAGCCATATCTGGCACTTTATCCGTTGCCGACGAGCAACATCAACGGTGATACCGGGACGTTCACCTCAATAACGCAGCAGATTGGAAACGAGAGCTTCTTCACCACCCGAATCGATCACAATTTTTCTCCGACTGACCTGGTGCATGGAACCTACATAATCGACGACAGTTCGCTCGCGGCACCCGATCTCTTCCAAACCGTCGTGTCAGGCACACTAGCCCGGCGTCAGCTTGCAACCGCCGAATACACCAAATATGTCACGCCGGCGTTCGTGAATGCGGTCCGGTTCGGCTTCAGCCGTGTGAGCGCCGACATAATAAAGCCAATAAAGGTGTTGGCCCCATTCGCGGGTGATCCAAGCAATGGATTCGTCCCCGGTATCCCAGTCGGATTTATTGGGGTAACTGGCATTTCCAGTTACACGGGCGGACCCGGCGCGGGCGGAGAGGTCAACTACGGCTTCAATTCCATCCAGCTATACGACGATCTGTTCTGGACGAAGGGAGTTCACTCGCTGAAGTTCGGCGCCAATGTCGAGCGCCTCCAGGATAATGAGCTTGGCACGTTAAAGCCGAATGGAGTTTTTAATTTCACGTCGCTCGCGCATTTTTTGACCGACCAGCCTCTCGCATTCAGTGCGGCACTCACTCAAAAAGTGGTCCCATATAACTTTCGTCAAACGATAGTCGGAACGTACTTCGAGGACGATGCCCATCTGGCCTCGAATTTCACCACGAACTTGGGCGTGCGGTATGAGATGGCAACAGTCCCAACAGAACTTAACGACAGACTAACGAACCTGCGTAACATCAGCGACTCTATGCCGCATCTGGGCTCTCCCTATTTCTACAATCCGACATATCGAAATTTCGAGCCGAGAATTGGATTCTCGTGGGACCCCTTTCATTCAGGCCGCACTCCGGTTCGCGGCGCTTTCGGCATCTACGACGTTCTCCCGCTTACCTATGAATTTGGGAACGCCGCTTATACTGCAGCCCCATTCTTCCAGCTCGCAACGATCTCGTCGGGGCTGCCGCCAGGAAGCTTTCCCGCGACCGCGTTCACGCTGCTGGCTCCGAATCAACTCCGCTACCAATACATTGATTCACATCCTAAACGCAATTACGTGATGAACTGGAACTTTAATATCCAGCAACAATTTGGAAACAATCTGGTTGTAACGGTCGCATACGTCGGGTCTCACGGAGTGCATCAGCCATTCCAAGTTCAGGACATGGACATCGTTCTTCCGACCTCACACACTCCGGCTGGATACTTCTGGCCGACCCCTGCAGGGAGTGGTGCGCGCGTGAATCCCAACGCTGGGCAGATCATCGGACTTTTATGGAACGGCGGCAGCTTCTATGACGCACTACAAACGCACGTCGTTTGGCGTACATCGAAAAGCCTGCAGTTCGGTGCCTCCTACACTTGGGCCAAGAACATCGATACCAGTTCGGCCTCTGTGGCCGGAAACCAGTTCCTCAATTCCGTGTTTAACTTACCCTGGTTCGATACGAGTCTGAACCGCGGAGTGTCCGACTTTGATATCCGTAACAATGCTGTGTTCAACGCCATCTGGCGGGTTCCTGGCCCACGAGACGAGGGCGGCGTGCGCTGGGTCGTGAGCGGGTGGCAAGTTGGCGGGATTTACCAGGTCAGCAGTGGCATGCCGTTTACGCCTATGATCGGAGGGGATCCTCTCGGCTTGAAGAGCCCGTATCCGTTTGATTTCCCTGACCGGATATTCGGGCCGGGCTGCAATTCGGCCGTCAATCCCGGCAATCCGTTGCACTACATCAAGACACAATGCTTCTCTTTCCCTACCCCCGCCACGCGAATCGGAAACGCGCGCCGGAACACCCTGATTGGCCCTGGCCTTTCGAACTTCGATCTTTCGCTTGTCAAGAACAATTACATTAAGCGGTTTTCCGAGAGCTTTAACATTCAGTTCCGGGCGGAATTCTTCAACGTGCTGAATCACCCGAATTTCTCGCCTCCCGTCGTCAACAACACGTTATTCGGTGCGAACGGAGCGGCATTGACGACCGCGGGCCTGATTACCACAACCTCGACATCATCCCGTCAGCTTCAATTCGCGTTGAAAATTATATGGTGAACTGAAGTTAGGCATCCCCGTCGCGGCTTGAGTTCTTAGGCACTCTGCGAGACCCAGAGATGGAGACAGCTTGGAGCCTCAGACAGACCGAGACTTCGTCGGAACTCGAGACTAACGCGCTAGCCAAAGGGCGTAACGAACCGCCTGGAATATCGTCCACTGATGGTGCACGCGCAGTACGCGATACCAATCGAAGATAGAAAGTCGTTTCATGATTGTGTCTCCTCCAGATTCTCCTTTCGCCTGAAAGCCAGCCTTTATTGCGATAGCCACGAACTCGGTGACAAGGCCGGTGCATTCGTTCTTGCCTTCTCCGCGATGTTAGACTCCTTACGCGCCTACGTGCGAACCTGGCTCAGGGTTTCTCCAAATCGACGGAACCACGAATCGCAAGTGCGCCGACTTGCGTAATGCGGCTCTTGCATGAAACAAGCGTCCTTTTGCCCCTGTGGCAGAAATTCCAAGAATTTCTGCTGTTTCGGTCAAAGAACAGTCCTGCAGTTGAGTCTCGACGGCCTTCCGGATTCCAGGGCGTAGCGTGGCGATTGCATCTCTGAGGATTAGCTCCCGTTCGCACTTCGCATAGCGCTCTTCCGGATTCAATGATGGGTCGGGCAGTAGATTCTCTGGCAGGAGTTCGCTTGCCTCGACTGACGCTTCCATGGGAACTTCCCGGCGGCATCGGTTTTTGCGCAGTTTCATCAGCGCGGCATTTACAGCGATGCGCGTCAACCAGGTTGAAAATCGGGATCTTCCATCAAAACTCTTCAAATGAACGAATGCATTCAGGAAACACTCCTGAACGGCGTCCTCGGCATCCTCGCGATTTCGAGTAATGCGACGAGTCGTGTGCAACATTTTCTCGGCATGGCGTTGGTAAAGCTCATCAAAGGCGGGTTTGTGCCCCATCTTGGCGATTGCCACGAGCCTCGCGTCAGTCACCGGGCGGCGTTCGTCTGACAGAACGTTACCGCTGTTTTTCCAACTTGTTGAACTTAATCGTGCTGCTGCCATCGTGCGCTCCTGACGTGTTATTCCTATGGAGCTAAACAGCAAACGTGATACCAACATATCCAGAGGCGCTGCTGAGTTGCGAGCCGTAGTTTCAAGCAGTTATGCGAAGCAGGCGCGCGACTGTCGTGACGCGGCGCGTCAAGTGTCCAGCCGTCGACGGGCGCTGATGTAGCTAGGGAGCGGTAGCTGCTCGGTACTAGACCTCGCTAACAGCATGATGAAAAAAACGAAGGCGTCCAATTGAGTGTCGGCTCGTCCGATTCCTGACACTTTGACACTTGAGCGACAGCCGAAAAAGCCTGGTTCGAGCGGCGGCTACAGCAAGCGTGGAGAATTCTCATCCGCAATCTGCACAATCTGAATGCTTTGCCTGATGCCCAGAACAATCACTAAGGCCGGCACGCTCGCCTACAAGTCGGTGTCGTGTCCGTGGCACTCGCCTTGCTCTTCATCTGCATGTCATAGCTCATTGGGATTGCGATGGGACGGGATACCAGTGGCTCGCGCA
>JBARBE010000114.1:0-31646 GCA_049792735.1 Candidatus Acidiferrum sp.
ACGCCGCGATCGCTCCGCCGCTCCTGCAAAAAACACTGCGTGACGTTTGCTCGCGCACGTTTAACTGCATCAGCATCGACGGCGACTCTTCAACAAATGACACCTTGCTCGTTTTCGCCAACGGCGCGGCGGGCGCGCCCGCGATTCGCCCCGGAAACGCCGCACATCGTGCCTTCGCGGCCGCCCTCGAAGAAGTCTGCCAATCGCTCGCGTTGCAAATCGTCGCCGATGGCGAGGGCGCGCAACGCGTCATCGAAATCGAAGTCCGCGGCGCAAAAACCGGAGCCGCAGCGAAGAAAATCGCTGAAACCATCGCCACCTCTCCTCTCGTTAAGACCGCCTTTGCCGGAGGCGACCCCAACTGGGGCCGCGTTTTCGCCGCCGCCGGACGCTCCGGCGTGGCTTTCGATCCCGCCCGCGTCGACATCAAAATGGCCGGCATCCCCGTGTTGCGTCGCGGCGCTCCGCTCGATTTCAATGAGCGCGCCGCCAGCAACAGACTCCTCGCGGAGCACGTCCCCATCGTCTTGCATCTGCACGCCGGCACCGCCGCCGCGCGCTACTGGACGTGCGACCTCACGGCCGAGTATGTCCGCATCAATGCGTCTTATCGCACCTGACCGCTTGCGGTTCGCTACTGCATCGATGGAAGGCGGCTGTGGACTATACTGGCGAGCCTTGGGAGTGCAATATTCACGGTAGCTGCGGGCAAAGCGCGAACTCTTGAAAGCCGTCATCATCAAAAAACCGGGGCAAGCCGTGGTGGATTCCGTCGCCGATCCCGCTCCAAGCGAAAACTCGCTCTTGCTGAAAGTTCGTATGGTCGGCTTTTGCGGCAGCGATCTAAATTCCTTTCGCGGGAAAAACCCGCTGGTCTCTTTTCCTCGCATCCCCGGCCACGAGGTCTCCGCGACAATCGTCGAAGGCAGCCGAACAAACCCCGCATTGTCCGCTGGCGTCGACGTCACGCTTTCTCCCTACACAAACTGTGGCAAGTGCGCTTCTTGCCGCCGCGGCCGGCCAAACGCCTGCAGGTTCAACGAAACTCTCGGCGTCCAGCGTGACGGTGCTCTCACTGAATTCATTCGCGTGCCGCCGGAAAAAATCTACACCGCGAATCTCTCGCTGACCGAGTTGTGCCTCGTCGAGCCGCTAACTGTGGGTTTTCATGCCGTCGCGCGCGGCCGCGTGACGGCCAACGATACTCTGGCCGTTTTCGGCTGCGGCGGCGTAGGGCTCGGTGCCATCGCGGCCTCCAGCTTCCGGAGAGCAACAACGATCGCGGTCGATGTGGCCGATGATAAGCTCGAGACCGCGCGTGCAGTCGGCGCCGCCCATACGATCAACACACTCAGAGACGACCTGCATAAGCAGCTCGCCGAACTCACCGATGGTCATGGCCCCGACGTGGTGATCGAAGCCATCGGCTTGCCGCAGACCTTCCGCGCCGCGGTGGAAGAAGTAGCCTTTACAGGCAGAGTTGTGTATATCGGTTATGCCAAAGAGCCAGTTTCCTACGAGACGCGTCTCTTCGTGCAAAAGGAACTGGACATTCTGGGATCGCGGAATGCCCTGCCCGAGGATTTCCGTGCGGTGATTCAAATGTTAGAAGAGCGCCGTTTTCCGGTCAAAGAAGCGATTACGTCCATTGTCAGTATGGACGAAGCACCAAGTGCTCTCCGGGCTTGGAGCGACGATCCCTCGCGAATTAAAAAGATCTTGGTGCGTGTGGACTGACGGCAATCTGCGCCGCACTATGAGACTTGGTGAGCTCTCATTTTTGATTTTCCGGTTTTGGAAAGGACGGCGCCGGATGTTCCCGATAAATCAAGGCCGCGCATCGCTTTTACTTTTTATTTCGAGTTTGTTGTCCGGAGTCCTCGCCGTCGTTCCGTTCTCAGCGCGTTCGCAAGCCGCGATGTCTCCGACTGCCCCGACAGCTTCGCAAAGCCCAGAGCAAATCGATCAAACCTGGCTGCACGCCAGCGCAAAGTACGATACACCGCGCGCTGCTCTCCTCAAGGACGTCGATCGCGGCGACCAACAAGGCCCCTTCCGCCCAGATTGGCAATCTCTCGAAAACTACCAGCCGCCCGAATGGTATAAGGACGCCAAATTCGGCATCTTCATCCATTGGGGCGTCTATTCCGTCCCCGCTTTCGGCAACGAATGGTATCCGCGCAACATGTATCGCGAAGGTTCCGACGAATACAAACACCACCTCGCCACGTATGGTCCGCAGGATAAGTTCGGTTATAAGGATTTCATCCCCATGTTCAAAGCCGAACATTTCGACCCCGCAGCCTGGGCCCGCCTTTTCAAGGAAGCCGGCGCCAAATATGTCGTGCCCGTCGCCGAGCATCACGACGGCTTCGCGATGTACGACAGCGGCCTCAGCGATTGGACCGCTGCAAAAATGGGACCGCACCGCGACGTCATCGGCGAACTGGCAAAAGCCGTTCGCGCCGAAGGCCTTCACTTTGGAGCCTCCTCCCATCGCGTCGAGCACAATTTCTTTCTCGGCGTCGGCCGCACCATCCCCTCCGACATCAACGACCCGCAGTACGCCGCCTTCTACGGACCCGCGCACACCTGGCTTGTAAACAAGGACGGCACTCCGCTGTCCAACGACTTCACCTATGTTTCGTCCGCGTGGACCGCCGACTGGCTCGCTCGCGCCACCGAGATCGTCGAAAAATATCATCCCGACGTCATGTACTTCGATTGGTGGATCGGCCAGCCCTCCGTCCGCGCCGACCTAACCCGTTTCGCCGCCTTCTATTACAACACCGAGCTCAAACACAGCGGCCACGCCGGAGTCATCAATTTCAAGGATTATGCGATGCAGGAAAATAGCGGCGTACTGGACATCGAACGCGGCCAACTCGGCGACATCCGTCCCCTCTACTGGCAGACCGACACCTCAGTCAGCAACAAGTCCTGGGGCTACATTAATAATGACACCTTCAAATCCCCCCAGTTCATCATCCACCAGCTCATCGACATCGTCAGCAAGAACGGCAATCTGCTCTTAAACATCGGCCCGCGCTCGGATGGCACCATCCCCGAGGAAGTGCAGTCGGTCCTGCGCGATGTCGGCGGATGGCTCAGCGTAAATGGCGAAGCCATTTACGGAACGCGCCCCTGGAAAATCTTCGGCGAAGGCCCGACAAGAGTCACCGCCGGCTCGTTCCACGACACGGATACGGCAAGCTACACCGCTGAGGACTTTCGTTTCACGACGAAAGGCCCGGTGCTCTATGCCGTCGAACTCGCCTGGCCCTCCTCCGGCGAAGCCGTCATCCATTCGCTTGGCGCTAGCGCACTGAAAACTCAAAAAATTACTTCGGTCGAGCTGCTTGGTTCCGACGCGAAGCCCGCATTCCAACAAGCCGACGACGCGCTGCACATAAAACTCCCCGCCCATCCACCTGGCAAATACGCCTACGCCTTCCGCATCCAATTCGCTGCGTCACAACCCTAGACTCAGAATCCGCCGTGAAGACCGAAGCCGCTCCAAGAAAATTGCCGAGACCATCGCCAGCGTCCCGTGCCATCACGAAACCACAGAAGGGACCGTTCGGGCCATCCGCAAACAACTGGAAGTTCCGCGGCCATAAGGCCGACACCCAGGTAGAAGAGCGCTACCTGGCGCACCCGCATCCATAACAAGCTGAGAGGGCTCCGCGTGGTCCACCATTTGCGACTTTGTTTTCTTGTCTCTTGCAAAGGGTGGACAATTCTTTGCTCTCCCTGGCGACTTTATATGAGTTTCAGTTCCGGAAAATCCCGAGCATAACGCCTGGGATCGAGGGTCATAAAACGATCCGCGTGCGCCAGGGCATGCGATCCAATAATGAAATCCGCCAGCAAGCGCTTCGCTCCCTGACCCGCAGACCTTCGCCGCCGTTTTGCATAACGTGCGAAGCGGCGGCCGGCCTCAACCCAAGCGGCCTGTTCCATCGCAAAGTCCACCGTGATGCCCGTGTCGGCAAGAAAGCGATTCACGAAGGTTTCCGTGGCCTTCGGATAGGCCAGCAGTTCGGCATACACCGGCCCGCTGACGACGAGGCCTCCCTCGGCCTTCACGTTGCCAAGATTTCTGGCGATGTCCGAAGCCGACGGTTCCTTGGACCACAGGGCGGAGAGAACATTGGTGTCGATGGCTGTTCTCATCGCTGCTCAACTTTCTTCGTCACGCAGCGCGCGTACCCACGCGTTGGCCTCATGGATGCTGGAGAAGGCGGGAAGCGCCCCGACATACTTCAGGAAGGGGTTCTCGGGCGCGCGGGCAGGGCGGATGGTGGTTCGATCCTTGTCGAGGACAAATTCCACGCGGTCTCCCTCTTTAAGTCCAAGGCGCTTGCGAACTTCGAGAGGAACTGTGATCTGGCCCTTGCTGCTGATAGAGCTGGAGTGTGGCATCTTTACTTGCATCCCTTATAGTAAGGATAGCATGTTTTACAGTTGAGGACAGAGAGACGAACCATGGAAACATGGGGGGCAGGAACGTATCCGAATCTTATTGCCGGGAACTGTAGATGGCCGGGCGGATGGCCGCGCCTCGAACCGCCGAGGCCTTCCCTGGACAGATTACACCAACTTGACACTCTGAACGGGCAGGTCTACACTACGGAGTTTTTAGATGGCCCCGAAAGCATACAGAGGGGCGGGACTTCCATGGACAAGAAAAGGCTCGATTATTACAAGAAAAAGCTGGTAACGCGGCGCGAGGAGTTGATGAAGACGATCGCCCGCACCCAGGAAGAGGGACGAACCGCGGATGAAGATCCGACGGTGGATCTCGCAGACAAAGCGGCAAACTCCTATACCAAGGAGTTCCTTTTTGGCATGACCAACACGGACCGCACGATTCTGAACATGATTGATGCGGCGCTCAAGCGCATCAACACAGATGAATACGGCGTTTGCGCGAATTGCCAAGAGGAAATGCAGCAAAAACGGCTCGAGGCAGTACCCTGGGCCAAGCACTGCATCTCCTGCCAGGAAAAAATGGAACAGGGATTGTTATAAATCCCATTCAGTGATGCCTGAAGAGCGGCCAGCCCCGGAAGGCTAGCCCTTCACATTTCAGGGTCCGTTTGCCATTAAATTACCTTAGCGTACATTCTATCTTTCATAATAAGACCGGGAAGAGTAGATTTGTCCGTGCATGACGGGAGAAATCTCTTCGATGCGTGCGGCACGGAGTTCGAGGAGGGGTGTGCGCGCATGGCTTGCGGAAGCCAGCGACGCGGTTGTCAGCGTTTTCTTTCCCGCCGGATGCAGGATTTGCGAAGGGCTGTTGAAAGGCGCGAGCCGGGTCCCCATCTGCGAGGAATGCCTCTCTTCGTTCGAGGCGCCTCCAGAAAAAAAGTGCGAGATATGCGGCCAGACCATCGGGTGGCCGACCACCGAGGGTGAACCGCTTCTCTGCCGGGCTTGTAAGCAGAAGACTTACGCATTTGAGCGGGCGAGAAGCTATGGCATCTATGAAGGATCGTTGGTGAAGGCGATACTCCTACTGAAGTGGGAGAGGATAGAGCCGCTAGGAGCGTTGTTCGCCGAAAGATTGGCAGAAGTTGCCAGGCGGGAAGGACAAATTCTGGCGGCTGAAGTGGTCGTGCCCGTACCGCTGCACCGTGATCGCGAGCGGCAGCGGGGGTATAACCAGGCAGGACTCATTTCCAAACCGCTGGCTCGTAAACTCGGCCTGCCTCACAAGGCAATCTTATTGATGAGGACCAGGCCTCGCCCAAACAAGCAGGTTTTGACCTTCGAGGAGCGCTGGGAGTCCGTTCGTGGTGCTTTTGCCACACGTCCGGGCAGCCAAGTTGACAATAAGCGCGTCCTACTGGTAGATGATGTAATGACCACGGGGGCAACGCTAGACGCATGTGCGAGGGCGCTCTTGGCGTCTGGAGCCAAGTCAGTTCTAGCACTAACGGTGGCCCGGGCTTCGAGAAATCCCCTGTTTGCCCCGGATAGTGGTAGTCTGTAGCTTAAGGTAGCGCGATGAGCGCAAACCGGCCAAAGTCGGTCGATTTCCGAGGGCGGTATGCCCCCGAAGCGGCTAGTGCCGCTGTGCCTGGGTCCGCGGATCCCGCGGACAGTAGATCCCACAACCCGATAATGCCCAGGCGTGCATCGTTGATGCAAGAGCCGGTGCTCGTGCTGAACGCTACCTACGAACCCATCAACGTGACGGCGGTGCGGCGCGCGATGGTTCTTCTGTTGAAGGGCGTGGCGCAGGCCGAGGAGATGCATAGCGCGGAAGTGCACTCTGCTGCCCACGCGCATAAAGTGCCCTCTGTCATTCGTTTGCTTGCCTATCGGCACATACCGCAGCAAAGCCGGGCGCTTTCGCGCAAAAATATTCTGCTCCGGGACCGCAATACATGCCAGTTCTGCGGGAGGATTTTTCCCAGTTCAGAACTTACCCTGGACCACGTTGTACCGAGATCGCGCGGCGGGCGTTCGTCGTGGGAAAACCTGGTGGCTTGCTGCTACCGTTGTAACAACAGCAAGGGCGACCGGACCCCAGAGGAAGCCGGGTTTAAGCTGGCTCGGCGGCCCCGGCCGTTTACTCTGCATACCTCGCGGCAGTTGATGCGGCTCATCGGTCACCGGGACGAGCGGTGGCGTAAGTATCTGTTTTATTAAACGTTATCGGCAAAAAAGAGAGAGGCTAACTTTTCTTAAAGTCGTGGAAACCTTTTTCGCTGCCATGCATCTAAACTGTTAACTAACCACTTCGAGGACACACCCCGGTAAGCAGCTAAGGCACACGCCTTAGCTGCTTCTCTCCTTTTAGGGCAGGAAATGTTCCTCTAGTGTTTTTGTACTACGTGTTTCCACGCAGTTTATCGTATTGGGATGCGGGGAAACTTTGCAGGGCGGCTTCCTCATCTGGAAATTCGGGGAATACTTCGTACAGGTGAGTGACTTTCAATACTTCCTCGACATTGCGTGATAATCCGACAACCTTCATTTCGCCTCCACCTTTTAGCACCATCACATAGATGCGAGCCAATTCGCCGATTCCGGAGCTATCGAGGTATTGCAATGCGCTCAGGTTGAGGACGATGTGCTTGCGGCCCTCAGAGAGAAGCCGCACAACGTTTTCACGGAGAACGCCAACTTCGAAAAACGTGAGGCGGCCACGAAGATCGATGAGAGAAGCCTGTGGCGTATGCCGGATGGTCGCGGAAAAATTCAATATGCACTCCTGATGGCTGGTACACACGATTCTACTGCGCCGGGGGACTTCGGGACAGGAGATTTCAGCTGAAACAAAATACGGTGATAAATACCACAAAAAGCAAGGAAAACAAAACCACCCGCAGGTCAGAGATGAAACGTGGAGCTTACGGGCGCGCCTGCCTATTGCCGCATGACCACGTGCAATCCGCGGCGCCAGCTTTCCGCCAAGCCAACTCGCGTGCTTTCCATTTCGGACGATAAAAAGCGCAGAAGCGTGTCGGTGGACGGATGGAAGCGAAGCGCCGGAGCGACCAGATAAACAAGCGGCGGGGCGGACTGCAACTCGATTCCCGGAAAATATCCATACCGGGCAAGATCGCGCTGTTCCAAATGACGGCGAATCCGGAGCCAATAGCCAGCGGCCTGTAGCGGCAGATGAATGTGTTCGCTTGCCTTTAGTTCGAGAATAGCGAGCCGGCCAGCCCGAGTAACGGTGAGCAAGTCGAGAATGCCGTGCTCGCCTCCAGCATGTGCAAAGACTTGCGAATAGACGAAGCGCGAGTCGAGGGCGGCATCGACGCGGGTGACGTCCTCGCGCACAAGAGCTTCGAGCCAGCGTTCCGGTTGTGCGCGGTAAAAGGCGTGGCGGACTTCGGTGGCCAGCGGATGCCGATGAATTTCGAGCTGCTCGAGAAGCTTCTTAAGAGCGGGCAACGAAGGAGCTGTCAGCTCCTCGCGCGCATCCGGGCAGCCAAAGAAAATGCGCCCATCGTCCCAGCGTGCAAAAGCAAGTCCGCGAAAACGGAGCACAACCTCGCGGGATTGTGCGACGGGATGGACGGTGATGGCTCGCGGCGAGAGGGCGACGACCGCCTCGACCTCGTAACGCGAACGATCAAGGAGAGCTTGCGCTTCGCGATGAGGAACCAGCCATGTCTCTTGATTTCCCGCATGGCGCGGATCGATTTTCTGGAGCGTCTCGCGGATGGGATCACGTTCGTAGATTTCGAGGGGCAAATCTGGAGCCAGGGCCAAAACGCGAGGAGCGACGTGGCGCGTGGCACCCTCGGGAAGAATAAGCCGTAGGGCAACGACGGCGCCTCGGCGGCAGGAAGTGCGTGAGCGTTCCAGCCACAGCAAAGCGAATGTAAGACTGCTCTCCGCTGTATCAGCGGACTCACCGTCAGGGACGGCAAGCAAAGCGACATGGGAGGAACCATGCCGCAGAAGTCCGCGAACATAGTTCCCGGAAATCGAGTGTTCCAGGTCGGGCGAAGCGGTCAGTGATTCGACGGTTTCATCCGGAAATTGTTCGGCAAGAAGAGTTCGTAGAAAATCGCAAAACGCTTGCCGCGAAAGATCGCGCTGGGTCCTCTCGAATTCCAGCCGGACAAATTCCAAACGGTCGGGTTTCGTGCGGCCAAAGCGCTCAACCGCAAGAGCGAGACGCTGGTCGGAATGGTCGGTGATAGCAAGAACGCGACGGGTCAAATTATGATTTTCCGACCAGAGATGCAAAAGCGGCTTTTCCGCGGCGCCGCGGATTTCCCACGAAAGTCCCAGGAATGGAGCAACGCGGCCGCCATTCTCGCGAATCTCGATAGCGCCGTCCGCGGTGAATTCCTTGAGACAAGCCAGCAGCTCAGCCGATAGGTCCACGCCGAGAATTATAAAGGAAACAAGTGGCTCTGGAACTATTCTTTCTTGGAAGTAAACAAGATTCCGGAAACGCGAACCGTGGGCTGCTGGATGTTCCATGAGGTGGGGATATGCTCGAAGGAAATTTCAAAGTTGCGATGTTCCCCCGGAGCCAACTGAGGCGCCTGGGCTGTAAAAACGGCGCGGGATTCCCGCAAGACGACTTGGCCAAATTCGTCGGAGAATTCGACGGTGAGTTCGACGTTGGAAAGCGGCAAATTGCCCGCATTCGTCACGCGTCCTGCAAGGTTGGTGACTTCCTGATTCAAAAAATTCTCAGCGCGGCTAAGAGCAAGGTCGTCAATGTGAAGATTCGGCGCATAGGCTTGTTCAGCAGAGCCGAAGGGAAGTTGCGTTTCGCGTGGGAGAGAGCCGGGATTCCTCCCCGAGCTGGGCCACATGACAATGGCCAGTGCGATCGCGATGGTGGCAGCGCCCATCCAAACAATCCGGGAACGGCCAGTATTTGGTTGCGGCTGTTCGGGGTTTTCGATTGGCAGGGTGTCGGGCATGGAATCCGCTCAGAGAATGATGCTGACGTGGAAGCGGCCGGGCGTCAAGGAGGTGTAAGAAAGCACGCCCGTAAGTGGTACGAGCATGATTCCTGGCCGATTTTCAAGTGCCCGGGTTTATCGCCCAACGACAAGCCGGTGAATCAGCGGTTCCGGCAGGCCCGCCGCGCGCATGCGCTCCTGCACCGCGGCGATGTCGTAAGGAACGCGCCAGAATTCGACGGTTTGATGTTCGAGATCGGCGATAGCAAAACCTGCGCGCGGGTCGCCGTCGCGCGGCTGGCCGATGGAACCGGGGTTTAGCAAATAGCGGCGCGGAGGCTCGATGCGGAGGGCCGCGAACGACTCCGTAGCACGCGGCCGAATCTGCAACACTTCCAGATTGGAATCCTGATAAGAGAAGCCGCCCTGATGGTGGGTGTGCCCAAAAAAGGTAACTTCAGCGGTGGAATCGAGGAGTCCATCGAGAGCTTGCGCGGGCGTAAAGACGTATTCGTCTTCGTCCTGAAACGCACCGTGTACCAACACAATTCCGTCGGTGGTCAGCGGCCCTTGGGGAAGGGCAGAAAGCCAGGCAAGATCTTCCGCCTTCAATTGCGCGCGCGTCCAGTCCACAGCCGCTTTCGCAACGGGATTGAAGTCGGTGGTGTCCATCAAGCCGGAAACGGCTTTGTCATGATTGCCGCGAATCGTTTGCGTGCCGAGTTCACGAAGACGGGCGACGACCTCATGCGGATCGGGACCATAGCCAACGACGTCGCCGAGGCAGACGGAAACATCCCACCGGCCCGCGGCAGAATCAAGCGCAGCAGCGAATGCCGTAGCGTTCGCGTGGAGATCGCTTAGAACAAGAATCCGCATTTATGCCTTCCGCAAAATGCCATTGAGTATAGATGAAGCCGTGTGCCGATGCACCTCGCTCCCTGGACAAACGAGGGGAGTCGCGTGAGACGCAGGAGAAGGAAAAAGGTTTCGAGAAAGTTCGCGATGATTTACGAAAGGTTTAGAAAACGGCAACAAAATGCGACGAAACGCAAAAGAAGAGCATCGAAGAATGAGGAGAATCAAAGATAAAAAACTGATGACAGACGAAACATTCTCGGCACCTGCTTCGTCTATACCAGTGCAGCCGGAAGAGCTGCGCAGGCGAAGCAGAGATTAAAATGAAAAACCCCGCGGTGGCAGCCGCGGGGCGATGACACGCAGTCTTTCCGGCCGTTAGTCCAGGAAGAACGAGGTGTCTTGCGGGTGAGACTACTCGCCCTGAGCACGCGTGTCAACACTCTGTTGCGCTTGTGACAGCCGCAAATTTTGGCTGACTCGATCCCGACGGAAAGGAAGTTGACACGCATGAAATTCAATTCGATTCTCCGCAGCATGGCGCTGGCGGCGGCTTTGGTTTCGACAGTGCCTCTCCTCGCAAAGCCTTTCACCAAGACCATTAACATCGCCCAATCGGCAAAGATCGGCAAAGCCGATCTGCAGGCAGGCGAGTACCGCCTGATGATCGACGGAAATAAGGCGACCGTCCAGAAGGGAAAGCAGATTCTGGCGGAAACCGAAGGGCGATGGGAAAACCGCGATACGAAGTCGCAGGGTGACTCCGTACTCATCGGCCAGGACGGCCAAGTGAAAGAAGTTCGTTTTGGCGGGCAAAATCGCGTTTTCGTGTTCAGCGAATAAGCGAGGAGTTTTCGTGACTCCTTTCGAATGGTCGAGAGGGAGGTTGTGCACGCCTGCAGCCTCCCTCTTCAAATTATCGCCTGACGGATTTTAAAATTATAGGCCCAGCATGCGGCAACAGCTTAGACGGGAAGCTGCTCTCTGAGATGTGCGAATTGCCTTCCGGCTTAAGCAATCCCACCCGCGCTCGCGGCTCTCCTCAGGTCGGTCGCCTCATCGGATCAACATGCAGTCTCCGTAGCTGTAGAATCTGTATCCTGCTTGCACGGCATGCCGATAAGCCTCAAGAATGTTTTCTCGCCCGGCAAAAGCGCAAACCAGCGCCAGCAAAGTCGAACGCGGCAAATGGAAATTAGTGAGTAAAGCATCCACTACGCGAAACTGAAATCCCGGATAGATAAACAGCTTGGCGTTCGCCTTACCTGGCTGCAAAGGTTCTGAGGAGCCGGACTCTGCCGCGCGCAGCGCGCTGGCTTCGAGAGCGCGAACGACAGTTGTGCCAATCGCGAGGATTGGGCGGCCTGCGGATCGGGCCTCTTTTATTTGTTGCGCGGTTTGCTTCGGAATTTCGTAGGACTCGGCGTGCATCACGTGGTCTTCGAGCGTATCGCTATGGACTGGCTGAAACGTGCCAAGGCCCACGTCCAGCGTCAGCTCGCAGATTTCCTCGCCGCGTTCGCGAATCTTCTCCAGAATCTCTGGAGTGAAGTGCAAGCCCGCTGTCGGTGCTGCGATGGCCCCAGGCTGTTTCGCAAAGATGGTCTGATAGCGCTCTCGGTCGGCGACGTCGTCGTCTCGATCGATATAGGGCGGGAGCGGAATGTGACCGAGACGTTCCAGATGCTCCAGCACGGATCGTGTGTCACGTGAAACAAATTGCAGCGTACGCAATCCAAGTTCCCCGCGCGATATCACGTCAGCTTCCAGCTCGCCTTCACCGAAGAGAACACGTTCCCCGATTTGCATCTTGCGCCCGGGGCGAACAAGAGCTTCCCAAGTCTGCAGGCTAACCTGACGAGTCAGGAAGACTTCCACCTTACCCTTAAGATGTTCTCCGCGTGTGGCACGAGATGGTGCCTGGGAGTGGGTGCCGGCTCTGCGGCCAAAGAGCCGAGCGGGAATAACTCGAGTGTTATTTAAAACCATGAGTTCATCGCCGTGCAGCAAGCCTGGTAAATCGACAAACAGTCGGTCCTCGTAGCCGCCTTCGCTACGCCGCACCACGAGAAGACGGGAAGAGTCGCGCCGAGCCAGAGGGCGTTGAGCTATTTGACTGGCAGGCAGATGATAATTGAGCTCATCCAGGCGCATCGCAGGAGAGTCTAACAGCATACTGAGTTTAGAGCTTGGAGGAACCGAATATGCCAGATATCGGGCAACATTTGCCATTGTATTTAGAGATCTGTGCGAATGATGGCGGCATTGATATTCGCTATTCCATTGTAAATACACTGTTTAGAGTGAAACCGTAAGCGAATAATTGTACTTGACAATGATACACTCATATAATATTATTCGGCTGCAGTAAATTAAAATCTAGTTGGAGATCGAAATATGAGAACGACTCTAAACCGTTGGGAACCGTTTCGCGGGACTGCTACCCTGCAAGAGCAGGTGAACCGTTTGTTTGGTAATGTGCTGGAGCATGGCGGTGAGGAATCTAACCTCACGACCTGGGCGCCGGCAGTGGACATCTATGAGACCGAGCACGAACTGGTGGTCAAGGCCGATCTGCCAGAAGTCGATCCGAAGGATCTGGACATTCGAGTGGAGAATAATATCCTGACGATTCGCGGTGAGCGCAAATTCGAGAAGAAGGTGAACGAAGAAAATTATCTTCGCGTCGAGCGAGCTTATGGGTCGTTCAGCCGGAGCTTTTCTTTGGCCAACACCGTCAACTCGGAAGCGATTAAAGCCGACTATCAGAACGGCGTGCTAACGCTGACCGTTCCGAAGCGTGAGGAAGCGAAGCCGAAGCAGATCAAGGTGAGCGTGGGGGCTTCAGCGGTTGCTGCAGCAGCTGCAGGAGCCAAGTAAGCAAGCCAGCAACAAAGTTGTGCTCTGGATGGGGCTGGCCGTTTCGCCAGCCCCTTTTTGTTGAGATGAGAGGTAAGACATGCTGAGATTTGAAAAAATGACCGTGAAAGCGCAAGAAGCGCTGCAACAAGCAAATGATGTGGCGGCACGCCACGAAAATCAACAGGTTGAGCCCGTGCATTTGCTAGAAGCACTGGTGTCACAGACGGATGGCGTGGTGCCTCCGCTGCTGGCGCGGCTGGGAATCCGAAGCGAAGCATTGACCCAAGAGATTGAGCGCGAGATTGCGCGACTGCCGCGGGTGCAGGGCTTTGCGCAGCAGCACATGGGAAAGTCGCTGAATAATGTTCTCGAGAAGGCGTTCGACGAAGCAGAAAGATTCAAGGACGAGTACGTTTCGACGGAGCATCTTTTTCTGGCGCTCGCCGGGGAGGAGCGAGACCCTGCGGGCGTTTTGCTGAAGCGCCAGGGCGCCACGCATGAAGCCATTCTGCAAGCGCTGACTGGCGTGCGCGGCTCGCAACGCGTCACATCCCAGAATCCCGAAGCTACGTACGCTTCCTTGGAAAAGTACGCGCGTGACCTGACGGATTTGGCGCGCCGCGGGAAGCTTGATCCCGTGATTGGCCGCGACGAAGAAATTCGCCGCGTGATGCAAATTCTTGCTCGGCGTACGAAGAACAATCCTGTCCTAATCGGCGAGCCTGGGGTGGGTAAGACGGCCATCGTCGAGGGCCTGGCCCAGCGCATTGTCTCCGGCGATGTGCCGGACGTGCTGAAGACCAAGCGCCTTGTCGCGCTCGACTTGGCCGCGCTGGTTGCCGGCGCGAAATTTCGCGGAGAATTTGAAGAGCGATTGAAGGCCGTATTGAAAGAAATTACTGAGGCGGAAGGCCAAATAATCCTATTTATTGACGAATTGCATACGCTGGTCGGAGCCGGCGCCGCGGAAGGATCGATGGACGCCTCGAACATACTGAAGCCGGCGCTGGCGCGCGGTGAGCTGCGGGCCATTGGCGCGACCACTTTGAACGAATACAAGAAGTACATCGAGAAGGACCCGGCGCTTGAGCGGCGCTTTCAACCGGTGCTAGTCAGCGAACCGACGGTGGAAGACACAATCGCAATTCTGCGCGGTCTCAAAGAGCGGTACGAAGTTCATCATGGCGTGCGAATCAAGGACGCGGCGATTTTGGCTGCAGCCACGCTTTCCCACCGCTACATCTCCGACCGTTTCCTGCCGGACAAGGCAATCGATTTGATCGATGAAGCGGCCGCGAGCCTGCGCATGCAGATCGATTCTCTACCTGTCGAAATCGACGAGATCGAGCGGCGTATCATGCAGCTCGAGATCGAACGACAATCATTGTTAAAAGAGACCGACGCGCATTCCAAGGAGCGGCGCGCCCAAATCGACAAAGAACTCGCAAAACTCAAAGAGGATTCCAGCGCCAGAAAAGCGCGCTGGCAAGCGGAGAAAGAAGCCATCGGGAAAATCCGCAAGCTCAAAGAGCAAATCGACCAACTGAAAACGGAAGAACAGAAATACGAACGCACGGGCGAGCTCGCGAAAGTCGCGGAGATACGTTACGGCAAAATCGCCGCTGCGGAGCAAGAGCTGAGGAAAGCGGAAGAACGGTTCGCCTCCGTGCAAAAAGATGCGCCGATGCTGAAAGAAGAGGTCGACGAAGAAGACATCGCCAAGCTGGTGAGCAAATGGACGGGGATTCCTGCGGGCCGTCTGATGGAAGGCGAAGCGCAAAAGCTGGTGCACATGGAAGAGCGGCTCAGGCAGCGCGTAGTTGGACAAGATGAAGCGCTGGGGCGGGTCGCGAACGCTGTGCGCCGGAGCCGCGCCGGATTGTCCGACGCGAAGCGTCCCATCGGCTCGTTCATTTTCCTGGGGCCCACCGGTGTCGGGAAAACGGAGCTGGCGAGGGCGCTTGCGGAATTCCTTTTCGACGACGAAAAGCTGATGATTCGCATCGACATGAGCGAATACATGGAGAAGCACAGCGTGTCGCGGCTAATCGGCGCGCCTCCAGGTTATGTCGGTTACGAAGAAGGCGGCCAGCTCACAGAGCAGGTGCGCAGGCACCCGTACTCTGTGATTTTGTTCGATGAAATTGAGAAGGCTAATCCGGATGTCTTTAACATCCTGCTGCAGATTCTCGAGGACGGCCGGCTCACGGATGGCAAAGGCCGAACAGTCGACTTCCGCAATACAGTAATGGTGATGACCAGCAACGTCGGATCGACGGCCATTTTCGAGCTTTCGCACAAGGACCCGGAACTCGCGAGAAAAGAAGCGATGGAAGCGCTGCGCGCGGCGTTCCGGCCGGAGTTCATCAACCGCATCGACGAGATTGTGATTTTCAATCCACTTGGCAAAGAGCAACTTGGCCGTATCGTCGGGTTGCTGTTGAAGAATGTCGAGAAGCTGCTGGCCGAGCGGCAAATCACGCTGGCTTTGACGCCGGGTGCGGAAGAGCTGCTGCTCCGAGAGGGCTACGACCCGGCATACGGGGCGCGGCCGCTGCGTCGAACCATCCAGCGCCTGATCCAGGATCCGCTGGCGCTGCAGATTCTGGAAGGAAAGATTCTGCCAGGCGATCACGTTCGCGTGGATCGTGACGGGCAGAAAGACGTGATGCGTTTCGAGCGCTCAAAGGTGAAACAACCAGCGGCAGCGGCTAGAATCTAAGCCGGTGTGAGAGCAGAGCTTGGGAAGAAGCTTTTCCCTCGTCGTTTCAGCGTGCCCTGAATTCTTTCGGATTTTGCGTGGGAAGCTTAGCGAAGGAACATTATGAGAGTTTTTCGAACAACTTTTGTGCTCGTATTGCTGACGCTTTGCCTGATGGCGGTGGGTTCGCTGCTCGGCGGACGAAATGGCATGACCATTGCTCTCGGAATTGCGATCTGCACCAATGCGTTTGCCTACTTCTTCTCCGATAAGATCGCGCTGAAATCGAGCGGCGCCCAGCCCGTCACCCGGGAACAACTGCCTCGGCTCTACGCGGTGATGGAACGCCTGGCAGCCAAGGCAAATATTCCAGTTCCAAAACTGTATGTTGTGCCAGAAGAAGCTCCGAATGCTTTTGCAACCGGCAGGAATCCTCGACACGCTTCCGTGGCAGTGACTCAGGGCTTGCTCGAATTGATGAATGACGATGAACTGGAAGGTGTCATCGCTCACGAGCTATCGCATGTCCGCAACTACGATATTCTAATCAGTTCTGTCGCCGCCACACTCGCTGGCGCTATAACCTGGATCGCGCATTGGGGCCTTTGGTTCGGAGGCGGCGACCGCGACGACCGGGAGGGCGGCGGCATCATTGTCGACCTTGCTCTTATGATCCTCGCGCCTCTTGCTGCAACGTTGCTCCAACTAGCCCTCTCGCGTCAGCGTGAGTATTCCGCTGACGCCACCGGCGCGCGCATGGTCGGCAACCAATTCGGTCTAATCAGTGCCCTGCAGAAACTGGGAGCCTACAATAACCGGATCCCGACTACGGCTATTTCGCAGACCACGTCATCCCTCTGCATCGTAAAGCCTTTGTTCGGCCGCGGCGCGGTCTCTTCGCTCTTCAGCACACACCCGCCTCTCGAAGACCGGATCGAGGCATTGCGTGAGATGACGGTCGTTCCCCAACGTTGAGTGTCCAATAGGCCGACGCGCCACACTATTATTGTAAAGGCTGAGTAATCTTTCCTCGGAGGCTTCGTGCAGATTCAACTTGGGCGCTTTGCAGATCTTCTAAGCCATTGAAATTTAAGCAATTAAAATTTCTTGACCCTCGCGCGGATTTGGCGAGTCAAATGCATCAAATATGGCCCAGCCGGATACCGGCGCGGGGTAATGAGGGGACCGCAGTCATGAGCTGTCGAGACACTATCCATTTGATTTGTTGGTACTTAGAGGGAAGGCTGTCGCCTTCGGTGGCGTGCGAGATCAAACGCCATGTGGACTCCTGCCCCGATTGCCACATGGTCTTGGACGCCGCGATGACCACCCTGGATCGCTATTTTACCCCGGTAAGAGGCTCCGACGAGGAGCCAGCTCCTCAGGCCGCATGAAAACCCTCGCGTAAAGCTTTCCCTAGCAATAATTTACAACCAGATGTTTGCATGTACCACCGGCAGTGTATTTTTTTGCCGTGCCCCACTCCGCTCACAGCTGTTCTTATCTGCCAACAGCAAAATTTACAGCACGAAAACCAAAAGCGTAAACTTTACTAGTACTAGTACGTATAAGTCCTGTCTGTCCTCACCCATCCGGCGCTGACAAGTACATGCATCCACTCGGTTTAAAGGCCACGACAGCGGAATCGCTCGTTTGGCGTAAAGGGTGCACCTTTCCTCACGCGCAGGGGGAAAACCCCAAAGGAGAAGAAGTTTATGAGCGAGTTTCAGGAACCCATCAACCACACGACAACAGGAACGCCACGTTGGGTGGGACTGGCAGTTGCCGTCCTGGGCGGAGTTTCATTGCTCGGTCTTGGAATCGGCTGGAGCGCGTTGAACCACGCAAATAGCCTCGAACAATCGACGCAATCGTCGATGAAGCAGTCGAACGATGCATTGAGCCAACGGCTCGCGAAAGAAGACGAGATTAATCAGGGCTTGCAGAGCGACTTGAGAGTCGTGGCGAACAAGCTGAACCTGACGCAAGGCGAGCTAGCCGCAGCGCGAAAGCAGAACAAAGCCGCAACCGTTGCTGTCGACCAGAAAGTCGAAGGACTGGCCAGTTCCGTGAAGGCCGATCTCGCGACCAAAGCCAGCGCGGATGACGTAAATAAGTTGAATGGCGACGTCACTGGAGTGAAAGGTGATCTGGACGCGACGAAAAACAATCTTCAAATGGCCCGGAGCGAGATGGGCACCCTCATCGCCCGCAACCATGACGAAATCGACCAGCTTCGCCGTATGGGGCAGCGCGACTACTTTGAGTTTACGGTAACGCGCAAGGGCGGCGCCCAGCGGGTGGGCAGCATCCAGGTCGAGCTCAAGGACACGAACACCCGAAAAAATCAATTCACGATCAACGTGCTGGCGGACGACAAGAATTTCGAAAAGAAAAACCGCTCCGTCAACGAACCCATTTTCTTCTACACTGGCGGTACCCGCGCAGCGCTGGAACTGGTCGTCAACAAGGTTAGCAAGACCACCGCATCGGGCTATCTAAGTATCCCGAAAGCGCCAGAAACCTCTGCTGCCAACACTTCGGGTGCTGCCCAGTAGGCCAATTTCAATTTCCTGAGAGCACACACTGAAGGAGGGTTCCAGAGAATCCTCCTTCTTTTTTTGCATTGGCATATAGCATCCCTCTTTCCGGACGCGTGCAATTGGGTGTCTGGACGCGGAGAGGGAATTCTGGCAAGCTCACGGGAACTTGGCCGAACACCCAATGTGGTGTAATGCGCGAGATATGCTAAGGAGGGGAGCAATGAGAATACGATTTGCAGCAGGGATCGCGGCAGCGTTTTTTGCCGCCACGTTAACCATGGCCGCGGATGGAACCTTGACCGGCTATATTTCTGACAGCAACTGCGGCGCAAAAGGCGCAAACGAGCGGGCGCGTGAGTGCACGATAAAATGCGTGAAAGGCGGCGCGAAATACGTCTTCGTAAATGACGCAGACAAGAAAGTTTACGTTGTGGACGCGCAGGACAAAGTAGCCGAGCACGCCGGCCATCACGTCACCGTGAAGGGCGAAGTAGAAGGCGATACGCTAAAGTTGGAAAGCATAGAGATGGCGCCGGCAAACAGCAAATAATCCTTGCCAATGAGAGTTTCTAACACGGGTGGAGCTTTGGCACCACCCGTTTTGCTTTTTGAAAGCTAGCCGGATTCCGCTACGATACAGCCTGGCTTATGACGACAACCCTTCTGCACACCGGGCGGGCGCTGACCCCAACGACTGAGATTCTCGACGCAGGAATTCTCATTCGCGATGGAGTCATCGAGCAACTCGGCCCGAGGTCGGGAATGCGACTACCTGCTGGCGCTCAAGAGATTTCCGCCACCGATAAAACCGCGATTCCTGGATTTTTGGACGTGCACATTCACGGTGCGGGTGGGCGCGACGTTATGGAAGGCAGCACGGACGCGCTCGCTGGAGTCACTAGGACCGTCGCACGCCATGGAACAACTTCTTTTGTCGCGACGACAGTGACGGCGAGTCCCGAGGACACGCTTCGCAGCGTCGAAGGCATCGCGCGCTACATTTCGCAACAACACGAAACCGACGACGCGCGGGCAGAGGTGCTCGGGATTCATTTTGAGGGACCCTTCCTCAGTCCAGTCAGGCGAGGCGTACACCCCGCCGAGTGGCTGCGGCTCCCGTCAGCCGAGCTGCTCGACAAATTCGTGCAGGCGGCGGCGGGGAAGGCTCAGATATTGACGATTGCGCCGGAACTGCTCGGTGCCTTGCCCTGCATCGACGCCGCGCGAAATGCCGGTATGGTCGTTGGAATTGGCCATACAGACGCGACTTACGAGCAAGCGCGCGCCGGCATCGCCCACGGCGCACATCATGCCGTGCATGTTTATAACGCCATGCGGCCGTTTACCCACCGCGACAGCGGCGTGATTGGCGCCGTGCTTACTTCCCCCGAGGTGACTGCGGAATTGATCGCCGATGGCGTCCACGTGGAAGAAACAGCGATGAAAGTGTTGCTCCAAGCAAAAGGACCCGAGCGCATGATTCTGATCAGCGACGGCATTTCTGCCACGGGTATGCCGGACGGCAATTATATGCTCGGAAACTTGGAAGTAACCGTGAGCGGCGGAATTTGCCGCAACTCGGAAGGAAAGCTGGCGGGCAGCACGCTGACACTGGACAAGGCGCTCAGAAATATCGTCGCACTGGGGATTCCGCTGCAGGATACCGTGCGCATGCTGACCCTGAATCCCGCCACGCTACTCGGGATCGAGTTCAAGAAAGGCGCGCTGCGGACAGGGGCCGACGCGGATATCGTGCTACTCGATGAAGGATTGCGCCTCACGAATGTTTGGGTCCGGGGCGTCGCAGTGGAATAAGAGCAGCTGGCTGTCTTCACTCAATCGGGCAAGACGATTTGTGATTATTCTTTGCCGCGACTCCGAGCGTGAGCGAACTCTTCTCTAGGAATTGTGGAATTCTGCCCTTTATTTCGTTTTCCAGCCAAGAACGATAAGTACCAACCCTGAGATCAGCAACGCCACCATTGCACCCACGGGAATGCTCGCCGTCTCGGGTTTATCCACTGTCGCAGTGATCGGTCCAATGCGTGCGACTTCTTCGTGTTTGTGATAGTCAAAACTTGGGTGCACCAACGCAACAATGCCGAGCAGGAAGAGGAGGAGTCCGAGGATCAACAGAATGCGTTTCATCTGGCAGACATTACCATAAACGTTTCTCTGATAGCTTCCGATGGCCTTGGGCACACCCCGGCGCCAAATTGGCGCGGGGAGGCTTCATACGTCAGGTGATAAGGGAAAGCAGGGAAAGGAACTACGAACGGCTTGCAGCGGCAGCAGCAGCGGCTTTCTTGGCGGCCTTCGCGGCAGTGGAAGCCTTGCGGCGGCGCTTGGTCTTTGGCGGAGTTGCCGGCGCCTCGCCGATCAACTCTGCGACCATGATGCTGGTAACGAACAACTTGGGTCCGTGATCGTCAAAATCGATCGCGGTACGTTCCTGGTCGGAAGCGGTAACAATGCCCAAGCCGTATGTTTCGTGCTTAACAGTTTGCCCTTCAGCCATTACTTGCACATCATCCTCCTTGACCACACTTTGCTTTGCTGAAACTCGATTCGAATCTCTTGAAGTGCAGTGCCCCCGAGTTCATCGAGGGCACCCAAATGCGCAGGCTAGAGGCCGGTAACGTTCTCTGCCTGAAGGCCTTTGGGGCCTTTCTTTACTTCAAATTCCACTGCCTGACCTTCGTTGAGCGATTTGTATCCATCCATCATGATCGCGGAGAAGTGCACAAAAACATCCTCGCCGGTTTGGCGCTGGATAAAGCCATAGCCCTTCGAGGCGTTGAACCACTTCACTGTTCCTTGTTCCTTCACTTCCACTACCTCGTATGCGCTTCCCCAAATTGGCTGGGTTTGCGGCATGGAATTGCTTTGCCTCTCTTGGTCCGTATCCTGGTTAGCTACGAGTGAGCCACCACCCGTGCTTTCCCAAGCGCCGTGACAACCTCTGGCCCGCAAAAAAAAGCCGCAAAGTTTGTCCTTGCAGCCCCCTCGAACGAGTCAAAAGGTATTACAAGAGCAACAAACGCTAAACTAAGAGTACCACAAAGTAGGTCCCTTGTCCACGCCTCAGGTACACCCGTATTGTCCCTGTTTTTCAATGCAAACCATTGATATATATAGGTTTACTGAAGATGAAGGAACTCCAGAATCCTTCCGGTCGCGAAGGTTCCGGCTATTCGAGCGATTCGGGCTGGAGGCTTAAACTGCCTTCGCCCGATGCTTTCTTTTCCCAGTACTTCCGCACCCAGGCTTCCCAGCTTTTGCCGGCCGCTGGATCGCGGCCGGTGAAGGCGAGAGCCGCAATTTCAGCATACGCGACTTTCTGCCGTTCGTTGGAATCCTTCGGCAAGACACGCACAAAGGACGCAGCGAGCGTGGGACCGGACACACGATCGAAGATGTATCCTTCTATCTTCTTGCCATCCTTTGTGGTTAGCGTTACGTCGCCCCGATAGTCGAAGGCCTTTTCCAGGGCCACGCGCAGTTCTTCTTCGCTTGCAAGTTCGGGCAGCCATCCTTCGACCGCTTCGCGGTCTCTTCCCGGCGCGACTTCCAGAGAATCAGGATTCTGCGCAGCAGCTTCCAAATGAGAAGGTGTGTCGGCGTGTCGAGGTCCCGTCACGCGCGTGTCTCCTCGAGTTGGGACTTGTCCTTCGCAATTTGGACGAGCGGATTGTAAGAATGTACGGGCTTTACCGGATCGTTTAGCAGGGCGGATGCGTCCGGATCCGCATAGTTCACCGTGAATGTCGCCTTCATCGCCGCCCACAGGCCTCGCAACCCGCTGAAAGTGTGGTCCATAGCAGAAGCTTCGTAGCCACTGTGTACCATGCAGTTGGCACACTTGGGATTGCCGGATTCCGTGCCGTAGTTTTGCCATGCGGTGGTTTCCAGCAATTCCTGGAAAGTGTCCGCGTAGCCGTCCTGCAGCAGATAGCAAGGCTTCTGCCAGCCAAACACGTTATACGTCGGCATGCCCCATGGTGTGCAGGCGTATTGCTGCTTGCCCATCAGAAACTCCAGGAAGAGTTTCGACTGATTGAATTGCCAGCTCTTCTTGCGGTTGGAAAGAATCGCGCGGAACAACCGCCGAGTTCTGGCGCGGCCGAGAAAATGCTTTTGATCCGGCGCTTTATCGTAAGAATAGCCAGGCGAAAGCATCATGCCTTCGACGCCCAATTCCATCATTTCGTCAAAGAAGGCGCGAACGCTATTGGGATCGGCGCCATCAAAAAGCGTCGTGTTGGTTGTGACGCGGAAACCGCGCTTCAGTGCTTCTTTGATCCCAGCAACTGCCAGATCATACCCGCCCTCGCGGCAAACCGAAAAATCGTGGTGTTCGCGCTGGCCGTCCATGTGAACCGAAAACGTCAAATACTTGCTAGGCTTGAAGAGGTCCAGCTTTTCCTTCAAGAGCAGCGCGTTGGTACAGAGATAAATGTATTTCTTGCGGGCAACGAGGCCTTCGACGATTTTGTCGATTTGTGGGTGCATCAGCGGCTCGCCGCCAGGGATGGAAACCATCGGCGTGCCGCACTCATCGACCGCTTTGAAGCACTCTTCGGGGCTCAATTCCTTCTTCAAAATATGCGCTGGATACTGAATCTTCCCGCAGCCCGCGCAAGCCAGGTTGCAGCGAAACAACGGCTCGAGCATCAGCACAAACGGGTACCGCTTGCGCCCCGCAATTTTTTGCTTGAGCACGTACGTTGCAACCGTCCACATCTGCGAGATAGGTACTGGCATTTGCTCCGCTTGATTTTACCTTTGATGCAGCCGGGGCACCTGAGATTTCCCCAGAATGTTCTATTGTAACCAACTTGCAGTGATTCTGCTTGGGTGGATTTTCTACCTCGCAAGTCCTTTGAAAACAGCCATTCTTGACCTGCTCAAGAAAAGTTGAGAAAAGTGCTTGACAAATTATACTGTGTACCATACAGTGTGTGTCGTACACTATATGACGCCCGGTACCGACAACCACGATCTCTTCGAAAACCTCCGGTTAGAACTGCGCCGCGGGTCTTTGGTGCTTGCCGTATTAGCCGCGCTTCGCAAGGAGCACTATGGCTACACCCTCCGCAAGACGCTGAGCGAACGGGGCATGGTCATCGACGAAGGCACTTTGTATCCGCTGCTGCGGCGTCTCGAGAGCCAGGGGTTGCTCGTAAGCGAATGGCGTGAGGAAGACAAGCGGAACAAGCGCTTTTACAAGCTCTCAGCGGATGGCAAGGAGATTTTGAAACAACTGCTGACGGAGTGGCAAAGCATCAACGCTTCGCTCAACGGGATGCTGTGAAGAAGTTAAGGAGTACGTTATGGATTTAATTGACAGCTATGTAAAAGCAGTGGCGAAGGCGCTGCCAGAGGGGCAACGCGAGGACATCGTCGGCGAATTGTCGGAAGACATTCGCTCGGAAATGGACGACAAGCAAAAAGAGCTCGGGCGGCCGCTGTCGTACGAAGAACAAGAGGCTTTGTTGAAGCAGCGAGGAAATCCGCTGTTGCTCGCAGCGCGTTATCGCCAGAACCATGGCTCCGTTGCATTTGGCCGCCAAATTATCGGACCCGTTTTGTATCCGTTTTATATAAAAGTTCTTTCCTTCAATTTGGGACTGACGTTTCTCATCATCGCCCTTATTTTCACTGCACTGGCTGTCAGCGGACAGCACCTCGGATTTAATAGCATTGTTTCGATCTGCCTGTTGCAGCTTTTCATTCAATTGGTGGTGGTCACTTTGATTTTTTCCTTGGTCGAACAGCATCTTCAGAAACACCCGGACCGCTGGCACTTGAAGGGCACGGGCGGCTTCGCGCTTGACCTCAAGATCGAAAAGAACATCCATCTTCGAATCCAGCGAGAAATGCAAGGCATGCCGGAAGTTTCACGATTTGAGTCGGTTTCGATCATCGTGGCATCGGCGGTTGCTCTCGTTTGGTTGACGGCTGCACAGACTCATCAGTTCCTGATTCTTGGTCCTGCGGGGGCCTTCCTGAAACTCGCGCCCAGCTGGCATCGAGTTTATTTTCTCATTGTGCTGCTGACAGACATAGTGATCGTGCGTGCCATCATCAACTTGGTGAGGCCGGATTGGACGGGTTTTCGGGCCATTGCGCGGCTGATTCTTCATGCCAGTGGATTGGCAGTGGTCTTCATGCTGATTAGAGCAGGAAGCTGGGTGGTAGCGGCGGATGCAGTGGCAAACAAGACTCCTGCGTATGCGCACAGCGTGGAGATCGTAAACGGGTGTTTTTACTACACGCTTATAGTGACGGGGGTCGTCTCGGCAGGGATGCTCGTTTTCCGGATCGTGAAGATGATTCAGCGACGACGCTGGCAGACCAGGCGCGGGCTCTGAAATCAACGGCCAAGGAAGGATACTAAAGAAGGGTACGGACATGTTGCACACCTTATTTTTCGTATTGTCATTCTTGATGGACTATCACGCCGTGACTGATGCACTTCGTAGCGGGTTCACACTCGGTTCTATCGGCGCGTGCGCCGTCTGCGTAGCTGTTGCTTGGCTGACTCTTCGCGGTCGCACGTCGGCAACGCATCCCCGAACTGACGTCAAGTAACGCTATCCGCCAAGGTTCGTCTGGCGGCGCTCACATTACACAATACGAAGACACTTGTGGCACGCAACTTGCTCTCTTCCCGCGAAGCGCGCGGCCAATGCGTCATCCGCAGGGGTAGAATCATTTCGGTAATTAAATCCAATAGCTGTCGGGGACTATGTCCCGAGAGAATCTTTCATCTTTATTCAGCGAGTTTGAGCGCTATGGCGACGACATCGCGTTCGTGCAGCGGCGCGGCTATCGGCGTGAGGCGTGGACATACCGCAAGCTCGCTGGTACTGCCTTCTCGTGCGCCTTCGAGTTGAAAAAACGCGGCGTTGGCACAGGTGATCGCGTCCTGCTCTGGGGACCGAACACCGCCGAGTGGACGGCGGTTTTTTGGGGCTGCTTGCTGCGCGGGGCGGTGGCGGTGCCCATGGATGACGGCGCGACGCTTGATTTTGCTCGACGAGTGGCTCGTGACGCGGGTGTTAAACTGATGGTCGCTTCGCGGGGAAAGCCCGTACTTGATCCCGCCGTCCCGAGGCTCGTACTGGAAGATTTGCCCGACACATCAGGGAAAGTCAGCCCGGTTGCCCATGAGAGCCTTGCGGATGAGGCCATCACTCGAAATCACATAGCCCAAATCCTTTTCACTTCGGGCACGACGGCTGAGCCGCGCGGTGTCGTTCTTACGCATGGCAATTTTCTCGCAAATCTCGAACCGCTCGAGCGCGGAATCGAACCGTATCGAAAATATGAGCGATGGTTTCATCCCCTTCGATTCGTCACTCTCGTTCCGCTCAGCCATGTGTTTGGACAGTTTATGGCGCTGTTCGTGCCGCCGCTGCTGGGCGCGACTGTAATCTTCGAGCAATCTGCGAATCCTTCGGAGATTATTCGCACCGTGAAGCGAGAGCGCGCGACGGCGCTCATTGCGGTGCCGCGAATGCTCGATGCTTTGCACTCGGGAATCAAGCGAGATTTTGACGCGCGTGGTCAGGGCGGATGGCTTAAGGGAACTCTTGACGCGGCAAACGGCGAGAAATTCTTGCGCCGTGCCTGGCGTTTTCGACGAATTCATCGGCGATTCGGCTGGAAGTTCTGGGCGTTTATTTCCGGCGGCGCCGCGCTCTCGAGCCAAGCCGAAGAGTTTTTCAAGCGCGTGGGTTATGCCGTCGTGCAAGGCTACGGGATGACGGAGACGGCATCGCTTATCAGCTTGAACCACCCCTTTCACGCCACGCAGGGCTCCATCGGAAAAGTTCTCCCTGGGCGCGAATTTCGGCTTGCGGAAGACGGCGAGATTCTCGTCCGCGGCGACAACGTTGCGAGTGGCTACTGGGAAGGCGGAATGCTCCGGCAAGGAGTGCGCGACGGCGACAATTGGCTGTGCACGGGAGACATTGGCGAAGTCGATGCCGAGGGAAATCTCCGCTTCAAAGGCCGCAAGAAAAGCGTTATCGTCACGCCCGCCGGTCTGAACGTCTATCCCGAGGACATCGAAGCAGGGCTTCGGAAGCAACCCGGAGTGCGCGATTGCGTTGTGATTCCAAGCGAGCGCGGTGCCAATGCGGAACCGCTTGCCATCCTACTGATGGACAATGCCTCCGACGCGAAAGCAGCTGCGCCGGAGGCGATCGAACGCGCCAACGCCACACTCGCCGAATACCAGCGAGTGCGCCACTGGCTCCTCTGGTCAGAGCCGGATTTTCCTCGCACGCCAACAGGCAAGCCTCGCCTGAGCGTCATCGCAGCGCGGGCGGCAGGGGGGAGCGATGGTTCCCCGCAGGCAAGCGCGCATGCGGATACGCTTGACGACTTGCTGGCAAAGTTTTCTACGCCAAAGGGACACTCAAATAAACTAGAAAAGGACCTGAATCTCACTTCCCTCGACCGCGTCGAGCTGATGAGCGCACTGGAAGAGCGCTTCCAGGTCGAACTGAGTGAAACATCTTTTGCCGAGGCGAAAACGGCCGCAGATGTCCAGCGCCTTCTCCAACAACCCGCGATTCATCGCACCGAATACGTCTATCCGCGATGGACGCAACGCGCGCCCGCTCGCTGGCTCCGCCTGGCCGTTTATTACGCCTTGGTTTGGCCGGCCACGCAAATTCTTGGGCATCCCAAAATCATAGGGCGGCAAAATCTTCGCGGCGTCGGGGGGCCTGTGCTCATGGTTTCGAATCACATCACCCGCCGCGCCGATATTGGCCTGATTCTCGCCGCACTCCCGCCGCGTTTTCGGCATCGTCTCGCCACAGCCATGGGCGGCGAGACTTTGCAAAGCATGCACCGACCACCGAGCGATTGGTTTTTCGCCAAGCGCTGGGCCTATCAGCTTGGATACTGGCTTGTCATTCTGCTTTTCAACGTGTTTCCGCTGCCGCGCCATTCCGGCTTTCGCGAAAGCTTCCGTTTTTCCGGCGAGTCCGCCGATCGCGGTTACAACATCCTCGTTTTCCCCGAAGGCGAGGTCAACAATTCCGAAGATGGCCGCATGGCGGCCTTCCAAAGCGGCATTGGCCTGCTGGCGGAAAATCTACGCCTTCCCATCATTCCGATGCGCCTCGATGGTGTCTGGCAAATGAAGCGAGAAGGCCGCCGCTTTGCCCACTTCGGCGAAATCACCGTGCGGATCGGCGCACCTGTAAGCTTCCCCCCCGAAACGTCCCCCGAAGAGATCGCCAGTCGGCTCGAATCAATCGTCCTCGCGCTCTAAGAATCCGGCCGCTCGGCTCTGGAGAGATCAAATAGATCGGCCAGGAGGTGAAGCTACGCCGAAGAAAGTCGCAAATCTTTTCGCATGAAAATCGTCGCTTGGGGATTGTCGTTATACCGCTGAGTCAGTTCGTATCCCAAGGTGGCATAGAATCTCTGCGCCGCCACCATTTTATCCGTCGTATCTAGATACAGCCACTCGTACCCAAACCCGCGCGCATAAAGTTCCAGTTCACCATAGAGGACGGCCGCGATTCCGCGCCCTCGATACTCCGGCCGAACATAGAGTCGCTTGACTTCGCCGCTGCGCGTGATTGCCAGCCGTGGACGAAGCGCAATGCACCCAACGACGGTGTTCTCGAGGACTGCCAGCCAAACCCCTGCTCCATCCCGGAAGTAAATGCCAGCGAAATCCTCCCTTGCATCGCGCGCCACCACGCCGGCCGACTCGTAGTATTCCTCAACAATTTTCCACGCATCACCGCAGGTTTCGGCAGAAGCACGGTGTATGCTGAGTTGGTTCGCGCTACGTTTGGACATTTGAGGCATTGCGGAAGACCGGCGTCAACCCTTGCTGCCGCAAGTCTTCGTCAAAGAAACTCCTTAAAACAGCTCCATTTTGGCTGCCGGCCTGTTGCCCTTTTGTCGAATATCGCTCACACACCCCTCAGACATTCCTCCGAAGCACGCGAAATCCACCAAAACGCGTTCTGTGGCAAAATAGAGTGTTGTCTGAGATGAATTCATGGCCGACCGCACAATCATGGCGTTGGAACGCCCCGCAAAACCAGCCAAGGGCTCAAAGAAATCCGCAACGAATAATGAAGAGCGCGAGCGCGTTTTTGACGCCTTCCGCCGCTGGGGATATTACGAAGCTACGCTCGATCCCCTCGCTGTTTTCCAACCGCTGAAGCATCCTGACCTCGAACTGACCGGCG
The DNA here is from genome assembly GCA_049792735.1 of Candidatus Acidiferrum sp. GTDB lineage: Bacteria > Acidobacteriota > Terriglobia > Acidiferrales > UBA7541 > Acidiferrum. Next base: position 28,592 of record JBARBE010000114.1, read on the forward strand.
AGGCTGCTGAAGAAGCGCGCCGCATCTATTGCGGCAACATCGGCGCCGAGTTCATGCATCTCCCGGAGCCAGAGCGTCGCCGCTGGATCGCGGAGCGCATCGAACGCCCCGCGCTGGCGGTCAATCAAGAAAAAATTCTAGAACGTCTGGTCCGAGCCGATCTCTTCGAACAGGTTCTCCAGGCCCGTTACCTGGGCACCAAACGCTTTTCGCTCGAAGGCGTCACCTCCTTGATCCCGCTACTCGATTCCATTCTCGATACCGCCGGCGATTTCGGCGCCGTCGATTGCATCATGGCCATGAGCCATCGCGGCCGCCTAAATGTCATGGTCCACGCCGCGTGCAAATCTCCGCACGAAGTTGTTTCTGGATTTGAAGACGTCGATCCCCGTAGCGTGCTCGGCGCCGGCGACGTCAAGTATCACGTTGGGGCCACGGGGACCTACACCACGACATCTGGCAAGCCAATCAACATGCATCTCGTCTCCAATCCCAGCCATCTCGAAGCAGTCGATCCAGTGGCTATGGGTCGCGCTCGCGCCAAACAGACCCGCCACGGCGTCGACGGGCCCATCATTGATCGCTCGCGCGAAACGCTCAACAAAGTCTGGCCCATCGTGATGCACGGCGACGCGGCCTTTGCGGGTCAAGGCATCTTGGCGGAAACGCTCAATCTTGCTGACTTAAAGGCTTACACCGTCGGCGGCACCGTACATATCGTCGTCAACAATCTCATTGGGTTCACCACCCAGCCCGCCCAGGAGCATTCCTCCCGCTTCGCTTCGGACATCGCTAAACGCCAAAGCATTCCGATCTTTCACGTCAACTCCGAGGATCCCGACGCAGTCGTGCGCATCGGAAAGCTCGCCGCCGAGTACCGCGCCACGTTCGGCAGCGACGTCGTAGTCGACATCATCGGCTATCGCCGCCACGGCCATAGCGAAGTCGATGACCCCACGATTACCCAGCCGGTTCTCTACGAGCGCATTAAGAACCATGCGCCGCTCTGGAAGATTTACGCCGAGCGGACCGGTATCGACGCCTCGCTGATCGTTGAAGGCGTAAAAAACGAATACGAAGAAGAGCAGCAAAAGGCCGGCCAGCTCACGAAAATCCCGCATCTACGCAAACTGCCGGACTACTGGTCACCCTACAAACACGGCAAATATGATCCCGCCTACGAAGTCGATACAGGATTGTCTCGCGAACATCTCGCGGAGCTCACGGACGGGCTCGTGCGCGTACCCGCCGGTTTTCACCTGCATCCAAAAATTGCCAAGCTTCTCGAACAACGCACCGAAATGGGCCACGGCAAGCGCGCTATCGACTACGGCTTTGCCGAAGCGTTAGCCCTCGGCTCTCTAGTTCTCGAAGGCAATCCCGTTCGCCTCACCGGCCAGGACACCCAGCGCGGCACCTTCAATCAACGGCACGCCGTTCTGATCGATACGGTAACCGAGCACAACTACCTCACGCTCTCCCATCTCTCCCGCCAACAGGCCTTTTGCGAAATTTACAATTCTTCGCTTTCCGAAGCCGCTTGCGTAGGCTTCGAATACGGTTTCAGCCGCGACTATCCCGAAGCCCTGGTCATGTGGGAGGCGCAGTTCGGAGATTTTGCCAATGGCGCCCAGGTCATCATCGACCAGTTCCTCAGCGCCACCGAAGACAAATGGAATCTCCCCAGCGGCCTTGTGCTTTTGCTTCCTCACGGTTACGAAGGCCAGGGCCCCGAGCATTCCAGCGCCCGCATCGAGCGCTACATGCAGCTCGCTGCCGAAGACAATCTCCAAATCTGCCAGCCTTCCACGGCCGCGCAATATTTCCACATGCTTCGCCGCCAGGCCCGTCGCGCTTGGCGCAAGCCGCTTATCGTCTTCACGCCAAAGAGCATGTTGCGTCATCCGGATGCCAGCTCCAACATCGAAGACTTCACGCGCCCGCGTTTCCTTCCGCTCGTCCCGGACCAGGAAGTGCAGAATGCCAAACGCATCCTCATCGCCAGCGGGAAAGTCGGCCACGAACTTCGCGCCGAACGCCGCCGCCGCAAAGATTCCAGCACCGCCATCTTTTTCCTCGACCAGCTTTACCCCCTGCCGCGTACAGAAATCTCAGCCGCACTTGACGGGCATCCCGCTGCCCGCGAAATCGTGTGGGTTCAGGAAGAGCCCGCCAACATGGGCGCGCTTTTCTACGTTTTGCCCCGCCTCGAGCGTCTCGCCCAAGCTCGGGGGCTTCAAGTTCGCTCCGTAAAGCGCTCCGCTAGCGCCAGCCCCGCCACCGGTTCAGCCAAAGCCCACGAACTCGAGCAAAAAACGCTATTAGCACTCGCTTTTACGACTTCCAGCGGGGTTTGAGCCCTGAATTTGCCGTTTACACTCCATTCACATACGTGTTATCCCCGCGTTACACACGCGCTGCCAGAATGAATCGTGTTACGACAAGCTCATACTCAAAATGCTCGAAATCTTTCCTCCTCCTATCCCAAATCCACGGCCTACGGTAAACTGCCGCCAAGCCGGCGAGCGGAACGTGCCAACTATATGAAACGCGTGTTAATCATCGAGGACGACAAGGACATCGTCGAACTCGTTCGTTACAACCTCGCCAACGAAGGCTTCCAGGTCAGCGCGGCTTTCGATGGCAGCTCTGGCCTGAACACGCTCAAGAAGACGCCTCCCGATTTGCTCCTTCTCGATCTCATGCTTCCGAAGCTCTCCGGCCTCGATATTTGCCGGGAAGTTCGCAGAGACGACGCTTTGAACCGTCTCCCCATTCTCATGCTCACGGCGCGCGGTGACGAAGCCGATCGCGTTGTGGGCCTCGAAATGGGCGCCGATGATTACGTGACCAAGCCTTTCAGCCCGCGCGAACTCCTCGCGCGCGTCAAGGCGCTGCTCCGCCGTGCGGAGCCGCCTGCTGATTCGCCCCGTGTCATCGAGATCGGCAAGCTGGCCATCGATCCGGCGTCTTACCGCGTGAGCCATTCCGGCAAACCCGTTCCGCTCAGCACGCTCGAATTCCGGCTGCTCTATTACCTTGCTTCGCGCCCCAA
>JBARBE010000115.1:0-7708 GCA_049792735.1 Candidatus Acidiferrum sp.
TGGCCAACTTGAATCGTATGGCTCGCGATTTCCGTGCCGAATTCGCGCAGCAGCAATTTCGCAAACGCTCCGGCCGCGACGCGGGCCGCCGTTTCGCGGGCGGAGGCGCGCTCAAGCACGTAGCGCGCATCATGAAAATTGAATTTCTGCGAACCTGCCAGGTCGGCGTGTCCCGGTCGAGGTGCAAGTAGTTTTCGCTCGTTCGCCGGGGACTCTGCCGTCGCTTCAACAGGCAGGATTTTTTCCCAATTCGCCCAATCCCGGTTTTCAATGCGCAGCGCGATAGGCGCGCCAATGGTCTGTCCATGCCGCACGCCCGCGAAAATATCAGCCCGATCCTTCTCGATCTTCTGCCGCCCCCCGCGCCCGTACCCAAGCTGCCGCCGGTGCAACTCGTGATTGATGAATTGCAAATCGACAGGCAACGAAGCTGGCAAGCCAGAAACAAACGCCAGCAGCGCCTGTCCGTGCGATTCACCCGCGGTATAGAACTTCAGCATCTTCGCAAACACCCTCGCTCATCCGAAAACCTGTTCCCGTGGAAACAAGCAGTGTAGCCGCCGTCATGTCATGCGTCCAGCGTGTGGGCCCGACAGTTTACTTGACGTGCCTATGCCGCGCGGTTAGGCTTCCTTCCAGAAATTTTACCGCGGAATTCGGCGGGGCACAGGCGAAACGGGTACTCGTGGCAGACACACCTCTCCAGGTCGCAGGCAGCGAAACCAAGACGGAAGAGCGGTTCACCGTCACGGGAGTGATTGTCAACGCGGCGAAAAACGCCGTGGCCGACGTACAGAACTACGCCATACTCTGCGGCCGCACGCTGTACTGCATCTTTACCCCGCCTTACTACCTCCAGGATATTTTGCAGCAGATGGATAACATCGGCGCCGGATCGCTGCCGATTATCCTGCTTTCCGGATTTTTTATCGGTGCGGTGATGGTGCTGCAGACCGGATCGCAATTTACCCGCTTTGGCCAAAGTTCGCTGACCGGCGACGTGGTGGCCATCGCGCTGGTCCGGGAGTTAGGGCCTTCGATGACCGGCCTGCTGGTGACCGGCCGCTGCGCCACGGGGATCGCGTCCGAGCTTGGCTCCATGTTGGTGACCGAACAAGTGGACGCCATGCGCGCGATGGGAACCGATCCGATCCGCAAACTGGTAGCGCCTAGGGCCATCGCCACGATTTTGATGCTTCCGCTGTTGACGGCCATGACGGATTTCACGGGATTGATCGGCGGCTGTGTCGCCTCGGTTTTCTCACTCCAGCTTACCGCCATCGAGTTCTGGCGCCGCGCGATTGACGCGCTGGATTTCGCCGACTTGATGCAGGGATTCACCAAGCCTTTCTTTTTCGCGTTCATTCTCGCGACCATTGGCTGTTACAAAGGGCTGTCAGTCCGCGGAGGCACGCAGGGCGTTGGCCGGGCCACGACGCAAGCAGCCGTGCTCTCTTCTGTGATGATCATCGTGGCCGACGCTTTTCTCACCAAAGTCGCGCTGTACCTCGCGGGCAAGCTTTTCTAATCCTTGCAATACTCTGGCCGAGGCTCGCCTCGTCGATCGACAGGGCGGATTTCTTCGTGTTCGGCGGGAGCGCACGATTGCCGCTATAATGGCGGGCACACCCGATGCCTAACGCCGCCACCTCGAGTTCAGGCTCCCATCCGGCTATCACATTCGAGAAGGTACGCATCGGCTTCGAAGAAGGCGACATCTTGCGCGGAGTGTCCTTTCAGGTCCAGGAGCGAGAGACGCTCGTGCTGCTGGGCGAAACTGGCACGGGGAAAACTCTGTCGCTCAAACTGGCGGCGGGACTGCTCCGGCCATCCGAAGGCACAATTCGAGTGCTCGGCAAGGTAATCTCCACCATGCAGGAGCGGGAACTGCTCGAATTCCGGCGGCACATTGGTTTTGTTTTTCAAGAGGGAGCGCTGTTTGACTCCATGACCGTCGGGGACAATGTGGCCTACCGGCTGCTGGAAGACGGCGTGAAAGGCGATGAGTTGGAGTCGCGCGTGCTCGAGGTGCTGCGATTCGTGGAACTCGAACACACGGTGGACCTGTTTCCGTCCGAGCTTTCCGGAGGAATGCGGCGCCGGGTCTCCATCGCGCGGGCGTTGATCAATCAGCCGCCCATCGTGCTGTATGATTCGCCGACGGCGGGCCTTGATCCCGTTACTTCGCAAACGATCATCACGCTGATCCTGCGGCTGCGCGACGCGTACGGCGTGACGGCGCTGCTCGCCACGCAACGATTGCAAGATGGTTTCGCGCTGGCGAACTTTCGATTCGATCCGGCGACGAAGAAGGTAGTGCATAGTGTTTCCAGCGGAAATGGGGCCGCGGGGGCAAAGATGGCGGCGACACGGTTTCTGGTGTTGCGGGAAGGCGCAGTTTATTTCGAGGGCGGACAGGAAGAGCTTTCTCGGACGAAAGATGATTATCTGAAACGGTTTTTGGTGTGAATGGTAGGTAGTTCTTCGGGAGAACGAAAGGGAGGGAAGGAAAATGGCGCAGCGCAAACAATTGACGTGGACGGAACTGCGCGTGGGACTTTTCGTGCTGGTGGGGCTGTCGGTGCTGGCCGCCGGCATTTTCTATGTGACGGGGGCGGGCACGATTGGGCCGAAATATCGGCTCGTTACTTATTTGCCGGAAGCGTCGTTGCTGTCGGCCGGAGCTCCGGTCCGCCTGGATGGGGTAGAGGTGGGAAATGTCGAAGCCATCCGGATCGCTCCCGTTACTCCGGGAAAGCCCGTTGATAAGAACCGAAACATCGAGGTCGTGATGCGCGTGGGTGAAAATTATCAGAAATATATTTTGACGGACTCCGCGGCCAGTCTGGTCACCGAGGGGTTGCTGGGGAACCGCTATGTCAACATCACCCGCGGAATCACGGGTGTGCCGCTAAAGGATGGCCAAGAAGTGCCGGGACACGAAGAAAAGGCGTTGACGCAGGTCGTCGAGCGAAGCGCGGATTTACTCGGCAATCTCCAAGCGCTGTCGGATGAGGTCCAGGATTTGATCAACGGCGTAAAGGAAGGAAAAGGTTCGCTGGGCAAAATGCTGACCGACGATCAGGCTTATAACCACTTGAACGGGATTCTCACAAAGGGCGACGCGATGATGGCGGACGTTCGAGAAGGCAAGGGAACTGTCGGCAAGCTGATGAGTTCGGACGAGCTCTACAACAAAGTAGATAAAGGAGTGGATACTGCAAACGTGATTTTGACGGATGTGCGCTCGCAGAAAGGAACCATCGGCAAGCTGCTGTATGATCCGTCGCTCTATGATGAAGCGAAGCAAGCGATCACCAATGGGAACGCGGTGATAGGAGACGTGCGCGCAGGCAAAGGCACGCTTGGCAAATTAGTGACCGACGATTCGCTGTACACCAAGCTGCGTGAAACCACCGACAACGTGGCGAATGCTACCGCCAAACTGAACGACAACACGACGACGGTCGGAAAACTGTTCTCCGATCCGAAACTCTACGACAGTGTGACCGGGTTGACGGGAGACCTGCGATTGCTCATCGGAGATTTCCGGCAGAACCCGAAGAAATTCTTGCGAATTAAAGTTTCCGTTTTCTAAGCCGAGCTTCGGCGTGCTTTGCGGCGCATCGCGAGGTGTGCTGTAATGAGTTTGTAACAATGCGGGTCTACGCTGAGTTGCCAGACCGCTTCTCGCTAAGAACTTCATGGAAAATCAGGACATCGCTCAAAAGTTGCCTCGTCCGGAAGCGGGCAAATCTACACTTCCGCAGCCGGGAAAGCCGGTGCCGAGCCGCGCATATCCCGGCGCGCTCATCGTCGTGGAAGGAACGGACGGCTCGGGGAAGAGCACGCAGCTTTATTTGTTGAAGCGCTGGCTCGAAATTGGCGGCTACCGGCTGCATTTTACGGAGTGGAATTCATCGCCGCTGGTGAAGTCCGCGACGCGGCGGGGAAAACAGCGGCGCTTGCTGACGCCGACCACGTTTTCGCTTTTGCATGCGGCGGACTTTGCGGACCGCTGCGAGCGGCAGATCATGCCGCTGCTGCAAGGCGATTATCTGGTGCTTGCCGACAGGTATATTTACACCGCCTTCGCGCGCGACGCGGCTCGCGGGTGCCCGGGGCGATGGCTGAGAAATCTTTACCGGTTTGCGCCGGTGCCGGACATTACGTTTTATTTTCGCGCGCCTTTGGATGTCGCTGTGCACCGCATCTTGAGTGGGCGCCCGAAATTGAAATACTATGAAGCCGGAATGGATATGGCGCTGTCCTACGACCGCGCGGAGAGTTTTCGGCTTTTCCAAGCGCGCATCCTCGAAGAGTACGACAAGATGGTGGACTCGGATAATTTCGTGGTGCTGGATGGAACGCTGCCGGTGAACAAGCTGCAGAAGCAGATGAGAGACATCGTGGCGTCCAAAATCGATTTGAAACGCTTTGCGCCACGGGTTTCGGTCCCGGAGTGAGCATGCCCGATCAGGAAAAAGATAAAGAGAAGCCGAGCGCGCCGGTTCTTTCCGTCGATGCGCCGCAGGCGCCTGGCGCCGCGCCGCCGCCGGTTTTGCCGCCGGCCAAAGCACCTGTGCCTGGCGAGGATGGCACGGCGCAGTTTTTTTACGGCGAAGCGCTGGTCGGATTTGATCCGAGCGAGATCACCGGGAACCTGATCGTTATCGAAGGGATGGATGGCTCGGGACGCTCGACGCAGATCGCGCTGCTTCAGGAATGGCTGGAGTCCGAAGGGTTCGCAGTGCAGACAAGCGGATTGCGGCGGTCGAATCTCGTGGGGCGCGACATCGACGAGCTGCTGGCGAAAAACGCAGTTACGCGGCTCACGCTGGCGCTGATGTACGCGACAGATTTTTTTGATCAAGTTGAGCATAGAATTTTGCCGGCACTGCGTTCCGGAACGGTCGTGCTTGCGGATCGTTTTATTTTTACGCTGGTGGCGCGCGGCGTGGTGCGCGGAATCAACCGTGATTATTTGAACGGTTTGTACGCCATGGCGCTTCGGCCGCATTTAACTTTCTGGCTGAACGTGCGTCCCGAGACGGCGTTCGCTCGTGAATTTAAGAAGGCGCAGGCCATCAGCTATTGGGAAGCGGGGCGAGACATGTCGCTTTCGCACGATCTGTATTGGTCGTTCATCCGCTATCAAACGATGATCAAGCGCGAATTTGAAGTGATGGCCAAGCGGCACTCCTTCATCGAGCTGGACGGCGAAGCGAGCGTTTCCGCCGTTAACAAGCAGTTGCGCCTGCGGATCGGCGAACAACTGGGGATTCGGGCGACGAAGTACACGCCCTCCGCCGCGCTTGCGCATCTCTGGCGGTAAATTCCGAAATGTCCGACCCGGTCCACATTGCCGCCATCGACGCGGGCTCGAATGCGCTGCGCCTCGCTGTGGCGCGGGCCTATTCGGCGCTGGATATCGAGCCGCTGGTGAACGAGCGATATTCGCTGCGGCTTGGCGAAAGCGTTTTTCTGCGGCACCGCTTCAGCGAAGAGCTCTTCAAAAGAGGCGTCAAAGCGTTCCGCCACTTCCACGAAATCATGGATGAGTTTGGAGTCACGCGCTACCGCGCGGTGGCCACCAGCGCTTCGCGCGAGGCGCGCAACCGCGATGCATTCGTGCGGCAGATCAAACAGAAAACAGGAATCGCACTGCAAGTGATCAGTTCCGCGGAAGAGTCGCGGCTTGGGCGGGTTGCGGTGCTGGCGGCGCTGGGACCGGAATCGCCGCTGCGGTGCATCGCGGATTTGGGCGGCGGAAGTCTGGAACTCAGCATCCTTCGCGATCACACCGTGGAGCTCGGCGCGCAGTTGCCCGTGGGCACGGTGCGGCTGATGAGCACTCTCAATATTCCAGGCGTGATCCGGCCGGCGCAAGCGGAGCAGGTGCGGAGATACGTGCGCGCGTTGCTGGAATCGCGGATACCATCACGGCCAAATCTTGGCGAGCAAATCGCGGTGGCGCTCGGAGGGAATGCGGAAACTTTGGCGAACATCGCGCCCGGCCCGCGACTGCATGGCTTGCAGACGCTGGAGGTTTCGTTGTTGCGCGAGAGGCTCCCCGATCTTTTGGAGCGCGATGTTCGCGAGCGGATGAAAAGTTACGCCATCCGGCGAGACCGCGCGGACGTGATTGGGATAGCGGCGATTACGTTTGTTACGCTGGGGCGTTACTTGAACATCCGGAATTTTTCTATCCCCGGCGTAGGTCTGCGGGAGGGAGTGATCCAGGAGATTGCTCGCGAGGCATTTTCGCGGACGGAGCCGCACCGGTACGACGCGGCCGCGCGCCAATTGCTTGTGGGAACACGAAGTTACGCGCGCCGGTTGCAGAAGGATCAGACGCACGCCGAGCACGTACGCGAGCTTAGCATTCTGCTTTTCGACCAGCTTCAGCCGGTACACCATCTGCCGGCGCAAGCTCGAGTCTTGTTGGAGGCGGGAGCCCTGCTGCATGACACGGGGCACATGATCAGCCATCATGGGCATCACAAGCATGGCGAATACCTGGTGATGAATAGCGATATCCCGGGGCTCGAAGGCCGGGACCGCGCGATCGTGGCTGCGCTGGCGCGTTATCACAACCGAAAATCCGATCCGGCGAGCCATCATGCGGCGTACTCTTCCCTGAACAACAACGACAAGAGGATTGCGCGGCGGCTTGCGGCGATTCTGCGGATCGCCGAAGCGCTGGACCATTCGCACCGGCAGCGCGTGATGCAAGTACACGCAACGTTTCAAGGCGGAGCGGTGGGCCTGCAAATCAAGGCGCGGGGCGACGCGGCGGAAGATTTGCTGGACGCGAACCGCAGCGCGGAACTGTTTGAAAAGGAATTTCACGTGCGGCTCTATTTCCGGCAAGCTGCTTCGTAGGAAACGCGGCCGCGAGTTTCGCGCGCGAGCGGCTGAGACATGGTTTAGATTCGCGAAAGGGAGAACACGCTGATGGAAATATATGTCGTGCGCCATGGCATCGCGATCGACCGGGAAGATCCTAAATGTCCGCCCGATCCGGAAAGATACTTGACCGAGGAGGGCATCGAGAAAACCAAGCGAGTGGCTGCAGGCGTAGCGGCGCTGAGCGCGGCGCCCGACTTGCTGCTCTCGAGTCCCTACGTGCGGGCGATGCAGACGGCGGAGATTTTCGCGGCGGCGCTCGACTATCCCAAGCAGAAGATCCGTCGAACGGATTTGCTGCTGCCGGGTGCGGAGCCGACGCTCTTTTTCCGCGAACTGGTGAAGGACAAGCAAAGTTCGACGCTCTTTATTTTTGGGCATGCGCCGCAACTGGATGATGTGATTGCGACGGCGCTGGGCTCGAAACATCACATTACTTCCCTTAAGAAGGCCGGAGTTGCTTTGCTGGAATTGAAGCGGGTTTCACCTCCAAGCGGACAGTTGCTTTGGCTGGCGCCGCCAAAACTGCTTCGCCGGGCGGGGAAGTAGCGCGGATCACCGACAGGCGACGGTTTCCACCGGCACCTGGCTGGATGCTGGTTCAAACGGCAGCTGCTCATGGTCAGAGGTCTTGGAACGATTCCTCCCTGCGATACACCTCGGAGTACACATCCGGGAGGAATAGGCTTGGTCTGCTGAGGCCCCCCGGATTATTTGTAAACGTTGGATATAAAGGACTTACAAATCGTGTAAGTCTTTTGGAATGAGCGTTTGCGGGATGGCCCGCAAGTGTTGGTTC
>JBARBE010000116.1:0-4057 GCA_049792735.1 Candidatus Acidiferrum sp.
GCCGCGACTCGTTCCACGCCCTTTAGCCATTTTTCTTTCAAACTCCTGCGCACCATCGCCGGCAAATATCGCAGCCGCATCCTGAAGAGCCTGAAAGGCCTCGCGCTTCGTCCCACCAGCGACCGCCTGCGCGAAACGCTCTTCAACATCCTCGGACCCGGCGTCGTAGGCTCGCGCTTCCTCGACGTCTTCGCCGGCACTGGCGCAGTAGGCATCGAAGCGCTCAGCCGCAGCGCAGCCCACGTCACCTTCATCGAAAATCACGCGCCCGCCGCAAAGCTCATCCGCCAAAATCTCGACTCGCTCAAAATCACCACCGGCTACACCATCCTCGCCGCCGACGCCCTTACCGCCCTCCAAAAACTCGCGGCGCACCACGCTCCTTCCACTCCGGGTTTCGATTTCATCTTCGTCGATCCCCCCTACGCCGCCCACATCGACTACGCCCGCACTCTTGAATTTCTAGCCACCGCCAACTTCCTGGCCCCCGACGCCCTCGTCATCTTCGAGCACCACCACAAATTCCAACTCCCCGACCAATCCGGCCAACTCCGCCGCACCCGCCTCCTAAAACAAGGCGACGCCTCTCTTTCCTTCTACCGCCTACTCGCCGGCCCTTGAGCGGTTCCAGTAGCACAGCCACTCTTGGCTGTGCTCTTCGCTCCGGACGTGCCATGAAAACAATCACAGGCAAGAGTGCCTGTGCTACCCGCATGTATTGCTCGGCTGTGGAAACGTGTAACAAATCGTGCTTGACAATAGTCTCTATATATGTAGACTTTAACTGTGGCCATGAAAACCCCTCGCCTATCCCCGCAAACCCTTCGCGTCCTCGAACGCTTCATCGAGCGCCCGACCGCCTGGCGCTACGGCTACGAGCTCAGCCGCGAAACCGGCCTCAAGTCCGGCACGCTCTATCCCATTCTCATGCGCCTAGCCAAATTCTCGCTGCTCGAAACCAAGTGGGTCACCACCGAAGACGGCGTCCCGCCGCGCCACACCTACCGCCTCACTCCCAAGGGCGCCGCACTGGCCCGCGCCCAGCAAGCGACTTCACCCTCCGCCGCGCGCGCCGCCGCACGCGCCCACCGCCCCGCCTTCAGCGGAGGCAAAGCATGACGCCCATCGCCTTTCCACGCAGCCTCGCCATTCTGCTTTTGCGTTTCGCGGTCTGGATCGCGCCTCACGACACGCTCGACTGGGGCCGCGGCATGCTCAGCGAGCTCCATCACGTGGAAGGCAATTGGTCCGCTCTTATTTGGGCCGTCGGCGGCGCAGGCGTCCTTGCGAAACACGCCATGCTCGCGCTCATCCTTCCCGGCAGCCATCGCCGCACCGTTTCTTCCGCCAGCGAACTTTTCGCCAAGGAGATTCCCATGCGCAAAGCTACTCTAACCGCCACCGCCGCGTGCGTCGTCGCGTCTCTGCTCTTTTTCCTCGTGCCCGTCTTCCGCCAAGCCTTCCAAGTCTCTCTCGCCCAATGGCACGACATACTGCATATAAATCAGCGCTGGCAGGGCCGCGGGTCTGATCCAGAGTTGGAGGCGCTCGGGAAGAAAGCCGAACAGAATCACGACGCCGAGTCGTTGGTCTTCGTCGCCGTTCGCCATTCGGACCCTTCAGAGAGTGTGCGCTTAGCTGAAGAAGCTGTTCGTCTTGAACCGAACCTTACGTGGGTCTACGGCGTCATTGCCGCCCAATATTCTTCGTTTCCTCAAGTCGATCGTTGGGTCTCCGATCTGAAAAAATATGATCCACAGAACGCTCTGCCCTATTTTATCGTTGCGGAGAATATTGATATCGACGAGGTAGTTCACGAAACAAGTCGTCCAGCACTTGGGAAAGGAATTATGTCCGGACGCGAGAACCACGAAAGCCCGGCCTGGCAAAGTGCCATGGCCGCCGCCTTTCGATCCCAAAAGCTAGATAGTTACCGCGACCGGCTTGTGGACCTAGACCGCGGGGTGCTTTCGCGATACCACATCCGGGATCCGTTCGAGGCCATCAATGATCGCTGGTTTTACAGCCTGACAAGCTATAGCTCATGGGATTCTTCGCGGTACGCCAAGAGTCTTCTCGAATCTGGCCAGACTCTCGAAGCAAAGGGTGACTTCGCAGGAGCAGCAGAAAAATATCTTGAGGTTGCAAGGTTTGGACAGATGCTTCAGCCGGAAGGCGGTTTTTTCTTTCTCGGGCGAGACACCAGCGAAGCTTCCCGGAGGCTGGCCGCGCTCAGCCTGAGAAAAGGTGACAAGTCGCAAGCCGCGTTTTACGCTTCGCTTGCGGACCAGATCCAGAAAACTGACGAGCGCGAACTTAGCCGAAGGCGCAGCGAGGAATTCGGCGGCGACCTCACTCGCTGGAATGCACTCATTGCGCGGGCTTCAGGATTCACGCTGCTCTTTTGCGCGCTGCTACTGCTAACTTGCACCCTCGGGATTCTCGTCCGAGGCGGGTCCGTGAAGCCAAGGTCATTTGTCACCAGCCCGCTGACTCTGGCGGTCTGCTTTAGCAGCGCACTGGGAGCTTTGCTTTCCAGCGTCATGCTTTACGTAACCTACCGGCCCTACTCCCAGATTCTTCAGCGTTTCACCGTTTCAGGCGACAAGGGCCAGATCCCGGAACTCGGTAGGTATCTTGAGGAAATGCAACTTCCGATTGGCGCGAGGGGTTATATTGACGCGACAGACGCTGCCTTCCATTTTTGGTGCGTCGTGACTGTGCTCTGCGTCCTCGCCATTCTCTTCGCTTTCCTAATTCACTTCCGGCAGCGCCGCCCGGCCAGCGCGAGCGTTTAACTTCCAACGCTTAAGACAGCGTGTCATACATCGCCGCCCCGCGGCGCCGCATCTATCCAATCTGCCGCAAGGCCCGCTGTTCCCAGCTCTGAACAGCGATGAACCGCGCGTATTTCGCTCGGCCACGGTATAATTCGGCATTCTATGTCTCTGGGCCAGGTCAATGGTGGGTACAACCTCTTGGGACAAGGCGGCGCGGCCACGGCTGCGCGCATGGCTCCCATTCCTGAAGCTACGGCTGCGTCCGAGCCCATGTTTGTCGAGCCCAAGCTCGGCATCGCCTGGGGCGACTTCCATCAAGTTTTTTTCAGCAGCGTCCGCACTCTTCTCTCCTGGCCGCTCGTTCCGAAAAATCTCCTCGGCGCCGATTATTTCAAAGAGTGTTGGATCGAACGCCGCATACCGTGGCGCGCCGTTTTCGCCGCCGCGCTCTGGCACGTCGCCTTTTTGCTTTCCCCGTTTTCGCTATTCAACACTGCGCTGCCGCACAATTCGGCATTCGACAACACACAGCTCACCTGGTCCGGCCCGATCGAAGATTTTCCAACGCTCGAAATTCCCGTCGCAAAGCCCAAACCCATTCTGCACGCCGAGCTAAATAAATCCGTCGCTCCCAAAGCAGCCGACGCTTTCCATCCGCGCCAGCGCATCATCACGGATCCGGTCCGTCCAAATAATCCGCGGCAAACGCTCATCAATCCCGCTGCGCCGCAGATCGCGCCAAAACTTCCTCCAAATTTGCCCAATATCGTTCAGCTCCAGGCAACGGCAACTCCTCCACGCCCGCATATCGAGATCAGTGCGCAAGACCTCGCTAAACTGCATCCCCGCGAACATCGCGTGGCCACGGTAAAAGCCACTCCGTTGCCCGACGTGCCCGCCTTCGAGCAGAAGCCAGCGGATATCACGCTTGCGCCAACGGAAAACGGCCCGGCTCGTCCGAAACTCGACTTGAATGCCGGTGCCGCGCCCCGCGTAGCCGAGCGACGCCAAAGCGGTGACTCCGTTGCCGCGCCGGAACTCTCGGCAGCGCAACCCTCCGGGGCCAGCTCCTCCACTCTCATCGCTCTTTCTGCTGAACCAGCGCCACCGAAGCCCGATATGCAGCCGCCCGCCGGAAATCTCGCTGCGCGCATTTCCATGTCGCCGGAAGGGAAAAAATCTGGCGTGTCTGGCGGTTCACCGGAAGAATCCGCAAGCTCTGGAGGCGGGAAAAGTCCTGTCGGCATCAGCATCAGCGGCGGAAACCCCAAGCCGAA
>JBARBE010000117.1:0-2415 GCA_049792735.1 Candidatus Acidiferrum sp.
GTAGAATGAATGGTGCGTGTGATGGTCGACCCGCGTGGAAGATGAGATTTCCGCTACTCGTCGTGCTGATTGTGTTCTTGCTGCCGTGGAGCAGTTCCGCGCAGGTTCCGAGCATAGTCGAGAGCAGCACTCTTCAAGCCAGCGCACATTCTTGGAAGCGGGTGCTACGGAATCAGAGCCCAAGTTCGCTGGTCGCATATATGGCCGGCTGTAACCCAAAGCTTGACCTGACGACTATACAAGATGCACTACTAAACGGCGGTCCCTATATCGGCACGGGGCAGACCACAGAGGCTTCAGTGGGCAACCCCTCCATATGCGAGACGGGAATTCGCGCCGCAATCTTTTCCGATGGCCATGCCGAAGGCGACCGGGAGTTTGTAGCAGAACTATTCGCAGAGCGCCGCGGGGCATATCAGGCATTGGGAGACACGATCAAACTGCTAGCCTCGGTTTACACCCAGCATGTTCCGGCTGCGGAAATTACCGACAAGCTGGAAGCGGAGCGGAAGGCTAACCTGCGGAAAGGGACACACGAAAGTGGAGGCTACAATTTTGTTTTGATTGACATATCGAACTTTCTCAAGGACCCTGGCGTAGTTTGGCGCTTTCCCCCGGAATACCAAGGGCAAAGACAACAACTGCCATCGATTGAAGATGTGATGAACACTAATGGCCTCTCGCACGACGAAGCCCGCGTATTTCTTCTTAACAAGCGGCTGGAGGCATGGAAATCACTCCTGCAAAACAATCTTCAACCGCGCCAGTAGAATGGACCCCGGAGGAGGTCGTGCCGTAAATGCTCATGAAGCCTCGGTTCAGCGTCCTCGCGTTGCTTCTAACGCCGCTGCTTGTTGGGGCGACGACCGGGCCCCCTCTGTTTCATATTTCCGTCTATGCTCCAGCACAGGAAGGCTCTCCGCTGCGCACCCTGTCCCTCCAATACGACGAGGGCGGCTTCATCAGAGCTACTCTTTTAAACGTATCCGACAAATCGATAGCTAAGGTCGCCATGGCCAGCGCCGAGGTTGCACCACTTGGGTGTGGAGCACAGCCAAAAACACGGCTGTATGTCGGAGGCTCGGTTCAGGAGCTACCCATTCCACCTCATGGAACCATCGTCACTCCCCCGAGGGGCAATGCCCCCAACTTCCCTGCGACCGCATTCATTACGAATGCGAAGCGTCTGGAGGCGGCGTCCATACATGTCCAGATTGTGATCCTGGAAGTCGATTTCGCTGACGGGACGAGTTGGAGATCGGAGGAGCGATTGCCCCACACTCCGTTCGATTCCTCTCTGGCCGATGCCGACGCTGGGAAGTGCGAGGACTCCGAAGTCGTCACAAAAGCGTTGAGTGTGGTCGACGGATTCGAATTCAGTCCCAGAATCGACAAGGCCACGACCGCGGGCAAAGAAGGGACAAGTTCTCCGCCACACCTGTTTTTCTCTTGCAGCATCGTGGGAACGAAAGCCGTTTGCCCCACCCCCTAGGCGGGGCACTGGCCGTCCTTGCACACCACAAATGAGGGCGCCCCACCCCTCGCGATTCTCGAGGCATGGGCACCACGAGCCCCGGCGCTACCCATAGTCCCCACGAAAATCAAATCCTCAGCTTGAGGGATGGCAAGGTATCGGGACTCCGCTTCAGCGACGCCTCCCGGCCGACTTCACCGCGCTCAGCATCTCTCGCCGCAGAATCGCATTGATGCGCGATTGGTAGCCCTGGCATTGTCCCTTCAGCCAGTCCAGCACATCGGCGTCCACGCGAGCCGTAATCTGGCGTTTGCGCGGACGATAGAAGTGCCCACGCCGCGCGTTCTTCCACTGCTCCTCCGTCATCTCCGGAATGTCGCTGGTGTCAATCTCACCATCCGGACGGCTAGCCAGCGCCTTCAGTTTGGCGCGCTGCGCCTTCGTCGAATCCGGAAGAGTTTCCGGTGCGTATCTAGCCGCGCTCGTTCTCACAACGCCATGCATCCGACAGTTTCACAAAACCTTACGGGTAGCTCCGGCGATGAAGCTGGATTTGACCGAGCACGCCTGGGATATCGAGGAACTGCTACGGATGACGCAGCAGCAACATATAAATCGCTCCCAATACGCCAGCAAGGAAGACTAAAATAGCGGCGGTATCGAGTGGATCGAGGTGTCTAAGACGTGTTCGCCAACCGGACGTGGATGCGAATTGCATTGTTTTTCAATCTAACAGGAACAGTACTGCTATTCTTGTCGTTCCAGGCCACTTCGTCCAACCTAATCATCAAGCGGGCTAGTAACGGAAGTACCGCGATGTGCATTGATCGGTCAGGCATCGCCGTCACCAATCCCGAAGGTGCTTGGGAGCTAGGCGGCCTCTGTCCCGATTGGCCAAGCGCCAGACCAACTGCCGTCGTGAACGTCGAGCGGCCTTACTT